>CACAIK010000006.1 GCA_902532525.1 uncultured Pelagibacteraceae bacterium
AATTTTTAATAAAGGTAAAATTACAAATATTACCAAAAGACCTAAAGGTATAAACGTCTTTATAAAGTCAAAATTAAAATTAACTAATAAGCAATTAGGAATATCTATTTCCTGTGATGGTGTCTGCCTAACATTAATATCATATAAAAAAGGTATATCTGAATTTTATTTATCAAATGAAACTATAAGAAAATCAAAATTCAAGAATTCTAATGTTGGTGATTATGTTAATTTAGAACTACCTTTAAAGTATGGACAAAATATTTCAGGTCATATTTGTCAAGGTCATGTTGATACAGTAAGCAAAGTTACAAATTTAACAAATGTAGATAAATCTACAATTTACGAATTTAGTATTGACAAAAAATTTTATAAATTTTTAGTTGAGAAAGCATCAATCTTGATAAATGGTGTATCTTTGACCATAGCCAAGATAAAAAAGAATAAATTTGAAATTTGGGTTATTCCACATACACTAAAACTTACAAATTTAGCAAATATTAAAAAAAATGATTTAGTTAATATTGAAATTGATATTTTGTCTAAATATGTAAAAAAATTTATTAATGATAAAAAATAAATTTAGCCCAATAGAAAAGATTATTTCTATTTCAAAAAAAGGAGGAATGTATATTCTTGTTGACGATGAAAATCGAGAAAATGAGGGGGATTTAGTATTTAATGCCAGTGATGTTAATTCTAAAAAAATTAACTTTATGGCGAAAAACGGCAGAGGTTTAATTTGTCTAACACTAAATAAAAATCAAGCAAATAAACTTGGGCTAACATTTATGGCTCCTGTTAATCAATCGAGAAATCAAACAGCCTTTACCATTTCAATAGAGGCCAAGAAGGGTATAACTACTGGTATTTCAGCTAAAGACCGATCACGAACAATAAAAGTTGCTACAAAAAAAAATGTATTAAAAAATGAAATAGTTTCTCCCGGTCACGTATTTCCAATTATTTCTCGAGAAGGAGGTGTGCTAGTTAGGGCCGGTCATACAGAAGCATCTGTCGACATAGCTAGACTTGGCAACAAAATTCCAGCCGCTGTAATATGTGAGATTATGAATGAAGATGGTTCGATGGCAAAAGGTGATGACTTATTAAAATTTGCAAGTAAACATAAACTTCATATTGCAAAAATTGAAGATTTAATTTCGTACAGATTAAGAAAAGAAAATCTTATTAAATTGAAAAAAACATCTACAATTAATTTAAATAATCAAAAATTTAAAATTTATGTTTTTGAGAACTCAATTGATGGTTCTGAGCATTTTGCATTAGTTAAGGGTAAAGTTAATAAAAGTAAATCACCAAGAGTTAGAGTCATTTCATCTAATGTAGTTCAAAATTATCTAATTAATCAAAAACTTCCTAACTCATTTGAAAAAACTTTAAAATATTTTAAAAAATATAACAATTGCGTTATGATTTTTATAAGAGATCCAAATTTGAAATCTGTTACTCAAACACTTAAAGAATTTAAAGATAAAAAGTCTAAAACTAAGGAAAAGGATCAATTAATAAAAAGTTATGGTATAGGAGCTCAAATAATTAAATCTTTAAAAATAAAGAAAATGATATTAGTTACTAGAACTCTAAAAAAGGTTGTTGGGTTGGATGGTTATGGTATCAAGATTATTAAACAAGAAATTATAAAATGAAAAATAAAGTATTAATTATACAAGCAAACTACTATAAAGAAATTTCAACTGCCCTTCTTAAAAGCGCTAAGAATGAATTAAAGAATTTTGCAAAGATCAATATAATCTCTGTTCCGGGTGTTTTTGAGATACCAGTAGTTATCTCCAAAAATTTAAAAAAATATGATGGTTTTGTTGCACTTGGATGTGTAATTAAAGGTCAAACTCCTCATTTTGATTTCATATCTAAATCAACGACTGATGCAATTATGAACATATCCGTAGAGTCAAAAAAACCAATTGGTAATGGAATAATTACTTGTTTAAATAAAAAGCAAGCTATAGCACGTGGCAAAAAGGGTAGAGAGGCAGCCAACGCAGTAAAAACAATATTATCTTTATAGAATGCCAATTCATTTTAGTAAAAAAAATAACCCAAGAGTTATTATAATACAGAAGCTTTACAGCAAGTATTATAACAATGAAGTAGAATTAAATTTTCCAAAACATCGTTTCAAAAAATTTATAAAAGATGTAGTAAACGGTACAATTGAAAGAGATGACGTAATTCATGAGGAAATTGTAAATCATTTAAATAAAGATTTAAAAATATCTAATCTAGATAAAGTTTTTCAAGTAATAATAAAAAGTGCGATTTTTGAATTAATGTATAAACCAAAAATATCCTCAAAGATAATTATTAAGGAATATCTTAATGCTTCTAACTTCTTTATTGATTTATCACAAACAAAATATTTGAATGCATTGCTTGATAAAATTTCAAAGAAATTAAGAAACTGATGAATGAAGAATTCTTAATAAATAATTATTTAAAAAAATTATCTAAAAATAATCCATCTTCGCTAAATTTAAATGATGATGTTTTTTTTGATAAAACTAAAAAATTAGTTATTTCTGTTGATACCTACAATGAGGGTATACACTTTTTAAATTTTAATAAACCAAATCTTGTTATAAGAAAAATAATAAGATCATCTATATCAGACATTTATGCAAAAGGTGTAAAACCAAATTATTTCTTTTTAGCTGGCTCAGGTAACAAAAAACATTTTACAAAAAAAAATATGTCTTTAATTAACAAATCTTTATTAAATGAACAAAATAAGTTTAATATAAAATTATCTGGTGGTGATACTACATCCTCAAAAAATCTAAGTTTTACAGTTATATCTTTAGGATATTCAAATAAAATTATTTATAGAAATAAAGCAAAAATTGGTGATGACATTTATATAACTGGTAATGTAGGTGATAGTCACATTGGTTTAAAAGCTTTAAAAAAACAAATTAATTTGAATTCAAATCAAAAAAAATATTTTATTGATAAATATTATTCACCCAATCTACCTATAAAATTTAGTTTACATCTTTTTAAAATAGCAAACTGCTCTATGGATATTTCAGATGGGTTAGTAATTGATCTGAATAAATTAATAAATAAACAAAAACTTGGTTATTTAATAGAGATAGATAAGATCCCGATATCAAATCATTTAAAACAATTAATTAAACACAAAAAACTGAAGACATTAGACTATTTATTCAATGGTGATGATTACCAAATTTTATTTACAGCTTCTAAGTCAAAGAGAAAATACATAAAAATTTTATCCACTAAAATGAATCAAAAAATTTCTATTATTGGTCAAATTAATACTAAATCAAAAAATTACCTATTAGATAATAGGAGAATTCCAATAAAATACCTCAAATACCAGGGTTATTCTCATATATTCTAATAAGTTAAATATTGCCTTTTATAATCTTTTTTGTAATGTCCGCATTTTAAAAAATAACTAAAACACTTATTTAAGGAATTATATGTCTGTTGATACCATTTTATTATACACAATTTTTGCTGGAATATTATCCATTGTTTATGGATTTGTTACAGGATCTTCAATTTTGAATGCAAGCGCAGGAAATACAAAGATGCAAGAAATTGCATCTGCTATTCAAATTGGTGCCAAAGCATATTTAAATAGACAATATAAAACGATTGCTATTGTAGGTGTAGTTGTTTTAGTTATAATTAGTTTTGCATTTTCAATATTAGTTGGAATTGGATATTTAATTGGAGCAACTTTATCTGGTATTGCTGGTTACGTTGGAATGTTAGTTTCTGTTCAAGCTAACGTACGAACTGCTGAGGCTTCTAGAAAAGGTTTATCTCAAGGTCTTTCAATAGCTTTTAAATCAGGTGCAATTACAGGTATGTTGGTTGCTGGTTTAGCTTTGTTATCAATTGCAGTTTATTATTACATATTATTATCAGCAGGAGTTGATGAAAGAGAAATTGTTAATGCATTAGTGGCCTTAGGCTTTGGAGCATCATTAATATCTATTTTTGCAAGATTAGGCGGTGGAATATTTACAAAAGGTGCTGACGTTGGTGCTGATTTAGTTGGAAAAGTAGAGGCGGGTATTCCTGAAGATGATCCAAGAAATCCTGCTGTGATTGCAGATAATGTGGGCGATAACGTTGGTGATTGTGCAGGTATGGCTGCTGATTTATTTGAAACATACGCTGTAACTATAGTTGCTACTATGGTTCTTTCATCAATATTCTTTGTATCAGATTTAAATATGATGGTTTATCCTTTAAGTATAGGAGCTGCTTGTATATTGACATCTATTGTAGGTACTTTTTTTGTAAAATTAGGACAATCAAAAAATATAATGAATGCATTATATAAGGGTTTTGTTGCTACAGCCATTTTATCTTTAATTTTATTATATCCAATAACAGATTATGTTATTGGATTAGATACAACATATTCTGTTAATGGAGTTTCCTTTAATGGTATGAGTTTATATTACTGTGGGGTAATAGGTTTAATTATTACTGGTTTGTTAATATGGATAACTGAATATTATACTGGAACAGATTATAGACCAGTTAAAAGTGTTGCAGAATCGTCAACTACAGGTCACGGTACTAATGTAATACAAGGTTTGGCTATATCCATGGAGGCAACTGCTATTCCAGCACTTATAATTGTTGCTGGTATTTTATTAACAAACTCAATTGCTGGCTTATTTGGAATTGCTATAGCAGTAACTACTATGCTTGCACTTGCAGGAATGGTTGTGGCTCTAGATGCATATGGTCCTGTAACAGATAATGCTGGTGGAATTGCAGAGATGTCAAATCTTCCAAAAAACGTTAGAAAAACTACAGATGCATTAGATGCTGTTGGAAATACGACTAAAGCTGTAACAAAAGGTTACGCAATAGGCTCAGCAGGATTAGGAGCGCTAGTTTTATTTGCTGCATATACTGAGGATATAAAGCATTTTTCAAAAGAAGCAGGATCAAAATTAGAAGGAATAGTTGTTACATTTGATTTATCTAACCCATTTGTTGTTGTTGGTTTATTAATTGGTGGAATGTTACCATATTTATTTGGATCAATGGGAATGCAAGCAGTTGGTAGAGCTGGTGGAGCTGTAGTAATTGAAGTAAGAAGACAATTCAAAAAAATTCCGGGCATAATGAAACGTAAAGCCAAACCAGATTATGGTAAACTTGTAGATTTACTCACAAAAGCTGCAATTAAAGAAATGGTTATACCATCACTGTTACCAGTTTTATCACCAATTGTTTTATATTTAATTATTTTACCAATAGGCGGACAAGTTGCAGCATTGTCATCTGTTGGTGCTATGTTGCTGGGGGTAATAATCACAGGATTATTTGTTGCAGTTTCAATGACAGCTGGTGGTGGCGCATGGGATAATGCAAAAAAATATATTGAAGATGGTAAATTTGGTGGAAAAGGCTCTGAAGCACATAAAGCTGCAGTAACAGGTGACACAGTTGGAGATCCTTACAAAGATACGGCTGGTCCAGCTGTAAACCCTATGATAAAAATAACAAATATTGTAGCGTTATTATTGTTAGCTGTAATAGCTGGGTAATTTATTTACTTCTATTTTTTGCAGGTGCATTAATTTTTTCTCTTAAAGATGAGAACACGCTATATATAACACTATTATTTTTAAATTCTTTTTGAGTAGTAGATTTTAGATATTTAATATCATTCATATCATTTAGATTTAACAATTTTTTACTTTTTAAAATTCCAAATTCATTAAGTTCGACAACTAATATATTATTTTTTTTTATTTTTTGCGTCCCTAATTTTATTAATGACTGATTGGTTTTTAATCTTTCAATATAATACCACTTATTTTTATTAAAATCACTTATTGTAGATGGTGGACCAATTATTGAAATTATATCATTTTTATTAGATACATTTACTTCAATTTTCTCAAATTTACTTTCTAATCTTTTTATGCCGTGATAATTAGATACTTTATTTCCAGAGCAGTTAACTATAAATATAATCAATATTATTAATATAATTTTTATGAACGACATTTATTTAAATATTTACAACAATTTAATTAAACTCACCAGAAATAAAATTTTATACAATCAAAAAAATAAAGATACATTTTATGACAGAATTATTATTTTTTATTTTCATTTAGGTTTTCTTTTAAAAAATTATAAAAATATTGAGACAAAAGATGATTTACAAAAATTTTTTGATTTTTGTATAAGACAAATAGAACTTTCTATAAGAGAAATTGGTTATGGAGATGCAACGATTAATAAAAAAATGAAGGAATATGTTAATTTATTGTTTTCAATAATTGATAAAATTGATAATTGGGAAAATCTGGATTTAAAAAATAAAGTAGATATTTTTAAACTTTATATAGACGCATCACTAAATTATGAAAATATTATTGATTATTTTGAAAAATATAGGTTTTTTATTA
Organism: uncultured Pelagibacteraceae bacterium; assembly: GCA_902532525.1. Taxonomy (GTDB): domain Bacteria; phylum Pseudomonadota; class Alphaproteobacteria; order Pelagibacterales; family Pelagibacteraceae; genus Pelagibacter. Next base: position 6,465 of record CACAIK010000006.1, read on the forward strand.
GAAAAAACTCTTTTAAAAATCTCTCAAAAGATATATTAACATTTTAAATTATATTATGGCTGTACCAAAACGAAAAACCACGAAGTCTAGAGCTGGAATGAGACGTTCTCATATTCAATCTAAAGTAAAAAATGTTATTGAAGATAAAAAATCCGGCGAATATAGGCTATCACATCATATGGATCTTAAAACTGGTTTTTATAAAGGTAGACAAGTATTAGACCCAAAAGAATAAAATTATATGAACAACCCAATTAAAATTGCAGTAGATGCAATGGGTGGTGAAAACTCTCCTACTAAAGTTTTGAAAGGTATAGAAATTCATTCTTCACAATCTGATGGAGTTTTTTATAATATTTTTGGAGATAAAAATCTTATTGATCCAATATTAAAAAATACAAAATTGAAAAATGAGAGTTTTAAAATCACTCATACAGAAAAGCTAATCGAAGACAGTGATAGCCCTTTGTCCGCTGCAAAAAAGGGTAAAGATACTAGCATGTGGCTTTCCATAGAAAGTTTAAAAATGAATGAATCAGACGCAATAGTATCAGCTGGTAATACAGGTGCGTTGTTTGTAATAGCTAAATTAAATTTAAGCATGATTAAAAAAATTGATAAACCAGCATTATCTGCATTATGGCCTAATAAAAACGGCATGAATATTGTTTTAGATTTGGGAGCAAATATAGAATGTAGTGAAAAAAATTTAATTGATTTTAGTTTAATGGGCTCAGCTTTGCATAAATCACTTTTTGAAAATGAAGAAGCTAAAGTAGCATTGTTAAATATTGGATCTGAGGAGTTAAAAGGTAATAATGTTATAAAAAATACTTATCAAATTCTTAATGAAAGAGAAAATCCTTTGTTTGAATTCAAAGGATACATTGAAGGAAACCATATAATGGATGGAGATGTAAATGTAATTGTAACAGATGGGTTCACAGGAAATGTTGCATTAAAAACAGCAGAAGGAACAGCTAATTTTATAACTTCAGAACTTAAGAATGCTTTTAATAAATCCTTAATTGGTAAGTTATCAGCACTTTTAAATATAAAAAATTTAAAACATTTTAAAAATAAATTAGACCCAAGACTTTATAATGGAGCTATATTATTAGGTTTGGACAAGCCTGTTATTAAAAGTCATGGATCAACTGATGCTATTGGATTTGCAAATTCTTTAAAAGTGTGTGAAAAAATTATTAAAGGTAAATTAATACAAAAAATTAAAAAAAATATAATTTAAATGAGAATTAATCTTACCAAAAAAGAAATAATTAATTCCATATATATGCAACTAGGATTTTCTAAGAAAATTTCTGAAAATTTGCTTGAGGATATTTTTTCTTTAATCCTAAATGAGCTAATAGAGAACAAAAAAGTAAAAATTACAGGATTTGGAACATTTGTTTTAAAGCATAAGAATAGTAGAATTGGCAGAAATCCTAAAACATTAGAACAAAAAATTATTTCAGACAGGAATGTAATATTATTTAGACCATCAAAGGAACTAAAAAAATATATTAATCAAAATGAGGGATAATAATAAAACATATAAATCTATTGGTGATGTTGCAAGAATTTTAAATCTTGTTAATAAAAAAACAGGTAAATTATCAACTCATACATTACGTTTTTGGGAAAAAAAATTTAAAGATGTAAAACCACATTTTTTTTCAGGTAATAGAAGATACTATGACAATAAATCAATAGAAATTTTAAAAAAAATTAAATTTCTTTTAAAAAATAAAGGAATGACCATAAATGGTGTAAAAAAACAACTTATGTCTGATAACTCTAAACTTGACGAAATTAATAATAAAACTATAAACAAAGTTGTTTTAAAAACTAAGATAACAAAATTATCTAAACTTATAAAAAACTTAAAAAATCATGGCTAAAAAAACTCACGTAAAAGTTAGATTGGTTCCCGAGGCTAAACCTGATAGTCCATTCTTTTATTACGTTAAAAAACCAGCTGGAGGTGAAAAAGCTAAAGTAAAATTGAAGGCAAAAAAATATAATCCAGCAACAAGAAAGCACGAATTATTTGTAGAAAAGAAGCTACCACCACACAGTAAGTAATTATTTTTTCTTAAAATTTCTTCTTTCAAAATCAATATAAGACATAATCATATTTTTCCATATTCGATTTGTAATTTTTGGATCAATTTTATTTCTAATCGATTTTTTTTTTATATTTTTAAGGATTAATGATATTCTTTTCTTATCTACTATCTCATGTTTGTAAGTTTTAAGTTTAAGAACATCTTTAACAATATTAGTCCTAATTTTTATCAATTTAATTAATTTATTATCAAGAAGATCTAATTTTTTTCTTAATATGTTTAATTTTTTTCTTTTATCAGGCGACATTTGATCAATTGGAATTGCTAATAAATATTATATTTAAACAATTATGTATACCGAAATTAATAAAAAAATTAAAAATTACATGTCCAATTGGTTGTTATTTATGTTTTTTTTGGTTTCAGCAATGATAGTCGTTGGTGGTTTAACAAGACTTACAGACTCTGGATTATCAATTACAGAATGGGAATTTTTTAAAGGTTTTTTTCCACCAATGGATAATGCTTCTTGGTTAGAATATTTCGATTCTTATAAACAAATTCCTGAATTTAAAATTCAAAATTATTCTATGACTTTAGAGGAATTTAAAGTGATATTTTGGTGGGAATGGGCACATAGATTTTTTGGACGCATAATTGGTTTGGGTTTTTTGATACCCTTAATCTTTTTTACTATCAAATTAGATTTTAAAAAACTTTATAATTTATATTTTATATTTTTTTTGATTTGTTTTCAGGGTTTTTTGGGTTGGTATATGGTGCAGAGCGGTCTTGTGAATAATATAGATGTTAGTCATTTTAGACTTTCTATACATCTTTTATTTGCATTTATAATTTTATCTTTAATTTTTTGGAATTATTTAAGTTTAGCAAACTTTTATAAAAAGGATCAAAAAATTAATAACTACTTACCTGAATTTTTTTTATTACTAATTTTCTTACAAATTATTATTGGCGCATTCGTTTCAGGTATGGATGCAGGAAAAATATATAACACATGGCCTTTAATGGGTAATTCTTATTTTCCAGATGATAATAAATTTGCAAGTCTATTTAAATTATCTGCTTTTAGCGATCCATCATTAGTTCAATATTTACATCGAAATCTAGCTTATTTAATATTTATAATATACATAGTAATTTCTTACATAACTTTTCGTAATAAATTTTTTCATTTATTTAAACCTGTAATCATCTTAGGATTAATTATAATATTACAAATTATATTGGGAATTCTTACAGTTTTGTCTGGTGCTAGTATTTTAACAGCTTCTTTGCATCAGTTTAGTTCAATACTATTAATTACATCATCATTGTATTTTGTATACAGTAATAGATTTAGTTAATTATTTTTTTTCAATTACAAATATTTCATTGTTGAAATATAATCCTTTGTTTTTATTGACTATATCTTTCACAACTTTTTGATAATATTTTTTCCTTTCGGCATTCATTATTTGCTCATCTGATATTTGGTTAACATATACCGCGGCATTCCATGCTGAAAATATTAATGAAGTAGCAATACCACCGCTAATTTCATTTGGTAATGCTCGCAGGACATATTTAATAGTTTGTTTTTTATTAAATTTTAAACTTTTCAAAATTTCATGGTCTGTATTATTTTTTATATATTTTATTATTGAATCGTATAGAGAAGGAAATGGCTTTTCTTTTGGCCAAATTTTTTTTATAATTTTGTTTCCTGGATCATTTCCACATGCATGAACCACCACCAATTTACCTCTCTTATCTAACGATTTTATCATTGGATCAATTACATACTTTACTTTTTTCTCTACAGATATTCTTGATCTATAAGGTTGAGATGCAATGATTAAGTCGTAACTATTTTTCCCATTATTTTTTTTTGGAATAACATTTTTTAATGAAAATTCCTGATCTTTTCTATAAATCACTATAACAGAAGGTTCTTTATATGTAGGATTACCATTTTTAGGATTTCTCTCTATTTGCCATTTTTTACTTAAAAATTCTTGATTAAGTTTTCTCAATTGATTTGAAAAATCTAATGAAGAATTACCTTTTAGCTTAACTATTTTCCAATTCATCTTTTTTTGTTTTTTTTTGTCATTTGATTTGAGTGAAGTGGATTCAACATAATTTAGATTAGAGATAACAAATACTGTGTTTTTATGCTCGATAAATCGATCTGGAAGCTTTTCAAGTCCCAATCTAACATCTTCCATGCTTATTTCCTTTGTACTAACTAGCAAAGGAATTTGAGGCAGTTTCTGATGACATTGCCTCATTACACTCATCAATAATGATCCATCACCCATACCTGCATCAAATATTTTTAATGCTGGAAATTTTGGTTTTAATTTTTGAACAATAGGTTTCAGCGCATCAGCAATTTTGTTCTTTTCGTTAGTTGTTGTAACGAAAAGTAAATATTTTTGTCTATTATCAAAAAATCTAAAATTTTTTTTCATAAAAACAATATTGCAACTACTAATTTGCTGGATAATTTGTTGTTATGAATTTTTTCAAAACATTTAATACTCGATCTGCTTCCTCTAATAACATCATATGTCCGCAATTATCTATTATATCTATTTGACTTCCTTCAATTAAATTAGCTAGTTTTTTACCTTCTTTTACTGGACACATTTTATCGTCTGTGGCAAGTATAGAAAGGGTAGGAATCTTAATTTGTTTTGCAGCCTCAAAACCATTTTTGTAATTATCACATGCTCTAAAATCTACACCGAGGGTATTTTTTATTGTTCTAGTTTTAGCTAGCATTGAACCAGTATTAATATGATATAATCCCGGTACAGGATGACCGCCAAAATGACCAGCTGGCCCATGTGCCCAGTCCATCATTAATTCAACGGCTTTGGGGTCATTATTTTCTGCTAAAGATAATAATTCAGGATTCATCGGAATTGCACCAGCTCCACCCATTAAACTTAAAGTTTTTATTTTATTAGGATTTCTCGCTGTACACTCCACAGTAACCAAACAACCTTGGGAATGACCAACTAAAGAAGCTTCTTTATATCCAACTGCATCAATAACATCACTAACCCAATCGGCCATATCCTCAATTGATTTTAAACTTTCACCTCCAGATAAACCATGACCTGGCATATCTAAAGCTAAAACGCTATATCCATGGAATGCAAAATATCTTGTTTGCAAAACCCATGTCATATGAGTTAGTCCGCTACCATGTACAAAAATTATTAATGGTTTATTTTTATCAAACGGTCTACCACCTGTAGAAGCATAAACTTCGTTATTGTTTACTTGAAACTTCATTGATTGGATACGAGTCTAGGTTTCCTAGCAGCTCTAAATCCATTTTCAAAGTCGTTTTTAATATCATCTATATCTTCAATACCAACAGATAATCTGATCATATCATGGGATAAACCCGCAAACTTTAATGTAGCTTCATCCATTTGAGAGTGTGTAGCCGATGCTGGATGGATTACCAATGTACGTGTATCTCCAACATTTGCTAAATGAGAAGCAAGTTTAACGTTATTAATAAATGCTTCACCTGCAGCTTTTCCTCCTTTAATACCAAATGCAATCATTGATCCTTTACCATTAGGTAATAATTTGCTTGCTAAATCATGATCGGGATGATCTGGAACACTCGGGTGTGAAACCCAAGCAACACTTTCGTGACCTAATAAATACTCGACCATTTTTTCTGCATTCTCGCAATGTTTTTTCATTCTTACTGAAAGTGTCTCTATACCTTGTAACACATTCCATGCATTTTGAGGGCTTAGACAAGGACCAAAATCTCTCATACCTTCAGCTCTTGCTTTCATTGTAAATGCTGTTGGTCCAAATTCTTCAGCAAAAGATAATCCATGATAACCTTCATAAGGTTGAGTCATTGTTGGAAATTTATCATTTTGCATCCAGTCAAACTTACCACCTTCAACAATTATACCAGCCATTGAAGATCCATGACCTGCCATCCATTTAGTAAGTGAATGAACTACAATATCAGCACCGTGCTCTATAGGTTTACATAAATAAGGTGTTTGATAAGTTGCATCTACCATTAAAGGAATACCTGCGTCGTGAGCAATTTTAGCAATCTCAGGCATATTCATTATTTCATTTCCTGGATTACCTACAAGTTCTCCAAAAATACCTTTTGTATTTTTTTGAATTGCTTTTTTAAATCCTTCTGTGTCTCTTGGTTTTACAAAAGTTGTTTTAATTCCAAATTTTGGAAGTGTTAATCTAAATAAATTTACTGTTCCGCCGTAAAGTTGGGATGATACAACTAAATGATCTCCTGCCTCACAAAGAGTCATTACTGCAAGAAATATCGCACTCATACCAGACGATGTAGCAAGTGCAGCTGTTCCTCCTTCTAATGAAGCTACTCTCTCTTCTAAAACGGCAACTGTCGGATTTGATATCCTACTATAAATATGTCCACCTCTTTCTAAATTAAATAATGCTGCTGCATGATCTACGTCATCAAATAGATAAGAAGTTGTTTGGTATATTGGCACTTGTCTTGAACCAGCATTTTTATGAGGTTGATATCCCGCATGTAAACTAAGGGTATCGAATTTATATGTTTTAGGATCCATTCCTTTTTTGTCTGACATTTAGTTGCTCCTGTTTAAATTTTTAAGATATTATTATAATCAAATATTATCGCTTATTTATAGCTTATTTATTAGTTAAAACTATCAAAAATGACTTAAGTCTAACTGTATATCGTTTGACAATATATCGATTTATAAGTATTAATCCCGCAATTATGACTAAATTTCTTAAAAAAGATGACCTAAATAGTAAATGGTTTGAAATTGACGCAACCGGAGCTGTAGTAGGAAGACTAGCAACCGTTGTATCAAAAATTCTTAGAGGAAAAAATAAAGCAACATTTACTCCTCATATGGATAGTGGAGATTTTGTTGTTGTTAAAAACGTAGATCAATTAAAATTTACAGGAAACAAGTTTTCAAATAAAAAATATTATAGACACACAGGCCATCCCGGGGGAATTAAAGAAACAACACCTGAAATATTACAATCTTCAAAACCAGGTGAAGTTTTAAAGATGGCTGTAAAAAGAATGTTGCCTGGTGGTCCTTTAGCTAAAAAACAATTGACTAAACTTAAGGTTTATTCAGGATCAGATCATCCTCACTCAGCACAAAACCCTGAGGTAATAGAGATTGGAAAGCTTAATTCAAAAAATATAGTAAGAAATTAAAATGGATACAAATCAATTAACATCTTCAAAACTAAAATTAGATTTCAAAGATGCAAAATATGCAACAGGTAGAAGAAAGACTTCAATTGCAAAAGTTTGGTTAAAAAAGGGAACAGGTAAAATTTACGTTAATGGTAAAAATCTAGATGATTATTTCACAAGAGCTACTCATAAAATGCAAATTTTAAGACCTTTTGAAATTATCAATCAATCTACAGAATACGATGTTAGGTCTCAAGTTGTCGGTGGTGGTCATACAGGTCAAGCGGGAGCATTAGTACATGGTATATCAAGAGCACTATTACAATTTGATGAAAATCTAAAACCAACACTTAGAAAAGAAAAACTTACCACGAGAGATTCTAGATCAGTTGAGAGAAAAAAACCTGGTCGAGCAAAAGCTAGAAGAAGTTATCAGTTTTCTAAAAGATAATATCATTTTAATAAACAACTGTTATATTACAATATGTCTAAGATAAATGTATTAGTTGCTGGAGCCACAGGATACATAGGTATTCAATTGATTAAATTATTAACTAAACATAAGAAAGTTAAAATTAAATATCTTTGTGGTGATACTTCTGTAGGTAAGAAAATTAGCTCTTATGATAAATACTTTAATAAATATAAACTACCAAATATTGTTAAATTTAATAAAGAATTATTAAAAAGTGTTGATGTTGTATTTACTGCATTACCCAATGGAGAAGCTCAAAAAATTTCAAAAAATTTAGATAATAAAAATATTTTAATTGATTTAGCAGCAGATTTTAGACTTAAATCAACTAGTGATTACTTTAAATGGTATAAAATCAAACACAATGCTCCTAAATTAATCAAAAAAAGTATTTATTCTTTACCTGAGTTAAATAATAAAAGTATTAAGAAATATAAAATAATTTCTTGTCCAGGCTGTTATCCAACATCAATTTTGTTACCCCTAGTACCATTAATTAATAAAAATTTTGTTAAATCAAACAATATCATAATTGACTCTAAATCTGGTTATTCAGGTGCAGGCAGAAATATTCATAAGAAATATAACAACAAATTTTTAAATGAGACATTGAGTGCTTATGGTTTAGCGTTTCACAGACACAATTCAGAAATTGATCAGGAACTAAAAATAAAAACTGGTAAAAAGGTAAAATTTCAATTTACACCTCATCTTTCACCAATGTTTAGAGGAATATTAACTACTATGTATTTAGATCTAAAAAGAAATGATTCTTTTAAAAAAATTTATTCTTTTCTAAAAAAATATTACAAAAATCATAAATTCATTAAAATTTTGAAACCAAATACTTTTCTAGGAACTAATGAAGTAATAAACACAAATAACTGTTATATTTCCGTATGTGAGAGTAAATATAAGAATAAAATTATTATATTGTCAGCAATAGATAATTTGATTAAGGGTGGTAGTGGACAGGCTGTTCAAAATATGAATATTTTATTTGGATATAAGTCTGACGAAGGATTAAATTGATGAGAATACTAATAATTTTATTAATTTTTTTATTTATAAATAATTGTTCTAACCAAAACTTTGGTTTTTTTTTAAAGAAAAAAAATGATGATATGGTTGAAAAACCAAATTTAGATATTGATAAAAATATTTCTTTCGAGGATTTTAAAAATAAAATTATTAATTATGGAAAAAATAGTAGTTTCCCAAGTTTAGATGATTGATATGACTAAAAAGCTTAATATAGCAATTGTTGGATTAGGGCAGATTGGTAATTATCTCTATAATGAATTAAATACAAAAAAAAAAGATATACTAAAAAAAACTGGAAAAATTATCTCTGTTTCTGCTATTTCAGCTAAAAATATTAATAAAAAAAGAAAATTTAGAATTAACAAGAAAATATTTTATAAAGATCCCTTTAAAATTTTTAAAAATAATAAAATTGATATTTTAATTGAAGCCATTGGTCAATCTGATGGTATATCTAAAAAAATTGTAGAATTTGCACTTAAGAATAAAATTCATGTTGTAACTCCTAATAAGGCATTAATTTCTAAACACGGTAATAACCTTTCTAAACTTGCTGAAAAAAATAAAGTTAATTTAGAATTTGAAGCGTCAGTAGGAGGTGGAATCCCTGTATTAAGAACAATTAAAGAAGGGCTAGCAACTAATAAGATAAGTAAAGTATATGGAATATTAAATGGCACTTGTAATTATATATTATCTGAAATGGAAGAAACTAAGTCTAGCTTTTCAACTGTATTAAAAAAAGCTCAACTATTAGGTTATGCTGAACCAGGTAATCCAAAATTAGATTTAAATGGTTACGATGCTTTAGCTAAAGTTAAAATTCTTTCTGCTTTAGCATTTAATAATAAAGTATCAAATTCAAAATGTTTAATGGAGGGTATTGAAAATATAGAATACAAGGATTTAGAAATTGCAAATCAATTAAATTATAAAATTAAATTATTGGGAATAACAGAAATTGTTAATGATAAATTATTTGAGAGAGTTCATCCGTGTTTAATTAAAAAAAATACTTATATCGCAAATGTTAATGGTGTTATGAATGCTGTTATAATTGAAGGTAATCCAGTAGGGGAGAGTGTTTTGCAAGGAGAAGGTGCTGGGCCCGGTCCAACATCATCTGCTTTAATGTCTGATCTTTTGTCAATTTTACGTGGAAATATCAAATACCCTTTTGGGATTTCTGATAATAAAAGAAAATCTCCTTCAATATATAATACTGATAATTATTCTAATGCTTTATATATTAGGCTTGAAGTTAAAGATAAACCGGGTGTTCTATCTGAAATCACAAAAAAATTTGCTAAACACAAAATATCCGTTCAAAGATTAATACAAATACCAAATAATAAAAATAAAACCGCTTCTATTGTGATTATAACTCACAAATCTTTGGAAAAGGATTATCAGAAATGTATTAAATCTTTTAAATCAAATTTAAATATTATTAAAAACCCTGTATTATTAAGACTTTTTTAATGGAACTTTATTTAAAGCTCTTTGAAGTTCTATTCCCTGTATTTTTTATTGTTGGAATTGGTTTTTTATTAGGGAAAAAAAATCCAAATTTCGATACTTCGTTTATAACATCTTATGCAGGAAATTTTGGAACTCCAGCTTTAGTAATTTTCTCTCTTACATCTACAGGTGTTACTTTTGATATATTTGTAGAATATTTTATTTACGCATTAATATTACTATCATCATTTGCTTTAATTGGTCTTGTTTTTTTAATTCTTATGAAAAAAGATTATATTAGAGAATTACCTACTTTTTTTTTACCTAATACTGGTAATATGGGTATACCAATATGTCTTTTTGCATACGGTAAATTGGGAATGGGTGTAGCTGCAGCTATATCATCTTTGGTAATACTCTTACATTTTACTGCTAATATATTTCTTGCAAAACGAAAATTTGATTTTTCAATAATCGCAAAAAGTCCATCCTTCTATACAATTATTTTGACCGTTATCTTTTTATTCTACGGCAAAGAAATGCCAGTTTTTGTGATTAATACAACAATGCTTTTATCTTATGCAATGATTGTAATGATTTTAATGTCTTTAGGTATTGCTTTAACCCAAATGAAAGTATTTTCTTTGAGAGACTCAATTATAACATCAATTGGTAGGGTAATCCTGGGTCCTATTGTAGGTTTTTTTATTATAAAATATTTTAATTTATCTGGTTTTGCAGCTGGAGTGTTACTAATTCAATCCTCTATGCCTAGTGCGATATTATGTTATTTGGTTGCTTCGATGTATTCACCTAAAAAAAATGTAGATAATATTTCCAGCACAATTGTTGTTTCTACTTTAATGTCATTGGTTACAGTGCCAATAACAGTATTTATCGCTCTTAAATACTTTGCTTAAATGAAAGCAATATTTTTAAATTTATCCGCATGGATGGTTTTGCCCTTCATGGATGCCATTGCTAAATACTTGTCTTCGGATTTATCTTTTTTTCAAATAACGTGGGCTAGATATTTTTTTACAGTTGTATTCACAACTTTATTTATGTTTTTATTTTATAGGGAGCAATTGAAGTTTTCTCAAAATATCAAATTACAAATAATTAGAGGTTTGTCTTTATTTTTTGCAAATATATGTTTTTTTTACTCCATTTCTGTAATCTCAATGGCAAAAGCGTTAACATTGGCATTCGTTGCTCCATTGGTCACAACTGCTCTTTCTCCATTTTTACTTAAAGAAAAAGTCGGATATAGACGGTGGACTGCTGTATTAGTCGGTTTTTTTGGTATTTTGGTTGTTATAAGACCTGGAATTATAGAGATTAATCTTGCTAGTTTAGCAGCTGTTGGAACAGGCTGTTTTTACGGCTTTTATTTAATAATAACTCGAAAATTGCATTCAACAGATAGTCCTTTACTCACATTGTTGATTACGGGCGTAGTAGGGGCCATTATCGCATCTTTTTTTGTTCCTATTGTTTGGATTAATCCTACTCCAATTCAATGGTCTTGGATGGCTCTGATGGGTATATTTGCCTGTTTAGGGCATATACTAATCATTTTATCTCTTCGTTACGCTGATGCTTCGAAATTAGCACCATTTGGTTATTTTGAGATAATTACCAACCTTATTTTAGGATACTATGTGTTTTCGGATTTTCCAGATAAATATACTTTTATTGGTCTTTTCATAATTGTTTCATCTGGTTTATATGTTTTTAAAAGAGAATATTATCATAAATATAAGTAAATATATATGTACTATTTATTAATAAAATACTTTAATTATTGTATGTAAACTATTGTATTTATTATATTTTATATAATATCTAAACTATAGTTAAAATATTGTAAAATATAAGATAATGGAATAAAATTATAAAATTTATCAACTAGATATGTCCTGGTAATTAAAATTAATCAATAAATAGGCGCTTGTTTAAATTATAAAAATAGATAATGAAATTGGATTATGTGATAGGGGACAATATTCAATAAAATCAACAATTATGATGAAATTTTGGAACAAATCTATTGATAATAAAAACTTAGTTTTATTTTGATATGGGAATTTCTTAATATTAATTGATATAAATATACTAAAAAATAATAATTTTCTAAAAAAATTGCCGAAGTAATGCAATTTATGAATATAGCGTTTAATGCCCCAAATATAGGCCTAATTTAAAGATTTTATTTTATAAGCTGCAACCAATAGGGGAATTTAAAATTGTAATACTAAATGTTGTTAAATTTTAAAAAAACGTTGGTATTGCTAACTTTTAGAGCAAAATACCTTCAGATTTGAGCAGTTTTTTCTTGGTTTTTATACCACCTTTTCCAGAATATCCTCCGAGAGACCCATCAGACCTAATTACTCTATGGCATGGTATTTTAGGAGCATATGGATTTTTTCCAATAGCATTAGCTACAGCTCTAACAGCTTTAGGCTTATTAATACCTTTTGCGACATCAGAATAGGTTAAAACACTACCTTTTTTGATTGTTTTTAAGTATTTCCAAACCTTAATTTGAAATTTTGTACCTTTAAGGATCATATAAAAAAAAACCCTGTATCTCTGCACCTTTTCAGGTACAAAGATCAGTAGTTTTTTGGCACGTCGTTGTATGCGCTACCGCCATGCCTTCCACCCCGCAATTTTAGCGCTACTCTGCGTGGTTTTCTGCCCTCTGGGCTTGAATCTCTCGATTTTTCCCCAGATGGTCAGTTAAGAGTTGCCTCTTAATTCATTTAACAGATTATCATAGTGCAAATATGATTAGTATCACTTTATAGTTGATTATTAAGATTTTTTAACAGCTGTGAATAGCGTTAACAAACTATCTAGGACCAACAAAAATTAGAATAAAATAAGATAAATAAAAAATTATTGTTAAAACAGATAAGAAATATACTTCTAGTGATTTTCCATTTTTTTTGTAAACCAAATAACTCAGTATAGTTAAACCTAAAGATATTATTAAAAAATAGCTTGTAGGAATTTCACCATCTATAGTCATAAATTTTTGTTTTAATTCATTTGACATTTAAAATCACTTGATATATTACTAATGATAATTAATTGTTATCAATAGTAATTATATGAATGAACTGACAACAGACCTAAAATCACTTCATGAAGCAACTTTAAATAACCTTAAAAGCTCAAAGTCAAATAATACTCTAAGAGCTTATAAATCAGACTTTAAAGACTTCGTAGCTTTTTGTGCTAAGCATGGATTAAATTCAATACCAACAGAACCAAAAATAGTTTCCTTGTACCTTACTCATCTCTCAAAAAATTCAAAAATAAGCACTTTAAGACGAAGATTAGTATCAATAAGCATGGTTCATAGGCTAAAAGGGCATTATCTAGACACAAAACATCCAATCATCGTTGAAAATTTAATGGGAATAAGAAGGGTCAAAGGAAGTATTCAAAAAGGTAAAAAACCTATATTAATCAATCATTTAAAATCAATTATTAATGTAATAAATGAATATAAAACTGAGGAAATAAAAAAACTTAGAGATAAATCAATAATCTTAATTGGCTTCGGAGGAGGTTTTAGAAGAACCGAGATCATTTCAATTGATTATGAGGATTTAGAATTTGTTCCTGACGGTTTAAAAATCACTGTTAAAAGATCAAAAACTGACCAATTCGGAGAAGGAATTACTAAAGGACTGCCCTACTTCGAAAATGAAATTTACTGTCCTGTTACAAATCTAAAAAAATGGTTAGAAATTTCTAAAATTAATTCTGGACCTATTTTTAGAAGATTTTCTAAAGGTTTATCATTAATAAACAAAAGATTAACTGACCAATCAGTAGTTTTATTAATTAAAGAGTATTTAAAGTTAGCAGGTATCGAAAACAAAAATTTTGCAGGTCATAGTTTAAGGTCAGGATTTGCTACAGTAGCTGCTGATTCAGGCGCTGATGAGAGAAGTATAATGGCTATGACAGGTCATAAAACAACACAAATGGTAAGAAGATATATTAGAGAGGCAAATATATTTAAAAATAATGCATTAAATAAAATTAAAATATAATAATCTTAAATTAACTTATCTCTGTATCCATCAATTTTTTTTGAAATATAATTATTAGTTAGGTAGAAATGTTTATAAATCCTTTTTTGTAAAGACTTTTTGAAAGACTCATTTTTAATAAGTTTTTCGATTGAATTTTCAATATTTTTAACAGTTAAAGTCTTTATTTTCATAGCTTTTGGAGATGCCTCACTAAGCCCACCTTTATCTGTAATAATGACAGCACATCCTGCACTTGAAGCTTCTAAAGCAGTCCTACCAAAAGGCTCATCCCATCGAGAACAAACTACTGAAATATCGGATTTCACAAACCATTTTGTAACAACATTATATTTTTGGAAACCTAAGTTTTTCAAATTTTTATGTTCAAAAATATATTTTTCTCTAGGCTCATCACCGATCACTATAGCCTTCCAATCTGGATTATTATTTAAGACATCTATAATAGCTTTTCCAAATAAATCGTACCCTTTAGAAGCATTTAATCTACCAACAAATAAAATTATTTTTTTTTTATTTTTAAAATTAATGATTTTTTTACTTGTTGATTGATTAATGACTTCAAGTTTATCGGTATTATATTTTTTATTTAATCCTTTTGTAAAATTTTTTAAGGTCCAATCACTATTAAAAATTATTTTTTTTGTTTTGTTATATACATCAATTCTCTCTTTGGCTGTTTTTGATGATTTCATATCTAGCGGATTATTATGAAAATATAGAACAATATTATCATTTATCTTATAAATAGAATTTATGTAATCAGGTCTATTATGAACTTCTATTAGATTTGATTTTTTTATTTTTTCATTCTCCAAAAATTTTTTTACATAAGTTGTACTGCTACTTCTGAAGAATAATTTTGAAAAATTTAAATTAGTATAATTAGGTAATAACTTTTTTTTAAAAGAAGTATTTCCATACACTTGAATATTTTTTTTATATTTGCTTAATTTGATAGTATCATTTAAAAAAAGTGAAACTGCACCTGCATAATTTGGAGTAAAATTCTCTTTATATGGTAGTAGAATTGAGATTTTCATTTATTAAAATGAGATTTTATTTTCTTTCTAAGTATATAATTTTTTTTAAGTTTGTATTCCTCTCGCATAGCTTTGGATTTTGTATCATAAACCTTACTATAGGCTATTATCCATTTTCTGCCTCTAGTAAATTTTGCTCCTTTCGAAGCATTGTGTTTAGCCAATCTTTTCTTTAAATTATTAGTATATCCAACGTAGCTTAGGTATTTTTGTTTATTTTTAGATATGATTAAATAAACAAAGTATTTCATTTTGGCGGTCCCTAGGGGAATCGAACCCCTCTTTCATGGATGAAAACCATGTGTCCTAACCGATAGACGAAGGGACCAGAGATGGAGTTTCTATTGCAATTATTAAAAATAATCAAGCTATAGGTTCCTCCCTTTTTACAATTTCTATTGTTGATTCTTTATGTGTGACAAGAGTTTCTGTAATAAATTTTGTATTTTCTTTTTTCACTGCTGCAATCATTTCAGTGTTGGTAATACCTGTCGCACAAAAAATACTATCTCCTTTAACGATTTCATTTAACTCATATTTTTTATTTAGGTCAGATATTCCCATTTTTTTTGCTCTATCTTTATCTTGATCAGTTACAAATAAAAATCTTCCCTGAAATTTACATCCATAAGCATCCAATGCTGCTGCAGAGATTACCCCTTCAGGACCCCCTCCAATACCTAAAAATAAGTCTATATTATACTTATTATCAGTAACTAATAGAGCACCACAAATATCACCATCTGAAATTAATTTTAAATTTACTTTTAATGATTTTAATTCTTTAATAATATCTTTATGTCTTGGTCTATCAAGAATACAAACTGTAAGTTCATTAATATTTTTATTTTTAGCTTCTGCAATATTGGAAATATTTTTTTTTATAGGATAATCTAAATCTGTCGCATCAAATGGAACATCTTTGCCCACTGCAATTTTATTCATATAAGTTTCTGGAGCATTAAATAAATTTCCTTTTTCTGAAATTGCTAATACAGATATAGCGCCTGGAATATTTTTTGCTGCAAAATTTGTTCCTTCAAGTGGGTCAACGGCTATATCTAAATATGGACCATTACCCTTACCCAGTTTTTCACCTATATATAACATTGGTGCTTCATCTAGTTCGCCCTCACCTATCACTACTTCTCCGTTAATTTCTAAATTATTTAAATCATTTCTCATAGAGTCCGTTGCGGCTTTATCAGCAATTTTTTTGTCTTGTTTGCCAAGAAATTGATAACAATTAACTGCAGCTCTTGAAGTAACTTTTACAAGTTGATTAATCAGATATTTATCTAAAGACATTAAATATTTTCAACAGTGGATTCTTCTAAATTATATTTCAATCTAGCTTCAAATTCACTTAATCTTTTCCAAACTGAAATTAATTCTACTATTGTAGACCAGCTTCTAACTAAATATTGTAATGAATTTTCAACTCGTCCAAATGCTCTGGTTATTTGTTGAACAAAACCCAAAGTAATCGCACCTGATACAATAGTTGGTGCTAAAGCCAAATATGGAACAATTACCATACCTTGGAAATAACTCCACTTGACTGCATTAAAATATAAATAGTGAAAATATGATTTATAGTGAATACCTCTTACTCTATCATATAATTGACCTATAGTTGGTGGAGCTGCCCTTATAGGATCATCTTCTCCATGAACTAATTCTTTCCTATAACCAGCTTCTTCTTTTTGAATATCATATTCAATACCAGGCAATTTAATACCTACAGCCGCTAATAAAACTGTTCCACCAAGTGCAGATATTATTGCAACCCAAACTAAAGCATGATCAACTTCTCCAATCCATGGAAGTACATCGACTTGTTTAGATAATCCCCATAATATTGGCAGGAAGGCTACTAAAGTCATTATACTATCTAGAAGTCCAACACCAAGACCCTCCATTATTCTTGCAAATTTTAAAGTGTCTTCTTGAACTCTTTGCGAAGCCCCTTCAGTTAAACGAGCTTTTAGCCATTGAGAGTGATAATATTCAGCCATTGAAGTTCTCCACCTAAACACCCAATGAGATACAAAAAATCCAGTTACAATCGCAATTATAATCCAAAGCCCTGCAACTTTTGCAAATGTAAACAAATATCCAATAAATTCGGTTTCTGTGACCGAACCAGGTTCTGTTAAAGCTTTTTGAAGAGTATCGTAAAATTCACCAAACCATTCATTAATTTTTACATCTAATTGTACTTGATACCAAGTTGAAACTAATATGAAGATTGATCCAAATATACTCCAACCGTACCATTTTCTTTCTGTAAAAAATTTAAACATTATTTTGTAAAATTATCAGCGTAAGATTTTAAAGTAACTTTTCTTTTATTCGGTTCTATTAATTCAAAATCAATATTATTTTTTTTTGCATACTCAATTGCTAATTCTTTAGTAGAAAACTCTAATTTTAATTCGCCATAAGTGTCAGTAGAACTCTCCCACCCCATCAAAGGATTAGTGCCTGGATCATCAGTAACATATTCTATAATCCATTTATCAAATTTCTTTAATCCTGACTGCATAGCAGTTTTAGATGGCTTATAAATTTTTGCTTTTTTCATAAAGTGGTCGGGGTGGTAGGATTCGAACCTACGGCCCCTTGGTCCCAAACCAAGTGCGCTACCAGGCTGCGCTACACCCCGAATGCAGTACTAATACAGTAGATAAAAAAAATTTCAAAGTATATTAATTACTATTTAAAAGGATATTTTATGAAATTTGCTATATATAAGTATCTATGATCATTGAATGTCCAGCTTGTTCTAAGAAGTTCAATATTGATGAAAAGTTAATACCAAGTGAGGGTAGACTTTTAAAGTGCGGCAATTGCGAACATACGTGGTTTTATAAAAAAGAAGAAAAAATAAATTTAGCGGCTGAAAAAACAAAAATAAGTCAAATTGATGAAAATAAATCAGAGATCAATATAGAACCAGTTGAAGAACCTATAAAACAAACAAAAAAAACAAAAAAAATTTCAAAAAAATCTTCAACAAAAATGAGTAAATCAAAAGAATTAGTGTCTATTGATAAAAGTTCTGTTTCAAGAGAAAACAATATTATAAAAAAAATATTTCTGGTAATTGTTTCATTTATCGCATTTATTTTACTTATAGACACTTTTAAAAATCAGATATCTGTTATATTTCCTGGCATATTACAAATGTCAGATAGTTTGTATCTAGTAATAAATGACTTGAAATTATTTATTAAAGATTTAGTCAGGTAAAAATGATTCAGATAATTACAAAACCATTTAGATGGTTTTTCAAATTAGAAGCCGCCAGTGGTCTTGTTTTACTTTTTGCAGCAATAATAGCTTTAATTGTAAGTAATTCCAATTTAGCCGAAATATATTTTTCTACATTAAATAAATATTTATTTTTAGGAATAAATAATTTTGGATTAAAGTTATCTGTATTACATTGGATAAATGATGCCTTGATGGCAATTTTCTTTTTCTTCGTTACATTGGAAATTAAAAGAGAATTCTTGCAGGGTGAACTTTCAAATATAAAGCAAGCTCTTCTTCCAATTATAGGTGCAGTCGGAGGAATGTTGGTGCCTGCATTATTTTATGTTTTTATTAATTTTGGTGATAGTGAAACAATGAATGGTTGGGCAATTCCATCTGCAACTGATATTGCATTTTCTTTAGGAGTACTCTCACTATTGGGTAAAAGAGTTCCATTATCCTTAAAAGTTTTTCTAACTGCTTTAGCTATTATAGATGATCTAGGAGCTATAGTAATTATTGCATTATTCTATTCAGGTGATCTAAGTATTAAATATTTAAGCTTAATGCTATTAGCTTTTATTGTTCTTTTAGTAATAAATAAATTTAATATAAAGAAATTTTTACCTTATTTAATTGTTGGAATATTTCTTTGGGACTTCACTCACAATTCTGGAATTCACGCAACAATAGCTGGTGTTTTGCTAGCAATGACTATACCTCATAGAAAAAAAGACAAAGACTTTTCACTACTAATAAAAATTGAGCATGCGATTAGTCCATATGTTGCATTTGGTATTATGCCTTTATTTGCTTTCGCTAATGCTGGTGTTTCATTAGAGGGTTTATCTTTTGCATCATTACTTAATAAAGTTCCGTTAGGTATATTACTAGGATTATTTGTTGGAAAACAATTAGGTGTATTTGTTTTTTCCTATGTTTCAATAAAAATGAAAATAGCACAGATGCCGAATAATTCTAACTGGTTCAATTTTTATGGTGTCGGTGTTTTAACAGGTATTGGTTTTACGATGAGTCTATTTGTTGGAAATTTGGCATTTGTTGAAAATATGCAATATATGGACGGTGTTAAAATTGGAGTTTTAACTGGGTCATTATTATCCACTTTATTTGGATACTTCTTGATACTACTTACACCAAATAAGTAAGTAGTTTATGAAAAGATTGCTAATAAATATTACTATAATTATGTTTTTTTTTAAGAGTCCGGCAATGAGCAATAATCATAAAAATTTTTATGATCTAGAAATTGAAAGTATTAATGGAGAAATCATTAAATTAAATGATTATCGAGATAAAGTTATACTTATAGTAAATACTGCCAGCTATTGTGGTTTCACAAAGCAATACGAAGATCTTCAAGATTTATGGGATCAATACAAATCAAAGGGTCTAATTGTTCTTGGTGTACCCTCAGATTCTTTCAATCAAGAAAAAAAAACCAATAGTGAGGTAAAAGAATTTTGTGAAGTAAATTTTGACTTAAATTTTCCATTAACAACAATTACAGAGGTAAAAGGTAGTAATGCTCATGAGATTTTTAAGTGGGCAGAAAATAATTTTGGCAAATCTGCAATTCCTAAGTGGAATTTCCATAAAATATTAATCAATAAACAGGGAAACGTAGAAGAAACATATGCTTCTTTTACAAAACCTACATCAAATAAAATTATAAATAAAATTGAAGAAATTCTATAGTTTTATCGTCAAACCATCATGTGCTGGTATAACATTTTTAGGTATAACTCTCTTTAACTTATTATAATCTAATACTGGTGATAAATTTGAAAGTATAGCTTTTTTTGGTTTAAATTTTTTAATAAATAATAAAGATTTTTCCAAATTAAAGTGTGAAGGATGAAAATTGTACCACAAACAATCAATTATTAAATACTTTAGATTTTTGAAATAAGTATAATCTTTTTTGTAAATTTCACTTACATCAGTAATGTATGCAAGTTTTTTATCAATTATAAAACAATTTGAATTGACTGAACCGTGTTCAACAACAATCGACTTAAATTTTATATTTTTATTTTTATGTTTAATAAATGAGTTCTTTTTTAATTTATTTAATTTTAGAGTAGCTGGATATTCTTTTGAGAAACTTTCAAAACAATATGAAAAGCTTTGTTTTAAATATTTTGATGTATCATTATCAGCATAAACATTAATTTGTTTTCTACTATTAATAAAAAATGATCTTAAATCATTTATTCCATGGGTTTGATCAGCATGCAGATGAGAGTAGAAAACTTTATCAATTCTTTTAATCTTGTGACGTAATAACTGTTGTCTTAGGTCAGGAGATGTATCGATTAAAATATTTTCATCATAAGTTTTAATAAGTGCTGAACATCTTGTTCTATAATTTTTCTTATTTTTAGGATCACAATTTCCAAAAAAGCCATCAGGTCTTGGAACACCCATGGAACTTCCACAACCTAATATTATAAATTTTATACTCATTTTTGAAAAAATAATCTTTCAAAGTTATTATTTGTAATAGTCTCTAATTCATTAAAGGTTGTTGATTTTAATTCTGAAAGTTTTTCCAATGTATATTTAATAAAAGAAGGTTCATTTTTTTTACCTCTCATTGGTATAGGTGCTAAAAAAGGACTATCTGTTTCAATTAAAATTTTATCATTTTCAATTATTTTAAATGTTTCTTGTAGATCAATACTATTTTTAAAAGTTATTATTCCACTTGCAGAAAAATAAGCATTTAATGTCATCATTTTTTTAGCAAACTCTTTTGAACCTGTAAAACAGTGCATAAGTATTTTAATATCACTATTTTTATATCTATTTAAAATATCAAAAGTTTCTCTTTCGGCGCTTCTAGAATGAACTATTAAAGGATAATTTAGTTCAATGGAGGCTTCTATATGTGTCTCAAAACTTTTAATTTGATCATTTTTATGACTATTTTCATAATAAAAATCTAATCCTGTCTCTCCTACTCCAATTATTTTTTTAAATTTATTAGCATTTTCAACAATGAATTTTTTATCCATCTTATCAATACTGGACTCATGAGGATGAATTCCTACACTTCCATAAATTATTTCATCAAGATTTATTATTTTTTTAATATTTTCAAAACTTTTTGAATTGGTTGAAATAGTTAGAATTTTCTTTAATCCATTTTCCTTAGAACGTTTGATAACATCACTAATATTTGAATAAAGAGGCTCGTGATCAAGATGACAATGTGAGTCTATCATTTTTCAATTTTTTTAAACAAAATATCTAATTTATTTATTTTTAAATCTTTTTTTAAAATTTCATTATTATCAATTGATGCAAATTCAATAGAATTTTCTGTTTCATTAAAAATATTTAGCACTTTTACTGATGTTTCTGGCATTACTGGATACAGCAAGATGGTTATTTTTCTAATTAATTCTAATGCAGTATAAACAATTGTATTTAATCTTAATCTATCATCTTTCTTTTTCCAAGGTTCTTGATCATTAAAATATTTGTTTGCTGCAAATAATCTATCAACAATAAAACTCATATATTGGTTTATGTCTTGATTATCTATGAATGATCTTATTTTATCTAGATTATTTAGTGGTTTTAAAGTTTCTAAATCTTCATCATTATATTTGTGATCAGGTATTAAAGATGAACAATTTTTTTCAGCAAAAGAAAGCACTCTTTGACATAAGTTTCCAAAATTATTTGCTAAATCACTATTAATACAATTTTCTAGTTTTTCTTTTGAAATATTTCCATCATTACCAAAAGAAACTTCTTTAAGTAAATAATATCTTAATGGATCTAAACCATATACATTTATTATTTTTAATGGATCTAAAATATTACCTTTTGATTTTGACATTTTTTCATCACCAGAGAGTATCCATCCATGTCCGTATACCCTTTTTGGCGGTTCTATGTCTGCAGCTAATAAGAATGCTGGCCAATAAATAGCATGAAATCTTAATATGTCTTTACCAATAATATGTAAATCTGCTGGCCAAAAACTTTTATATAATTCATTATTTTCATCGGGATATTTCAAAGAACTTAAATAATTTGTTAATGCATCTAACCATACATAAACAACATGATTTTCATCATTTGGTACTTTAACACCCCAAGAGAATGTTTTTCTACTAACAGATAAATCTTTTAAGCCACTTTTGACAAAGCTGATTACCTCATTTCTTCTACTTTCAGGTAAAATAAAATTTTTATTTTTTTCATAAAATTCTAATAATGGTTTTTCCCATTGAGAAAGTTTAAAAAAAAAAGATTCTTCTTCAACCCACTCAACTGGTGAACCTGATGATTTAGCAATTTTCAAACTATCTTTTTCCTCAACTTCATCATCATTATAAAAAGCCTCATCTGATACAGAATACCAACCAGAATATTTAGACAAAAAAATTTGGTTATTTTTTTCAAGTATATTCCATAAATTTTGCACAGATACTTTATGTCTATCTTCTGTAGTTCTTATAAAATCAGTATTTGATAAGTTTAATGTTTTTGTTAAATCCTCGAATGTTTTACTTATTTCATCACAAAATGATTTTGGATCTCTATTTAACTTTTCAGCAGATCTTTGTATTTTTAATCCATGCTCATCTGTACCTGTTAAAAAATAGACATTAAAACCATCAATTTTTTTAAAACGAGCAAAAAAATCAGCAATTATACTTGAATAAGCATGACCCATATGAGGCTTTGCAGAAGGATAATATATTGGTGTTGTTATGTAATAATTTTTATTCACTTAGTAATTTATCCTTAAATTCTAAAAAAAAAGTTTCATAATCTAGATTAAATCTTTTTACATTAGATAGTTTTGAATAATAATATTCTTTAGCCCTATATGACAATTTTTTTTTTGTGTTTATATGTTTATAAAAAAATAATTCAATTATCATATTTAAATTATCCCTTATAAACTCTTGTTTAATAAAATGCTTATTATTAATTAAATATACTAATAAATCATCAATTGTGGTTTCGGATACTGATAATTCATATTCATTCATATAGTTTATTAAGGATATCAAAAAAAAAGGTGTTGAGTAATAATTTATCAAATTTGAATTTATTCGATCATAAATATTTTCATTAAAGTGATTATTTAAAATTAATCTGGTATTTTCATTAGTTAAACTTAATTTAAATTCTATACATCGAGATTTTATTGTATCTATTAAAAATTTCTCTGAATTAAAAATTAAAATAAAAAAAACATTTTCATTTGGTTCTTCTAAATTTTTCAATAAAGCATTTGACGAATTAATATTTAAAAATTCGACATCGTCGAAGATTATAAATCTTGACTTATTATTAAAGGAGGATTGATTTGTAAACTTTACAATTTCTCTAATTTGATGAATTTCTATATTTTTTTTATCATTATTTTTTT
Organism: uncultured Pelagibacteraceae bacterium; assembly: GCA_902532525.1. GTDB lineage: Bacteria > Pseudomonadota > Alphaproteobacteria > Pelagibacterales > Pelagibacteraceae > Pelagibacter. Next base: position 30,549 of record CACAIK010000006.1, read on the forward strand.
TTATACTTAAAACATTAGGATGGGATTTGTTTTTTATTAGCTCATTATCATTATTAGAATTAAAAATTTTATATAAAAATTTTTCAACAAATAATGATTTTCCTATACCCTTTTTACCAGATAATAAAATTTTATTTGGAAGTTCATTATTTTCGTAAAGTGTTACAAATTTTTCAAAATACGTTTCATGTCCTATTAATTTATGTTCAGACATTTATATTATTTTCTCAAGTTTATTTATTATTATTTTTTTTACTTCGTTAATAGTATTGGTGTTTGAGTTAATTTTAATATATTTGCTCTTATTTTTTGATATTTTTTCGTATCCGTTCTGAACTTTGTTATAAAATTTAAGTTTAAATTTATCATATCTATTTAAGTAAGATCTATTTCTAAGCCTTTTTTGTAAATTTTTTGCATTTACAGTGCTTAAAAAAACTAAATTAGGATTAAAATTCCCGATTATAAACTTATTCAGCATTTTGATTACTTTTAAATCAATTTTCATTCCATAATGTTGATATGCAATTGTAGAGTCTGTAAAACGATCAATAAGTATTATTTTTTTTTTATAATTTTTTTTAATTATTTTCTCAAAATTTTCTGATCTTCCAGCATAAAATAGTAATAGATCAGTTTTATTATTTAAATTTAGTTTTTTATTTAAAATCAATTTTCTTATTTTTTCTGAAAAAATCGATCCCCCAGGCTCTCTTAATTTTATAAAACTTTTTCTTCGCTTTTTTAAATAATTTGCAGCAATTTTAAAATTTGTAGTTTTTCCTGAGGCCTCAATGCCTTCAAATATAATAATTGGATATTTAGACATCGCCCCATATCAAAAAATTGATAGAAGTTATCAACCTTGATATTGCATTTTGCTGTTTAATATTTTCAGTAGAATATAAATCATGATTAGATATAACTTCATCTTTATATAATACTTTTATTTCTGCTAATTTTTCTCCCTTTTTTATAGGTGCTTGTATAGGACCGTCATAAACGATCTTCACCTTCATATATTTTTTTTTAGCTTTTGGAATGGTCTTATAAATTATATCTTTAGTATTCACTTTAACTTTTTTCTTAATACCCTGCCAAACATCTAGTTCATAAATATATTCGTTATCATTACTTATTTTTATTGTGTCAAAGTTTGTAATTCCCCATGTTAACAATTTTTGTGATTGCTTTGATCTAGAATTTTTTGTTTCAAAGCCACTTGCAACAGCTATTAATCTTCGTTCTTTTCTTAATATAGATGATGCAAGTGAATATTTTTCTGAACCAAGGTAGCCAGTTTTAATTCCATCTACGCCTATATTTTTATATAATAACGGATTTCTATTTCCTTGTGTAATGGGATCTCCACCTGTCCTACTCCAAGTAAATTCTTTAATTTTAAAATACTCATAATATTTAGAATGTTCCTTAATTAGATAATTAGACATAATTAAAATATCACGTACGGTTGAATAATTATTATCATCATTAATCCCTGACGAGTTTGAAAAATTTGTATTTTCCATTCCAATTTCTTGGGCTTTCTCAGTCATTAGCAAAGCAAACTCATCCTCTGTTCCTGCAATACCTTCAGCTAAAGCTACACAAGCATCATTACCTGAAGCAACAATTATACCTAATAATAAATCTTCTACCGAAACTTCATCTCCAACCATTATAAACATTGATGAATAACCAGATGAGGATAATCTCCAGGCATTTTCAGAAACGATAAATTTTTCATCTAAAGTAATTTCTCCACTTTTCAACAAATCAAAAGCAACAATTGAAGTCATTATTTTTGTCATAGAAGCAGGAAATATTCTCTCATCAGGATTTTTCTCATATAAAATTTCACCTGATAAATAATCTTGTAAAATTGCAGTTCGTGCATCTATGTTGAATTTTGCATAAGAAATATTATTTATAATTAAAAATGATAGTACAAAACTTAATAATGCTTTTATTTTCATAATTTTATTAATTCAATATTTTCAAAATTTATATTAGCTATCTCATTATATACATTTTTAATTGATCCTAAATTATAAAAAGGACCCTTATAAACCCTATATAAATTTTTAGACATTTTTTTGATATTTATGTCTTTTAAATTGTATTCATCTTCAAGTCTTTTTTTCAATGTAATTGCAGATTCTTCAAAAAATAAATCAGCAAATTTAACTATAAATTCAAATTTTGAATTTTTTACCTTTTTAACTTTTGTATTATTATCTTTTTCAATAGATATATTTTGGATTGAAATACTATCTACAGGAGCTTTATTAGCTACTTTTTTTTCTTCATCAAATGTTTTTGCTTTATTTGCAACAAAAGTATTATTAGAATTTATTGTTTCGACACGTACATAGGGTTGATCAGGGTCAATATCAATTTCAGTTGCTATTCTTTCGGAAATTACCGAATTATAAAATATTGGATATTTTGAATTTTTTCCTACTTTAGCAATTAAATACTTGTCATTTAATAAATTTGTTATTTTAATATCTGTATCTTTTTTAAGTTTATTATTAAAAATAATTAATGCCCTTTGATCAATTTTTTTTGAAACTACTTTTTTTTTGTAAATATCATTACTAAAAATAAGAGCAAAACCATCATTTGAATAATTTTTAAAATCCTTATTACTAATAATATTCTTATTTGTAGTTTCACATGACGTTAAAATTACTGCTAAAAAAATTATTATCTTAAGTTTCATTTTCAAAACTATTTTTTAATGTACATACAGCTAAACTAAATCTTAATGATCTATTCCACTTTAAGATTAGCTTATAATTATTAAATATAATATATGCTGGTTTTAGTTTATTTGCATTTTCAACTATTTCAGCATCTGGAGTAACTATTGCTGCAGTCAAATTGTCATATTTATCCAAAAAAGACGAATTATTTATATAATTTTTTAAATATTTTACTTTTCTCTCATGTTTAATTTTTTTTGCTGATGTATTTAAATATTTATCAGGAATATTTTCATTTAGATTAATTCTATAAAAACACGGAGTATTATCATTCCATCCAAGATTACTTAAATAGTTAGCTGCAGATGCAAAAGAATCCTCAATATTTTTTAGATCAATTGATCCATCTCTATTATAGTCAATGGCGTGATTTTTAATTGTGGATGGCATAAATTGAAAATTACCAAATGCACCTGCCCAAGATCCAAATAATGTGCTTGGATCTATAATTTTTGCATCTACTAATTTTAAAAGAGTGATTAATTCTTTAGTAAAAAATTCACTTCTTCTTTGATCGAAGCTTAATGTTGCAAGTGAAGAAACGATATCCATTTTACCTAAATAGTTTCCAAAATTAGTTTCAATTCCCATAAGTGCTAATAGTAAATTTTTATCTACTTTGTATTCAGAAGATACTTTATTAATAATATTATTTTCTTTATTTAATATAATTTTTCCTAATTTTACTTTTTTTGACGATGTTCTTTTTAAAATATATGTCTTTGTATCTTCATAGAATTCTGGCTGGTATCTGTCATACTTTATTACATCAGGTAAAAACTTTGTTTTATCTATTAAATTATTAACTGTTGATTTACTAATACCTTCATTAATTGCTCTTTTTTTAAATTTGATTTTCCAATTGTTAAAATCATCAGCGATTAGAGTTGAAGAATTTAATATAATTAAAATTGATATGATAAATAATTTAATTTTTTTCATACAAATCTTTTAGGTATATCGATACAGCAATCCATATCAAAATAAAGCTGATTAATTTATGTATATCTAATTCCTCATTATATAAGAAATAACCCAACAAGAATTGCAAAGTTGGAGTTATATAAAAAACCATGCCAGTCGGACCTAAACCACATAATTCAACACCTCTAACATATAAATATAAAGGAATAACGGTCATAGGGCCTGCCAGCATGAATATTAACATTAATTTAACATTCGATATATCAAAATCATTTAAATCATTTTGTACAATTAAATAAAAAGCAAATATTACCGCTGGAAAAATAAATAAACTTTCAACTAATAAACCAATATCAGTGTCTACATCAATTTTTTTTCTTACTAAATTATAAAAACTCCAACTTAATGCTACAATTAATCCAACCCATGGTATTGATTGGAAACTAGATATTACTAAATACAAAATTGATATAGTTACGATTAAAAGTGAAATTTTAGTTTTGAAACTTAATTCCTCTTTTAAAAAAAAATAACCTAAGAAAACACTTATTATAGGCATAATAAAATATCCAAAACTTGCATCTATTACCTGATCATTTCCTATTGCATAAATCCAAACTGCCCAATTTGTAAAAATTAATAATCCTGACAAAAAAAGCATCATAATTTTATTTTTATTTTTAAAAACTGAACTAAATTTTTTCCATTTTGATAAAATAATTGTTGTTAAAATAAGCATAACTGTTGTCCATGCACTTCGATGCAAGACAACTTCGATGTGACCGGCAAAAGCAATATACTTAAAATAAATAACACCAATAAAACCCCACCAAAAAGATCCAAGAAATGTTAAAAGCAAGCCATTTCTAAATTGATTTTTGCCTAACATAATATTTATAAATTAAACTATTTTACTTTTGAAATAATATTTCTATTGTTGAAAATGGTTTATGTGAATATCGTGGTAGATAGAATAGTTTATAATTTAAAGCTCTAAATTTTTTTAGTAAATTTATCAATTCTAAACTCCATTCATCAAATTCTGATCTACTAATATTATCATTTTCTGTACATTCAAATTCAGCAATTATTTGTTTTGGATAAATTTTACTATTTAAAATATCATCTAAAACTTTAATAGCTGCACCTTCGATATCTAATTTTAATACATCAACATGGTCATGATTATTTTTTTTCATCATTGTTTCTAAACGATAGCACTGTAATAAATCATAAGCATCATTATTAAAGAGGTTAGTTATAGAACCACCACTATCTATATTTTCTTTATCGAGTTGATTATAAAATTTCATCATTTTATCTTCGCACCATATTCCATAATCGAAATATTTAATTTTATTTTTATTATAAATATGATTTTTCATAAAATTTTTTGCTAAAATTGTTGGGTCATAACAATAAACATCACAATTGAATTTATTTGATATTTGCTCTTCAAAACTAATACTTGTACCAACTCCATAGGTATAAATAATAGAATTTGAATTAATTAATTTTTCGTTTACAAGATAATTTGCCAGAGTAATAACATTTACATCATTCAATTTATCTAGATGTTTTTTCGCAAAATTCTGAATTAGTCTTCTCTTTCTTAAAAATAAATACTTAAACGGAGCTTCGCCTAAATGTTTTGGATTTAGTCTACTATTTATGTAATTTAAAATTGAGAATAATATTCCCTTGAAACCGTAGTTGGTAAATCTTTTTCTTAATCTTTCAAAAATATATTTATATGAAATATGCATTTGCGAACTAAATTACAAAAAATTTAATATTTAATTAAACTCTTTTTAATTTAAATAAAGCTTTAAATTGTCAATTATATAATTGATTTATACTTGAAATTAATAAATTTACTTATAAAACCTTGCTCACGGAGAGATGGCTGAGCGGTTGAAAGCACCGGTCTTGAAAACCGGCAAAGGGGCAACTCTTTCCTGGGTTCGAATCCCAGTCTCTCCGCCACTAATATTTTTTTTTAAACTCTATAAGTTTTTCTAAGAGAACTGCATCTTCAAAATCTTTTGAATTTTTTCCAACACTTAAATTGACTAAAGTTTCATCATCAAAATTAATTAACTTATCTAATGAAACTAATTCTTTATGATCGAGATTATCAATAATTGAATTAACAAATTTAGTGACAAAGATATCCATTTCTTTAGTTCCACGATATTGTGCTCTGTATAAAATTTTATTAAGTAAATTTTGTTTATTTGAATCCATTAATTAAATCTTTATATATATAAATTATGAATGATCACGACTATTTATTGTCAAATGTTCAAAATATTAAAGGTATAGGGAAAAAAACAAGCCAATTATTTAAAAGAAAAAATATAAATACAATTTTTGATTTATTATGGCATCTGCCTACGAGTAAAATTGAAAATTCAAAAGTAACAAATGTTAGTGATATACAAATCGGTAAGTCACAAACTTTTAAATTAATACCGCTAAAATATAATTTTCCCAGAATAAGAAGACTGCCCAACAGAGTTGTATGTCAAAGTAATGATATAAAAATAGATTGTGTTTTTTTTAATTCATATGAAGGATATATAAAAAAAATCTTACCATTAAATACTGAAATAATAATAAGTGGAAAAATTAATTTCTATAGAAATAAATATCAAATAACTAATCCAACACAGGTTAAAGAAAACAATGAAAATATTTTAGAAAATCAAAATAAATATAGTCTTACAGATGGTCTTACAATCAGTAAATATAATAATATAATTAATGAAGTTTTAAAGGAATTGCCAGATTTAGATGAATGGCTAAATGATGATATAAAGAAAAAATTTAATAATATTAAGTGGAAAGATGCAATCATAAAAATTCACAGTCTTGATACAAAGGAAATTTTAAAATCTAATTATTATAAAAGGTTAGTTTTTGACGAATTATTTGCTCATTTTTTATTATCCTCAAAGATAAGAACGAAAATAAAAAAAATAAAGAAATCACAAAAAATTTTTAGAGATTGTAAAGAAAAATTGATACAAGATTTAAATTTTAAGTTAACTAATGATCAAGAGGCAGCAATAAAAATTATAAACGAGGATCTTAAATCTAAAAGCAGAATGTTTAGACTTCTACAAGGAGACGTTGGATCTGGTAAAACAATTGTATCGATGATAGCTGCAGTTAATTGTATAAATGCTGGGTACCAAACTAGCTTTATGGTGCCTACTGAAATTTTAGCTAAACAACATTTTTCTTTTGCTAAAAAATATCTGCCTAAAAATATAAAAATTGAAATGTTAACTGGTAAGTCAAAATATGCTGATAGAAAGAAAATTTTAGAAAATCTTAAACTTGGTAAGATAGACTTTTTGATAGGAACACATGCATTATTCCAAAAAAAAGTCGAATATAATAAATTGGGTCTAATAATAATTGATGAGCAACATAAGTTTGGTGTTCGTCAACGTAAAGAATTATCAGAAAAAGGTGGCAATAACTGTGATGTTCTAGTCATGTCTGCAACTCCAATACCAAGAACAATGATGATGACGGTTTATGGTGATATGGATTTAACCTTAATTAAAGAAAAACCAAAAAATAGAAAAAAAATAGTCACTTACAGTAAGTTAGAAAATAAAATATCTGAAATAATTAGATTTGTTAAAAAAGAAATTTCTAATAAAAATCAAATTTTCTGGGTTTGTCCTTTAATAGAAGAATCGAAAAAAGTTGAACAACAATCTGTTGTAAATAAATTTAAGTATTTAGAAAAATATTTTAAAAATAGAATTGGATTAATTCATGGGTCTCTTGATAAAGATGAAAGGAATAAAATTTTAAATAATTTCTTAGATAGAAAGTTGGATATATTGGTTACAACAACTGTAATTGAAGTTGGAATTGATTTTCCTAATGCTAATGTAATTGTCATAGAAAATGCTGATAAGTACGGTCTATCTCAGTTACATCAGTTAAGAGGGCGTGTCGGGCGTGGCAGTAAAGAGTCTTACTGTATATTGATGTTTAAATCTTCTCTAAGTGAAAATGCAAAAAAAAGAATTAATATTCTCAAAAGCTCAGATGATGGTTTTATAATTTCAGAGGAAGATATGAAATTACGAGGATATGGGGATTTACTAGGATTTAAGCAAAGTGGGATTAAGAATTTTAAACTAGCCGATCCCATATTAAATGAAGATTTATTTTTACTGGCTGAAAGAGAAGTAAAAAAATTGGAATTGAAAGGAGATAATTTCAGTAAATATAATAAATTATTAAGATTATACGATCGAGCCTCAATAATTAACGAAATTTCTTAAATTTTTTTTGGATCTGATGTACCAGCAGAAACAATAAACTTAGACGCTTCTTCAAAAGTCATATCTAAATAAATAACTTCATCTTTGGGGAACATTAATAAAAATCCACTTGTAGGATTTGGGGTTGTCGGAACAAATACATTAACTAGATTTTTATTTGTTTTTTTTGATATTTCACCATCATTTTCTCTAGTCGCAAATCCCACTGCCCAACTACCTTTTCTAGGATACTCAACTAAGACAACACTTTTTTTTGATCCTTTTTTTGGTGCCAATGTTTCAGTCATTTGGCCAATTGCTGAATATATTGTTCTAAGAATTGGTATTCTTTTTAATATATCATTAAATATTTTAAGTATTTTCTTTCCTATAAATGAAAGAGATAAACTTCCAATTATTGTAATAAAAATTACAGCTAATAATATTTCTAAACCTGGTATTGCAAAAGGTAAATAGCTATTTGGATTTAATTCGTTTGGTATTAATTTTGACGATATAGATATAAAAAATCTAGTTAAATATAAAGTGATTCCAATAGGAACAAGAACAACTATTCCTGCTATAAAATAGTTTCTAAGTCTTCCAAGAATTGAAATGCCTCTTCTTTTTAATTTTGCCATAAATTAACTGTAACTTGCATATAAAACAAATACGACTGCCAGTACAAATAGTACTAATAAAATTTTGTTATTAAGTATCATATAAATTATTATAAAAAAGGTGTAATATATTAAGTAAAAAAAGTGAATAGAAGAAATTTCATACATTTATTTGGTTGTAGTTGCTTATCTTTTGGCCTATCTGCATGTGGTAGTGCACCGATAACGGATCGAAAACAACTAAAACTAATTCCCGAATCTAACCTAAATGCAAAAGCTGCTCAATTATATGAAAAGGTAAAAGAGAAAGAAACTTTAAGTGATGATACTAAAACATTAAATCAAATAAAAGAAATTGGATCCAAAATTGAATATTCAATATCTGAATACTTTGACCGCAATAATATTCCTGACCCAACTATAAATTTTGATTGGGAATATATACTTATTGATAAAAAGAAAGTAAAAAATGCTTGGTGTATGCCTGGAGGTAAAATTGCTGTTTATACTGGTCTATTAGATATAACTAAAAATGAAGATGGATTGGCTGCTGTTATGGGTCATGAAATAGCGCATGCGGTTGCGAAACATTCAGTAGAAAGAGCAAGTAGAGGTGTTTTATTAAATACAGGTACAGCAATTTTAGATATAGCCACTAAAGGTAAAGTTTCTCAAATAAATAGAACCACAGGAATGAATGCTGTCGGTTTATTATCACAGATAGGAATTATGAATCCTTTCAATAGAAAACAAGAGAGTGAAGCTGATTATCTTGGTTTGATATTTGCATCACTATCTGGTTATGACATTAGGGAAACAATCAAAGTTTGGGAAAGAATGAAAGAAGCTAAAAAAGGTAAAGAACCGCCAGAATTTATGTCTACTCACCCATCATCAACAAATAGAATTAATAACATTACAAATTGGATTAACGAAATTATTTTTAAATATCCACCTATTGCATAAGTGGTGAGCCGTGATGGACTCGAACCATCGACCCATTCCTTAAAAGGGAATTGCTCTACCAACTGAGCTAACGGCCCAAAAAGCGTTTTTTATATTGATTTTTTTTTATTAATCAATGTTAAAAATTTACAACTTATTGAGGTACTTGTCGTGAAATTCATCAAAAGTACCATGTTTTATATTGTCTCTGATGTTTCTCATTAAATCTTGATAAAAATTGATGTTATTAAGGGTAAGAATCATCGATGCCAACATTTCATTAGTATTAAACAAATGATTTAAATAATTTTTAGAATATTTATTAAGATTAAATTTTGAGACATTTTTGTCCAGAGGAGTATTATCATTTTTGTATTTAGAATTTCTAATTTGAACTTGTCCATCCCAAGTAAAAGCTAAACCAGTTCTGCCAGATCTCGTTGGCATTACACAGTCAAACATATCAACACCCCTCTTAACTGCTCCTAGTATATCAGATGGGGTACCAACACCCATTAAATATCTTGGTTTATCTTTAGGCATATGATCTTTTATTCCATCAAGAACATCAAACATTTCATCTTGTGTTTCCCCTACCGCCAATCCTCCAAGTGCATACCCATTAAATCCAATATCAATAAGGTTGTCTAAAGATTTTATTCTTAGATCATTAAATAATCCACCTTGCACTATTCCAAATAAACCTTTGTGGTCATTTATTCCAAATGCATCTTTTGATCTTTTTGCCCACTCAGATGATAATTCCATTGATTTTTTAATTTTATCATAGTCTTTAGTATTTTTAGGGCATTCATCCATAACCATCACTATGTCAGAGTTCAAGCCTTTTTGAATTCTTATACTTTCTTCGGGACTTAAAATAAAAGTTTTACCATCTATATGTGATTGAAATATCGCACCCTTATCTCTATCGATTTTATTTAATTTTGACAGAGACATAACTTGAAAACCACCTGAGTCAGTTAATATTGGTAAATCGCAATTCATGAATTCGTGAAGTCCTCCAACACTTTCAATTCTTTCAACACCAGGTCTTATCATTAGATGATATGTATTTGATAAAATTATTTCACTTCCTGTTTTTTTTATATCTTCTAAAAAAACTCCCTTAACAGTTGCTTGAGTGCCAACTGGCATAAATGCAGGAGTGTTTATATCGCCTCTATGGGTCTCTATAATTCCTACTCTTGCATAATTTTGAGTATGATGAACATTAAAATTGAAATCTTTTAATGACATTCATTATTTAATTATTGAGATTTAAAACTAATAATTTTATCTGGATTTGAAACTGCTCCGTTATCGCCATCACCTTTTGTAATCATATCTACAAATTCCATTCCTTCTATTACTTTTCCAAAAACAGTATATTGTCTATCGAGGAAAGGTGCTGGTTTAAAACAAATGAAAAATTGACTATTGGCGCTATTAGGATCTGATGATCTTGCCATAGAAACGGTTCCTCTATCATGAGGAAGGTCATTAAATTCTTGATTTAAATCTGGCAAATCAGATCCACCAATACCCGCTCTTCTTAAATCAAAATCTTTTGAAGATGAATTTCCAAATTTTACATCACCTGTTTGTGCCATAAACCCATCAATTACTCTATGAAAAACAACATTATCATATTTTCCTGAATCAGCTAATTCTTGAATTCTTTTAACATGATTTGGTGCAACATCAGGATACATTTCAATTTTTACATCACCATCTTTTAATTTTAAAATCATTATATTCTCCTTTGCTATTAAATTTGTTGATAAAAAAATAAAAAAAATAATTAAAATATTTAAAAATTTATTCATAAACCTCATTCAATGATTTAATTGTACTTTTGGTCGTAAATTTTTTCAAATCACCATTATGTTGAGCGATTTCTTTTACAAACCTAGATGATATTATTTGATTTTCAACATCTGACATTAAAAAAATTGTCTCAACTTGATTATTAAGTTTTCTATTCATTCCAGCAAGTTGGAATTCGTACTCAAAATCAGAAACTGCTCTTAAGCCTCTTAAAATTATATTTGATTTATATTTTTTACAAAGGTCTGTTGTCAAAGTATTAAATTTTATAACATCAACCTTATTCTTTTTAAATTTTAGATCTTTATAAAGAGCTCTTTTAACAATTTCTATTCTTTCATCTAATGAAAATAGGAAGTTTTTCTGATTTCCATCTGAAATACCTACAATTACTTTATCTACTATCTTAAGTGATTTTTTAATGACATCTATATGGCCAAAAGTAATTGGATCAAAAGTTCCTGGATAGATAGCTATATTTTTCATTAAATAAGATTATCATCTAATTTAATAGCAGAAACTACTTTTTCATCACCAGTCAGTTTAATTATTCTAACACCTTGCGTATTACGACCAGCTATTCTTATTTCTTTAACAGCTGTTCTTATTACTCTACCTTTGTTTGTTGAAATTAATATTTGATCTCCTTCAAAAACAGGAAAAGATGAGGAAACATTCCCGTTTCTTTGTGAATTTACAATACCAATAATTCCCTTTCCTCCTCTATTTGTAACTCTATAATCATAATGAGATGTTCTCTTGCCATAACCATTTTCTGTGATTGACAGTATGAATTTTTCTTTAGCTTTAATTTCTGATTTTTGGTCTTTAGTTTTTGCTTTCTTATTTGAATCATGATCAATAATAGACAGAGATACAATAGTATCATTTTCTGCTAAATTGATACCTCTTATTCCTTTTGATGATCTACCTTTAAAAACTCTAAGTTTTTTCGACTCAAACCTAATACATTTACCTAATTTAGTACTTAAAATTATATCCTGATCATCTCTACAAATTTTAACACCAATAATTTTATCATTACCGTCGAGCTTCATTGCAATTTTACCTGAAGCATTAATTGAGGTAAAATCTTCAAGATTATTCTTTCTAATTTTTCCTTCACTAGTTGCAAAAATGATATGCATATCTTTTGTATCAACGTCGCTGTCAGGAAACGGCATAATTGAACTAATTGATTGATGATTTTTTAAAGGAAGAATATTAAATAAAGACTTACCTTTTGATGCGGCTGATCCTTCTGGAATTTTCCAAGCTTTAACTTTATATGCTAATCCTTCTGTAGAGAAAAATAGAACAGATGTGTGAGTATTTACTGATAATGTTTGTACTACAGAGTCTTCGTCTCTTGTCTTAATCCCTGTTTTGCCCTTTCCACCTCTTTTCTGTTGTTTGACATTACTTAAGGCACCTCTTTTAATGTATCCTTGTAAAGTAATTGTAATTATTACAGACTCTTTTTGAATAGTTTCTTCAATATTATAGTTTAAAACAGCGTCTATGATCTGCGTTCTTCTTGGAGATGAAAATTTCTCTTTAATTTGAGATAACTCATTACTAATTACTTTTAATAGTTCACTTTTAGAATTTATTATTTTTTTATACTTCGTAATCAATTCAGATAATTTTTTTATCTCTTCTTCAATTTCATTAATTCCAAGAGCAGTTAATTTTTGTAATCTAAGTTCTAATATTGATGTAACTTGAGTTTCAGATAAGTTGTAAGATCCTTTATAATTTTTACTGTCAACTAATTTAATTAATTTTGCAGATTTTGTTATTTTCCATTTTGTTTTAATTAGCGTATTTTTTGCTTCTTCTGGATTTTTAGAAGATCTAATAATTTTTATTACTTTATCAATATTTTCTACACTAACAGATAAACCAAGTAAAACATGAACACGATCTTCAGCTTTTTTTAAATCGTATTTAGTTTTTTTAATAACTACATCTTCTCTAAATTTTAAAAAGTTCTCTAAGAAATCTTTTAATGAACATGTTTTAGGTTTGTTATCAACAATTGCTAATGAATTAAAACCAAATGAAGTTTCAATGGATGTATATTTATAAAGTTGTCTTTTTATTGTCTCGGGCTCAACACTTCTTCTAAGATCGATAGCAACTCTTATACCTTCTCTATTAGATTCATCTCTTATATCACTTATACCCTCAATCTTTTTATCTCTAACTAATTCTGCAATTTTTTCATTTAAATTAGATTTATTTACTTGATAAGGTATTGAGGTAATTACCAATCTATCTTTACCATTTTTAAGATTTTCAACATTTATTTCACCTCTAATTTTAAAAGAACCTCTACCTGTTTTGTATCCTTCTCGAATAATATCTTTACCGATAATAACTCCTCCTGTTGGAAAATCAGGGCCAGGTATATGCTTCATTAACTCTTTAACTTTAATATCTTTATTTTTAATAAGAGCTAAAGTTCCGTCAATTATTTCACCAAGATTATGTGGTGGTATACTAGTTGCCATACCAACAGCAATACCTCCAGCTCCATTTACCAAAAGATTAGGATATTGAGCTGGCAGCACTGTAGGTTCTTGCTCAGTTTCGTCGTAGTTACTTTTAAATGAGACAGTATTTTTTTCTATATCATCAATCAAAAATTGAGATATTTTTGCAAGTTTTGTTTCTGTATACCTCATTGCTGCAGGTGGATCTCCATCTATTGAACCAAAATTACCCTGACCATCAATAAGTGGAAGACTCATTGAGAAATCTTGAACCATTCTAACTAAAGCATCATACACGGCTTGATCACCATGCGGATGATATTTACCAATTACATCTCCAACAATTCTTGCAGATTTTCTAAATTGTTTTGTCCAATCGAAACCACCTTTGTGCATTGCATATAAAATTCTTCTGTGAACAGGTTTAAGTCCGTCTCTTATGTCGGGTAATGCCCTACTAATTATTACGCTCATGGCGTAAGATAGATATGATGAACTCATTTCATCATACATTGAAATTGGTTTGATATTTAAATCTTTAGTTACTTCGTTTTTTTGCATTTATTTAGAAAGGGATATCATCGTCCAACTCGTTTTGAGCCATAGAACTATCATCAAAACTTTGTTTGCTATCTTGAGATGGAATTGAATTTTGATTTCCTCCACCTAACATTGTTAATGATGAATTGTATCCTTGAATTAAAATTTCAGTAGAATATTTATCCTGACCTGATTGTTCATCTTTCCATTTTCTAGTAGTCAGTTGTCCTTCAACGTATACTTGTGCTCCTTTTTTTAAATATTGTTGAACTACATTTACTAGTCCTTCATTGAAAACAACTACTCTATGCCATTCAGTTTTTTCTTTTTTTTCACCGGTATTTTTATCTTTCCATGATTGACTAGTAGCTAGGCTTAATCTTGCTACACTTTTACCGTTAACCATTTGTTTAATTTCTGGATCTGCGCCTAATCGACCGATTAAAAGTACTTTATTTAAGCTTCCTGCCATAATATTTATATATTTGAAATGTTATTTATAACATTAATAGGCTTGAATATTAATTTTATTAATCTAAAGCAACTAAAATTATGCTTAAAAAGATACTTATTAAGGGTGCAAAAGAGCACAATTTAAAGAATATTTCACTAGAGATTCCTAAAGACAAATTTGTTGTGATAACGGGTCTATCTGGGTCAGGAAAATCATCATTAGCATTCGATACTGTCTACGCAGAAGGTCAAAGACGATATGTTGAAAGTTTATCTGCATACGCAAGACAGTTTTTAGACAAAATGAAAAAACCAAATGTAGATTTAATCGAAGGTTTGAGTCCAGCAATTTCAATAGAACAAAAAAATACTTCTAAAAATCCAAGATCAACAGTTGCAACTGTAACCGAAATATACGATTACATGAGAGTACTTTATGCAAGAGCTGGAATACCCTACTCTCCATTTACAGGTAAACCAATTACTTCTCAAACTATTAGTCAAATTGTTGATAAGATTAAAGAATTACCAAAAAAATCTACCATATATTTATACGCTCCAGTCGTAAGAGGACGTAAGGGTGAATATAAAAAAGATATATTAGGATATAAAAAAAGAGGATTTAGAAAAATTAAAGTTGATGACCAATTGTATGATATTGAAAGTATTCCAGAATTAAATAAAAAACTTAAACACGATATTTCAATTTTAGTTGATAGAATTGTAATAAATTCCTCATTAGGAAACAGATTAGCTGAAAGTGTTGAAACAGCTGTTAATTTAGCAAATGGATTACTTTTCGTTGAATACGAAAATGAAACACTTCCAAAAAAATACAGAAAAATTGAAAAATTAATTTTCTCAACAAAATTTGCTTGTCCCGAAAGTGGTTTTACTATTGAAGAAATTGAACCAAGACTTTTTTCATTCAACAGTCCTTATGGAGCTTGTGAAGAATGCGAAGGTATTGGTATGAAATTAAATGTTGATCCTAATTTAGTTGTTCCAAATGAAAAAAAATCTATAGCAGATGGTGCTATAGAACCTTGGGCAAAATCTTCATCAATGTATTACGCTCAAACATTAGCATCCCTATCTAAACATTATGGATTTTCATTAGATGATAAATGGTCAAAACTACCAAAAAAAATTAAGGATGTAATTTTATATGGATCTGATGATGAGGAAATCAAATTTACTTATGATGATGGTTATGAAAAATATTCGCACAAAAAAACCTTTGAGGGTGTAGTCAATAATTTAGAGAGAAGATATTTAGAAACAGATAGTGATTGGAAAAGAGAAGAAATTGCTCAATATCAATCTGATACAAAATGTGAAAGATGCAATGGTTATCGGTTAAAAGATGAAGCTCTATGCGTTAAAATAAATGAATTAAACATAAGCCAAGTTACAGAAAAATCAATTTTTGATGCTAAGGAATGGTTTAGATCTTTAGAAGTTAAATTAGACAAAAGACAAATTAAAATTGCTCAACATATATTAAAAGAAATTAATGAACGTTTGGATTTTCTTTTGAATGTTGGTCTTGATTATTTAACTTTATCTAGAGAGTCTGGAACATTATCTGGTGGTGAAGCACAAAGGATTAGACTAGCTTCACAAATTGGATCAGGCTTAACTGGAGTTCTATACGTCTTAGATGAGCCATCTATTGGTTTACATCAAAAAGATAATGTTAAGCTTATAGATGCATTAAAAAGATTAAGAGACCTAGGTAATACTGTTATTGTTGTTGAGCACGATACAGAGACAATGGAAAATGCTGATCATATAATAGATTTAGGACCTGAAGCTGGAAATAAAGGTGGAGAAATTGTTGCTGAAGGTACATATGAGCAAATTTTAAAAAATGACAAAAGTATTACTGGAAGATATTTATCAAATAAGAGTTTCATACCTATTCCAAAAAATAGAAGACTTGCAAAAAATGGTAGATTTTTAGAAATCAATGGTGCATCTGGAAATAATTTAAATAACGTAAATTTAAAAATACCTTTAGGTAGTTTCACTTGTGTTACTGGTGTATCTGGAAGTGGTAAATCTACTTTGATACTTCAAACTTTATACAATGCATTAAATCTTACTTTGAATAATAATAAGTCTAGAAAAATTCCTCAGCCATTTAGAGGATTTAAAGGAATAGAATTAATTGATAAAGTTATAGATATTGATCAATCACCTATTGGTAGAACTCCTAGATCAAATCCTGCTACATATACTGGAGCTTTTGGTCCAATAAGAGACTGGTTTACCAATTTACCTGAAGCAAAAAGTAGAGGCTATAAACCTGGAAGATTTTCTTTCAATGTAAAGGGTGGAAGATGTGAAGCATGTGAAGGAGATGGTGTAATTACTTACGAAATGCACTTTCTTCCTGATGTTTACATAACATGCGATGAATGCAAAGGCACTAGATACAACAGAGAAACATTAGAGATTAAATTCAAAGATAAGAGTATTGCAGATGTTTTAAATATGACTGTTGATGAAGGATGTGAGTATTTTGAAAATATTTCAAACATCAAAACTAAACTTCTAACGTTAAAGAAAGTTGGTCTTGGCTACATAAAAATTGGTCAGCAAGCTACAACTCTTTCCGGAGGAGAGGCTCAGCGTATTAAGCTTGCTAAAGAATTATCTAAAAGGTCTACAGGAAGAACAATGTATATATTAGATGAACCAACTACTGGATTACATCAACATGATATAAAAAAACTTTTGGAAATATTGCACACCTTTGTTGCAACTGGTAATTCTGTTGTAGTTATAGAGCATAATTTAGATGTTATTAAAACTGCCGATTATATTGTAGATATGGGACCCGAGGGCGGTGTAAAAGGTGGAAATATCATTGCTGAAGGCAAGCCCGAGGAAGTTGCTAAAGTAAAAGATAGTTATACAGGTAAATTTTTAAAGCCTTTATTAGATACGAAATTTAAAAAAACTGCTTAATCTTTATAGAAAAATAATATAAAATAATACAAGAGATGACTTCTATATTACAATCATTATCAAAGACTGTTCATTTATCATTGGCCATTGCAATATTACTATTCATTGGTCTTTACATAGGTAATGGTGGATTTGATTTTGATGTTTTATTTTGGAGCTGGTTATTAAGATACGTACATGTAACTGTAAGTATTATGTGGATTGGTTTACTGTGGTATTTCAATTTTGTTCAAATTCCTAACATGGCTAAAATTCCAGACGAACAAAAACCAGCAATAGGCAAGTTTATAGCCCCTGCAGCATTATTTTGGTTTAGATGGGCAGCATTATTTACAATCATATCAGGATTATTATTAGCCTATTTTAATGGATACGTTCATCAAGCGATGACATTAGGAATTGGATCAGGTGGCGGAAAAAATACTGCTATAGGAATTGGAATGTGGTTAGGATTAATAATGGCATTCAATGTTTGGTTTGTTATATGGCCAAATCAAAAAAGAGCTTTAGGTATGGTAGAGTGTGAACCTGAAGTTAAAGCTAAATCAGCAAAAACTGCAATGCTGTTTTCTAGAACAAACACACTTTTATCATTACCAATGTTATTAACAATGGTAGCGGCACAAAATCTTTATTAATTATTCTTTTTCTTCCTTAACAATCGTCCTTTGGCTAACTTTTAAAGAAACCAACACTGGGTTTGCAATATAAATAGATGAATAAGTTCCAAAAATTACTCCCAAAATCATTGCTAATGAAAATCCTTTTAATATTTCTCCACCAAAAATAAATATAGATAAAAGTGCCAGCAATGTAGTAACTGAAGTTATTATTGTTCGTGATAAAGTTTCATTTATTGAGATATTTGTTAGTTCAAATATTTTAACATTTGCATATTTACGCAAATTTTCTCTAACTCTATCGAATATTACAACTGTATCATTCATTGAATATCCAACTATTGTTAATACAGCTGCAACGATAGAAAGATTGATTTCTAATGAAAATACAGAAAATACTCCTAATGTAATTATAACGTCGTGAAATAAAGCTAAAATAGCTCCAAGACTAAATTGCCACTCAAATCTAACCCAAATATACAAAAGCATAGCTGCCAATGATAAAGCTATCGCTATTACACCTGATCTCAAAAGTTCTGCACTAACTTTTGGACCAACATTTTCTACCCTTCTAAAATCAACCGTACCTATAGAATTTGACAGTTTTGTTTTTATCTCTTCTATAAACTTTGGATCATTTGAATTTTGCTTTTCAAATTTTACTACAAAATCTGTTTCATTGCCGAAATTTTTCACTGAAACATCACCAAGATTCATTTGATTAAAACTATCTCTTATTTTTGTAATATTAGCAGAAGATTTATTAGTCCTTAATTCTATTAAAGTACCTCCTTTAAAATCGACACCAAAATTCAATCCTTTAAAAACTAAGAAAACTAAGGAAGAAATAATTAAGATTCCTGAAAGTATATTAAAACTTTTATAAAACTTATTAAAATAAATTGTTTTCATTATATTAGTTTTTCCTTGTGTTTATTTTTGATGACATAAAAAGCAGTAATCAAACGAGCAATGAAATAAACAGAAAATAATGTTGTGAGTATTCCAATTCCTAAAGTTATGGAAAATCCTTTTATAGGTCCAGATCCCATGAAGAAAAGAATTACTGCAGCAATTAAAGTTGTGATATTAGCATCTAAAATTGTAGTTCTTGATTTTGTGTAACCAGAATCAAATGCTATAATTGAATTATTTTCATTTTTTAATTCTTCTTTAATTCTCTCAAAGATTAATACATTTGCATCAACAGCCATACCTACTGTTAATATAATTCCTGCAATACCAGGTAATGTAAGAGTAGCTTCAAATAAAGTTAGAATTCCAACTAATAAAAATAAATTAGATATTAAGGCTAAGTTAGCAATTAATCCAAAAAACCTATATTTATAAAACATAAAAGCTACAACTAAGATAAATCCTATAATCAATGACATAATTCCTGCATTAATTGAGTCTTTGCCAAGGTCAGGACCTACAGTTCTTTCCTCAATAATATTAAGTGGCGCAGGTAAAGCTCCAGATCTTAATAATAAAGCTAAATCTGTTGCTGATTGAAATGTAAAGTCTCCAGAAATTTGACCATTTCCACCTACTATTGGCTCTTGAACTGTTGGTGAACTAATTATTTTACCATCTAAAATAATCGCCAAACTTTTACCAACTCCTGATGAAGTGGCTTTACCAAATTTTCTTGCTCCAACTCTATCTAATGAGAATGAAACAACTGTTTGATTGGTTTGATTATTCATTGTGGGTTTAGCATCAACTAAATTATCACCACTTATTATAATTCTCTTACTTACAATAGCTTCTCTGTCACCACTTTCATATTGGAGTAACTCTGTTCCAAAGGATTGCTCTTGATTAGTAGCAACAAATTGAAAAGTTAAGTTTGCAGTTTTTCCTAACAATGATTTAATTCTTCCTGGATCGTCGAGGCCAGGTAATTCTACCAATATTCTATCATTTCCTCTTTTAAGAATATTAGGTTCATTAGTGCCAACTTCATCAACTCTTCTTCTAACAGTTTCAATTGCTTGATCTAAAGACGAATTTTTTAATAACACCAGTCCGTAATCAGAATAAGTTAATTTGAATGAGTTATCCTCATTTTCAATATCAAATTCATGTGATTTAAATTGCTGAAAATATGTATTAATCTCACTCTTATCATCATCTAGAAGCGATAATACTTCTTCTTTTTTCGTAATATTTACATCAAAAAATATTGATTGGTCTTTGATTGAGAAATTTCTAATTTTAATATTTTTATCTTTAAAAAATTTTTTTAACTCCAAAACTTTACTTTGAAGTCTTTGGACAATTACAGGATTGTTATCAATTTCTAATAATAAATAAGAACCACCTTGTAGATCTAATCCTAATTTTATATTTTTGGAGAAAAATTCATCGTCAACTTTTGTAAAGTTTGAAATAGTAAAATAGGAAATTATAAGTGTAAAAATTAAAACACTAAAAACTCTTAATTTAGAAAAATATAACACTTTAAGAAGTTATTATTTTTTTGGTTCAGCTTTAGTAACTAATCCTTGTATTCCTGTAGCTCGAACAATTTCAACTTTAACATTATCAGCTATCATAACTTCTACTTTTTCATTATCGATAACTCTTTCTACAGTGCCAACGATACCACCAGAAGTAATAACTTTATCTCCACGCTTTAAAGCTTCAACCATAGCCTTGTGTTCTTTAACTTTCTTTTGCTGGGGTCTAATTAAGAAAAAGTAAAATATTACGAATATTAAAATTAGGGGTATAAATTGTCCAATTCCTGCGTCCATGTTAAGTCCTTAAAAAGTTAACGATTATTTATACTATATACTTTTAGAAGACAACTCTTAATTGATACCTATTTTCTCCATATTGTTCATATATGGTCTTAGTTTTTCAGGAATAGTTATTGAACCATCCTCAGTTTGATAATTTTCTAATATCGCAATTAAAGTTCTACCAACGGCAAGTCCGCTCCCATTTAAAGTACCCACAAATTCATTTTCGTTATTATTATTTTTATATCTAGCTTTCATTCTTTTAGCCTGAAATGTTCCACATGAAGAACAGCTTGATATTTCTCTATATTTATTTTCAGATGGAAGCCAAACCTCTATGTCATAAGTTTTTTCTGCACTAAAACCCATATCACCAGTGCTTAAAATAATTTTTCTGTAAGGTAATTGTAAATCATCTAAAATTTTAGTTGCACAATTAGTCATTCTCTCTAGTTCTTCAATGCATTTATTATTTTCTACAATACTGACTAATTCAACTTTATAAAATTGATGTTGTCTAATCATGCCCTTTGTATCTTTACCATAACTTCCTGCTTCTTTTCTAAAACAAGGTGTTGATGCAACTAATCTCATTGGCAATGATTTTAAATTTAATATCTGATTTTTAACCATATTAGTTAATATTACCTCAGCAGTAGGTATTAAAAACTTTCTATCATTTTTATCATCAAACTTAATTTCGAATTGATCATTTTCAAATTTGGGCAATTGGCCAGTTCCAAACATAGTGTTGTCTGTAGCCATTAAAGGTGGAGAGATTTCGGTATAGCCATTATTATTGACATGTGTATCAATCATAAAATTAGAAATTGCTCTTTCTAATGATGCTAATTTGTCTTTAACAAAAACAAATCTTGATCCAGTTGTTTTTGTTGCTAAATCAAAATCTAACATATTCAGTTTTTCACCAATTTCATAATGAGATTTTGGTTTAAAACTCATTTCTTTAATTTCACCAGATTTTACAACCTCTTTATTACTATTTTCATCCTTACCTACGGGAACATCATTCAATGGTAAATTAGGAATATTACTTAATATCTGATCAAGTTGGTCTTTAACATTTTTTTGATTTTTACTTAAATCATCTATTTTATTTGAAATTTCTTTAGACTTTTCAAAAAGGGTTACGTCTTTAGATTTAGAAATAGATTTTTTTTCCATTTCTAATTTTTCTTTTTCTTGAATTAATTTTCTATTTTCTTCATCGAGATTTAGTATTTGATCAAAGTCTACGTCAACGTTTCGACTTTTAATTGTATTTTTAAAAGTATCGATATCTTTTCTAATATCTTTAATATTGTGCATTTCTCTCTTGAGCTTTCTTTTCGATAATATTTACAGAAAAAATTGATAATTCATATAAAATTAACAAAGGTATTGCTAAACCTATTTGCGTAATTGGATCTGGTGGAGTTAATATTGCAGCAGCAGCAAATATTATTACAACGAAATATTTTCTTCTTTCTCTTAAATAAGTTGAATTTACAACTCCTATTCTTGCAAGCAAACTTAATACAACTGGTAGCTGAAAACTTAATCCAAATGCAAAAATTAATTTCATCACAAGAGATAAGTATTCATTTACTTTAGCTTCTAATTGAATCGGTAAGCTAGTCCCAAGTCCTGCACTTTCAAATGATAAAAAGAATTTAAATGCTAGTGGCATAATTAGATAATAAACAAGCATACCTCCTAGTAAAAAAAGTATTGGTGTAATTACTAAGTAAGGCATAATTGCTTTCTTTTCATGGGTGTATAATCCTGGTGCAATAAATTTCCAAATTTGAATAAGGATATATGGACTGGTCACAAAGAAAGCAGCAAAAAAAGAAACTTTAAGATATGTTAAAAATGTTTCTTGAAGAGCGGTAAAGATTAATCTTCTATCAACATTATCATCCTTTACAGCATTAGCGTAAGGTTCAACTAAAAATCCATATATGTATTCAGAAAAATAGTAACAAACCACAAATAATACTGCTAAGAAGATAAATGAATTTATTAGTCTTTGTCTTAATTCAGTAAGATGACTTATAAAACCTGTTTCTTTTTTTTTAGCTGTCATCTTTAGGTTTATCCTCTTTCATAATTTCAGTATTTTTTTTTAATTCTTCTTTAATTGAAACATCAGTTATTTCTGTAACTTGATTTTGAACATCTGAAAAATATCTTTTGGCTGAACCTATCCATGATCCAACTTTTTTTAACATTACAGGAAAGTCTTTTGGTCCTACAACTATTATTGCAATAGATACTATTATTAATATTTCAAACCAGCCGATCTGTGGCATTGATTACTCTTTTTTGTCTGAGTCTTGATTTTCAGATATATTTTTTGGTTGGCTATCTTCTGTAGCATCTGTAGCCATACCTTTTTTAAAACTTTTAATTCCTTTAGCAACATCACCCATTAGACTAGAGATTTTACCTCTACCAAAAAGTAATACTACTAAAATTACTACAATTGCAATTTGCCAAAATCCTATACTCATAATTACTTATAACCTTATAATTTTAGTTTTAAAACTATTTTTTTATTTATCGTTATCGGTATTAAGAGTGCTATTAAGCATCTCATCTATATCGGAGTATATATTTTCCTTTTTATCCTCTTGTTTTTCTTTATAGAATTTGCCTGTTCCAAATATAGATGCATCTACACTAGATGTATCAATAAGACCTGCAGTTCCTAATTCATCAACGGTTGGAAGATCTGACAATTTTTGGAGATTGAAATGACTTAAAAAGTCATCTGTTGTTCCATATTGAATAGGTTTACCAGGGGCATCTTTTCGACCTTGAGGTTTAACCCAGTTCAATTCCATCAATATCTCAATTGTATTATTTCCAAACGCAACTCCTCGAATTTCTTCTATTTCAGCTCTAGTGACTGGTTGATGATAAACAATAATTGCAAGTGTTTCTATCGCAGCCTTTGATAGTTTTTTTTCAACGGTTTTTTGTTGAGACATTAATGAAGATAAATTTGGTGAAGTTCTAAAAGACCATTTATTGGATATACAGACTAAATTTATTCCGCGATCAGAGTAAAAATTTTGAAGTTTTAGTAAAGATTTCTCAACATCTGTCTTTTTTGAAATTTTATTTTCAATAGTTTCGATATTTAACGGCTCTGCAGCTGCAAAAACAATAGCCTCTATTTCTTTATCAACATCACTTAATTTAGATGGAAATGATACAACATTATTTTTTTTTAATTTATTCATTAGATTTTTTTAATATATATGTCCTCAAATAAATTATCTTGTTTAATAGATATATTACCTTCTTTTGCAAGCTCTAAAGATCCTGCAAAAATCCCTGCATTACCTGTCTTACTTAAAATTTTAGAATTTCTAAAATTTTTTGGTATTAGATCAGTCATATTTTTCCAATCATTTAAATTATTGTAAAATTCTTTTATAACTTTAATACCTTCTTCGGTAGTAAATACTGGGAGTTTTGGAATATTCATTCTCTGAAAATCTTTTGTCATTACGATATTTGAATACGTTTTTAATAATTCAAACAATGTTAATGAATATTGAGAATTATAAATTGATCTCATTCCACTTTTTGAACCTCTCATAAAAATATCTTTGCCTAATCTTTTTCTGCTCAACATCTGAGAAGACAATAATCTTATTAATTCTAGTTTTTTGAGTTGGAGCTTTAATTTCTCTGCCACTTCAAGTGCTTTAAATTCCTCTTCTTCTGTTTCTGGTAATAGTAGTTTAGATTTAAGATAAGTTAACCAGGTAGCCATTAGCAAATATTCTGAGGCTAATTCTAAATTTAAATTTTCGGTCTTGGTTATAAAATCATGAAATTGATCTGCTAATTTGGTGATTGATATATTTTCCAAATCAACTTTTTGTGATTTTGCTAAATCTAAAAGTATTTCTAATGATCCAGAGTAATTACTAAGATCAACATTAAATTCTAAAGAATCACTCATGAATTTAAATTTAACTTATTATTTGAATTAATTTAGAAGTTTTTTTTACAATAAAATCATCGATATAAGGTGAATTTTGACCTACCACATTCATTTCTCTCATTTTTCCATTGCAATGAAGCACCAAATTGCAACCTGCACGAAAAGATTTAATAACGTTATTTTTTAAATTACCTTTAAGAGCACCCATAGAAATATCATCTGACATTAATATTCCCTTGAATGATATTTCTCTTCTAATCATTTTTATGATTTTTTTAGAATGTGAAACGTTATTTATCGGATCAAGTTTCTTAAACAACAAGTGACCGGTCATACCTAAAACAGATTTTTTTTTGGTAAATGGAAAAAAATCATATTTTTTAAGATACTTTAGATCTTTATCTATAACTGGTAATTTATAATGACTATCAACTTTGGCTAAACCATGACCTGGAAGATGTTTAATTACTGTACCAACCCTATTTTTGTGAAATTTTTCGATAGATATATCGCCAATTTTAGACAGAGTTTTTTTATCATTTGAATAGGATCGATCACCTATAATTTTATGAGACTTATTTCGTCTTAAATCCAATACGGGGACTGTATTAACATTAATACCAATAAGTCTTAATAAATAGGATATTTGCTTTACATAAACATTGAAATAAATATCAAATTTTTTTCTATCTTTTGAATATAAATCGCCAAAATATTTTGCACTAAAAATAGAATTATCTATAAATTTTCTTAATCTGCTTACTCTTCCACCTTCTTCATCAATTAGAATTGGATAATTAGAGTTTTTAAATATTTTTTTGATCGAACCGGTTAATTTTTGAACTTGATTGATTGATTTTATATTTCTTGAAAAAAGGATTATTCCCCATGGCTTATATTTTTTTAAAAAACTTACTTCACTTTTTTTTAAATTATATCCACTAATGCCACATATAAAAGCTCTAGTTTTTTTAATCATTATATAACAATTCCCAAAAAGAATATTTTTTTGTGTTTTTATTTTTGTATTCCACATATTCAATAATGTTGTCCGTGTCATTTTTAAGAATAAATAGATTATTTTCTTTAGATGATATTTTTTCATCAATACTTGAAACTGCTCTATATGATTTCTTGTAATTATCGTCTGAAAAATAATATCTTAGAGTAAAGAATAGAAAGAAAAATATAATTATTAAATAAAATAGATATTTGAGCTCTTTTAGCATTACATTTTTTCAGGTGTATCAACACCTATAATATCCATTCCAGTTTTAATTGTTTTTGCAATAGATTTTAAAAATATTAGTTTTTCTATATTTATTGTTTTATCATCATTGATAAATCTTTTTTCAACATCATCTTTTCCCATATTCCAATAGGAATGAAACTGTGATGATAACTCATATAAATATACAGGGATCCTATGAGGTTCTAGTTTTTTAGTAGAAATTTCTACACATTTAGGCCATTCAGATATTTTTTTAAAAATTTCAATTTCTTCATTATTAAATCGCATATTATTATTTTCATTATCAATTTTGTCATCAATATTTTTATTTATATTTCTAAAAACCGATGAAATTCTAGCATAACAATATTGAACATAATAAAGCGGATTGTCTTTAGATTTTTCTTTTACTTTTGTAAAATCAAAATCTAATTCAGCATCATTGCTTCTACTTAGCATAATAAATCTTGTTGCATCTTTTCCAACTTCAGAAATTAAATCTTCAACGGTAATGTAATCACCTTTTCTTTTGGACATTTTAAAAGGTTTGCCATCTTTTATTAACTTAACAAGTTGGCTTACTTTACAAATTAATTTATTTTTTTCTCCAGATAATGCTTCAACAACAGATGTAATTCTTTTTATATAACCTGCATGATCCGCTCCTAAAATATTTATTAATTTATCAAATTTTCTGTTTAGCTTTGTATTATGATACGCAACATCTCCAGCAAAATAAGTCCATGTGTTGTCAGATTTTTGTAATGCCCTATCTTTATCATCCCCAAAATCTGTTGATCTAAAAAGTAACTGATCTCTTTCTACCCAATTAGTTGTGTCTTCTCCTTCGGGAGCTTTGATTTTTCCTATATATACAAATTTATCTTTTTTAAGTTTCTCAATAACCTTATCAACCTCTTTATTTTCAACTATTTCAGTCTCACTCGCAAAATTATCATGAATAATTCCCAAATTATTTAAATTGGTCTTAATGAGTTTAAGTGACTCTGTAATTGCTAATTTAGTAAGTTTTAACTTTATTTTTTCATAATCATCAAATTGTAAATTATTATTATTATCTATAATATGTTGGGCTATATCCTTGATGTATTCACCTGGATATAAATCATCCTCATTTAGTGGAAAGGTTTGATTATCTAATTTTTCTTTTATTCTCAAATATACAGATCTAGTAAAATGTAAAATTTGATTACCATGATCATTTACATAATATTCTTTTACAACTTCTTGATTGTTAAATTTTAGCAAATTAGAGATAACATCACCTAGAATAGCACCTCTACAATGACCAACGTGTAATGGTCCAGTGGGATTTGCAGACACGAATTCAATTAAATGTTTCTTTTTAGAGCCCTTAAGTGCTGCGCCAAAATTATTAAGATTATTTATATTTAAAAGAAATGAAGTCCAAAACTCTTTTTTTAAAATAATATTTATAAATCCAGGCTTTGCTATTTCTATCTTCTCAATATTATTATCGTCTTTAAAAATAATATCTTTTAATTTTTCAGCAATTTTAATTGGTGTTTCATTATTTGTTTTAGATAAAACCATTGCAACATTAGTTGACAGATCGCAATTAAATTTTTTAGGAGGTATGTCTACGTTTATACCAGATAAACTTTCAGGTAATAAAATCAGCTTTTCTTCACTTGCTAATTTAATTTTATCTAAAATTTTATTTAAGTATTCCTCAAATATATTCATTTTGATGCTCTATATAATTGTATGGCGTACCTATCTGTCATGCCAGAAATATAATCAGATATAGCTCTTTCTTTGTTAGTTTTTAAATATTTGGTTTTAATATACTTTTTTGGATTTTTGTTAATTACACTAAAAAGCTTTTTAATTATCTTTTTTCCTTCGTTATTTTTTTTTAATACATCTTTATTATTATACATAGTTATTCTAAGGAAATCTCTAATCTCATTTATAGTTATTTTTAATTTGTTGGAAAAATCAACAATTTGATTTTTTTTATTTGATACATCTTTTTTTGTAGATATTTTATTCATTAAAATATTTCTTGTCGTAGTTTTTATTAAGTCTTGAACCATTAAATTTATAGAGTCTCTTATAGTTTGATATACAAGAATATCATTATTTTCACTTTTTAATTTATTTTTATACGATTTTAAAATTTCATCAAAAAAAGAGATTTGTTTAAGATCGTTTAACTTAAATAATTTTGCTTTTATTCCATCTTGAATATCATGGTTATTGTATGCAACGTCATCGGATATAGATGCAATTTGGGCCTCCAAAGATGAGTTTTTTGAAAAATTAATTTTATTTTTTAAATTTTTCAAACCAATTAAATTATTTATTTTGACTAGCTTTGTTAACGGACCATTATGTTTAATAAGACCATCTAATGTTTCTAATGTTAAATTAAGACCTTCAAATTTAAAATATTTATTTTCAATGAACATTACTATCCTAAGTGTTTGAAGGTTGTGGTCAAATCCCCCATATTCATACATACATTCATTTAGGGACTCTTCTCCCGCATGACCAAAAGGTGTATGACCTAAATCATGAGCTAAGCTTAATGTTTCAGCTAAATCATCATTTAAACCTAAGTATTTAGCAATTGTTCTAGCAATTTGTGATACTTCAATGGAATGTGTGATTCTGGTTCTATAATGATCTCCTTCAGTATTCACAAATACCTGGGTTTTGTGCTTCAATCTTCTAAATGAGGTAGAATGAATTATTCTATCTCTATCTCTTTGAAAAGGTGATCTGAAAGGATTGCTCGCTTCTTTGAACAGTCTACCTTTTGATGCAAATGTTCCTAATTTTGAGTAATTTTTCATTCTTTAAAAATGGCAAAATATTATTATATTGTTTTTATCAATGTTTAATTATGATTAAAGAAATTAAATTTACAGATAATGCTATAAAGCAGATAAACCATCTTCTTTCATCAAAAGATAAAGGGTCATTTTTTAGAATCGCTATTAAAGGTGGTGGATGCTCTGGATTTCAATATGATTTCTCATTTGATAACTCTGCTAAGGATGATGATCTACAACAAGATAATATCCTTATTGACAAAACATCGGCAGATTTACTAAAAGGATCTGAAGTTGATTTTGTAAAAGAATTAATCGGAGATTCTTTTAAAATAAACAACCCGCAAAGCAAATCTTCTTGTGGTTGTGGCGTATCTTTCTCGCTTTAATGATAATTAGTTCCTGGAATGTTAACTCTGTAAGAGCAAGAATTGAAAATATTAAAGAGTATTTAAAAAAATATTCACCAGATATTTTAATGATGCAAGAGATCAAAGCTCAAGATGAAAACTATCCTTACGAAGACTTTGAAAAATCAAATTACCAGAATTATGTATTTGGTCAAAAATCATATAATGGAGTTGCGATAATTTCTAAAAAAAAATTAGACAAAATTGAAAAAGATATTTTTAAAGACAAAAATAAACAATCTAGAATTATTACTGCAGATCTAAAACATAAATCAAAAACTATTAAATTAATAAACATATACACACCCAATGGAAATCCTGTTGATACAGAAAAATATACTTACAAATTATATTGGCTAGAAAGTTTAATTAAGAAGTTAAAAGGTTATTTAAAAAAAAAAGAAAATATAATTATTGGTGGTGATTTTAATATAATTCCATCTGCAGAAGATGTTCATAATCCTAAAGGATATGAAAATGATGCATTATTTAGACTTGAGATAAGAAAAAAATTAAGAGAATTATTAAGTTTAGGTTTTCATGATGCATATAGATATATCCACCCTGATAAAGAAGGATATACTTTTTGGGATTACACAAGCGGTGCATGGCAAAAAAATAATGGCATGAGAATTGATCATTTCTTAGTTTCAAACTCAATTATAAATCTTGTGAAAGATGTTAAAATTAACAAATTTCCTCGTGGAAGACAAAAACCTTCAGATCACACACCAATTGAAATTGAATTAACTTAAAGATTTTATTTTATTAACAAGTTCCTCATTAATATTTCTAGGTCCAGTATCTAATCTGTTTTTGTGACGTCTTTCACCAGGCAACCTAACCTCTCCCATTGATTTCATTTTCTCAAAGAATTTATTTGAATGACTATCCCAATCAGAATTTGTTAATTTGTCAGGAGATATAGCTAAAATAAACTCTCCACCACTTGGTGGTCCACCATCATCTGTATCCTTCTTAGCCGTCTCATAACTAAAATTATCTCCAACTAAGGCTCCAGCAAGTAATTCGACCATCATTGCTATTCCTGAGCCTTTATAGCCGCCAAATGGCAACAAAACTCCACCATCTGCTATTTCACCAGGATCTGTTGTTTCTTTTCCATCTTTAGTTAAACCAGTTCCTATTGGGACCTTGTGCCCTTCTCTTTTTGCAACTTGAACCTCTCCCATGGCCATCGATGCAGTAGCCATATCATAAACTACAGGTGGTTTATTTTTTCTTGGCCAAGCAAATGAAATTGGGTTTGTTCCAAATAAAGGTTTAATTGCTCCTGCTGGTGCAACTGCTGGCTTGTATGAAGTACAGGCAAAAGCAACAAGTCCTTGCTCTGCTATTGCTTCAGTCTCAGGCCACATAGCAGCCATATGATGAGAATTAGTGATTGCTAAAACTGCAACTCCATTTTCTTTTGCAGCTTTTACGAGTTCTGGTATTCCATATTTTAAAACCATTGGGGCAAGACTATTTTTCCCGTCTGCTTTAACAACACTTGGGGTTAATTTTGA
Organism: uncultured Pelagibacteraceae bacterium; assembly: GCA_902532525.1. GTDB lineage: Bacteria > Pseudomonadota > Alphaproteobacteria > Pelagibacterales > Pelagibacteraceae > Pelagibacter. The sequence goes on from CACAIK010000006.1 coordinate 61,721, forward strand.
AATCACTGGTCTAGCCTTACCATTAATTTTTCCGCTTTTTAAACCAGATACATAAGCGGGTAATCTAAATAGACCATGAGATAATGATCCATCTCTTTCAGCATTTTTGATTAAAGTAGATAAAGTATCTGCTGTTTCTTCATCGCATCCGTTAGCTATTAATGTTTTTTTAGCTAAATGAAAAATTTCTTCTAAACTTAAAGGAACGGTTGCCATAAATAATATTAGATATTATTTACGGCAAAAGTTCAATTTTTAATTAACAACCTTTAAAAGATTTAGACATATTTCTGATTAAATCAAAATATAAGTCTTTTCCAGGATCCAAAGTAGCTCCTAATGGGTCTACAACACCAGTTTTAATATTCATATCTTTTGCTACAGCTTTAATGATATTTGGATTAAACTGTGGTTCAGAAAATACACAAGCTACTTTATCATGCTCAATTATTTCTCTGATTTCAGCCAATTGTTCTGCTCCTGGCATTACATCTGTATTAACTGTAAAAGCACCCAATATATTAACATTAAATCTTTTCTCAAAATATTGGTAAGCATCATGGAAAACAATTGATGCAACACTCTGATTTAATTCAGAAGAGACGTCACTAACAAGTTTATCAATATCTTTTAGTGCTTTCTTTAAATTGCTTTTATATTTTGATGCGTTCTTAGCATCATTTTCAATTAAATGCTCTGCCATTTCATTTAATATAACTTTAGCATTGATTGGATCTAACCAAATATGTGGGTCATGCTCACCGTGGTGGTGACCTTCATGTCCTGCATGATCATCGTGGTCATCATGGTCATCTTTCTTTTTATGTCCATGGTCATCATGATCGTCATGCCCATCTTTCTTTTTATGGTCATGATCATCGTGGTCGTCTTCTTTATGACCGTCTTTTTTTTTGTGGTCGTGATCATCGTGGTCGTCATGTCCATCTTTCTTTTTATGGTCATGATCATCGTGATCATCTTCTTTATGGCCATCTTCTTTATGTCCGTGATCGTCATGATCATCATGATCACCAAAAATATTTCGTTCTCTGAATTTTAATTTATTAAGACCTTTAATTTCCATTAATTCAATTTTTTCAGCTTTTTTTGCAATTGAATCTAATGGTTTTTCCATGAAGTTTTCTAGATCTTCACCTACCCAAAAAATAAGATCAGCTTCTTGTAACATCTTTGCATGAGATGGTTTTAACGGAAATCCATGTGGTGAAGAATATCCATCGACTATTAGGTCTGGTTTAGCAACTCCATCCATCAGATAGCTAGCTAAAGAGTGTATAGGCTTAATTGAAGCTACAACTTTTATTTCTGCTTTTGCTGATGTAAAAAGAGCTAAAAAAGATAATATTGTAATTATTAATGTTGATTTTTTTAAGTTTTTCATAATTTAATTTAGTGTTAATTGTTATAATATAACATTGTGTAATAATATAACATTAATAAGTCAAGGTAATAAATGACAATTGAGAACAATGTATTAGTAAAATTAACTGAAGTTGGATTAAAACAACGGAATAAATGGCTTGTAAAAGGCGTTTCTTTAATTGTTGAAAGAGGAAAGATAGTAACATTAATTGGGCCAAATGGTTCTGGCAAAAGCACAACTGCAAAAATTGCGATAGGACTTCATAAGAATATAGATGGCAATGTAGAAAAATTTACTGATAAAATTGGATATGTTCCTCAAAAGATTTCAATTGACTGGACATTGCCACTTAAAGTGAGTGATTTTATGGTTTTAACAGATGAACTCGATGAAGAAAAAATAAATGAAGCTTTAAAATTAACGGGTGCAGATCATCTTAAAAACCAGAATTTAGGAAATTTATCTGGTGGAGAATTTCAAAGAGTGCTTCTTGCAAGAGCAGTTTCAAAAAAACCTGATCTTTTAGTATTGGATGAGCCGGTTCAAGGAGTTGATTTTACTGGGGAGATTGCATTGTATAAATTAATAAAAGAAATAGCAGATAAATTAAATTGTGGAATTTTATTAATTTCTCATGATTTGCATACTGTTATGACAGCAACAGATCATGTTATTTGTTTAAATGGCCATGTGTGTTGTTCAGGAACACCAAAAGACGTTGCAATGAATAATGAGTATAAACTGTTATTTGGCGAACAAGCTTCACAAACTCTTTCTATATATGAACATAAGCATGATCATGTTCATTCAAATGATGGAGATATAAAAAAAAATTAAATGTTTGATGATTTTTTTATAAGAGCTTTAATTGCTGGTATAGGTGTTGCTTTTGTAACAGGTCCTTTGGGCTGCTTTGTAGTTTGGAGAAGATTATCTTATTTCGGAGATACATTAGCACATTCAGCATTACTTGGTGTTACAATGGCATTGGCATTCGAAATTAATATAGCAATTTCGATATTTATCATTTCATCAGTAATAGCAATCATATTAGTTAAACTTGAAAAAAATACTAATTTGCCCGGTGATGCTTTACTTGGTCTTTTAGCTCACTCAGCATTAGCAGTTGGCTTAGTGGTAATTGGTTTTCTCTCATTTATAAGATTTGATATCATGGGACTATTATTTGGAGACATATTAGCTGTTAATGTTGATGATTTGATAATTATATGGGGAGGAGGAGCAATAATTTTAATTGTATTAAAAATAATTTGGAAACCTTTATTTGCTTCAACAGTAAATTATGAACTTGCAGAAGCAGAAGGATTAAATCCTGATAGAGCAAAAGCAATATTTACTATTTTAATGGCAGCAATAATTGCAATTTCTATAAAAATTGTAGGACTTTTATTAATAACTGGGATGTTAATTATACCAACGGCTATGGCTCGTAACATATCAGATACTCCCAAAAAGATGGTAATTTTTTCTATATGTGGAGGATTATTATCAGTAATCATGGGTTTATTTTCTTCATTGCAATTCAATACTCCTTCGGGTCCATCAATAATTGCTGCAGCATTATTTTTATTTATATTGTCTTTGTTTAGAATTAAACAATCGATCCAATTGAAAAACTAATGGGAAATTGATAAAAGAAAAATTATGCTTAAACAGGAAACACTATCAAAAAATCAACAAATAGTTCTTGATTACATTGAAAAAGTAAATGAGCCCATAAAAGCTTATTCAATTTTACATAATGTACAAAAAAAAGGTATTAAAGCCCCTCTTCAGGTTTATCGAGCGCTTGATAAATTGGTTGAAATTGGAAAAATTCACAAAATTGAAAGTAGAAATGCTTTCGTTGCATGCAAAAATTCAAATTGTCAGATTTCAAAGGCAACAGCATTCTCAATATGTGAAAGCTGTGAAGAAGTAAGTGAAATTAGTGACAGCAAACTTTCAAAATATTTAAAAAATTTTCAAGACAAAGCGGGTATGAAATTCAATAAATATAATCTTGAATTCTTTGGGCTTTGCAAAAAATGTTCTGTTAAATAATTTGTATATAACTATAAATATTTACAACAATGTTATTCTTTCTTTTTAAAGTTATTGCTGGGGGTTTAATTATCGCATTTTCTAGCTGGTTGGCTGGTCAAAATCCTAAGCTCGCTGGATTTATTATTGCATTACCGTTGGTATCACTAATAGCGATACTGTTTTCGTATTATGAGCATAATGATACAGAAAAAACAGTAATGTTTACAAAAAGTATATTTATTGCAGTACCAGCAAGTTATTTATTCTTTGTACCCTTCTTTTTTGCAAAATCTTTTAATATGAATTTTTTTATAATTTATATTACAGGTTTAATATTGCTAATCGGAGGATATTTTATCCATAGATACATAATCAATTTAATATAAAATAATAATTTTAATAAATCTTTAACATAACTGTCATAAGTATAGAGAAAGGAGTTTTATGTTTTTAAAAAAATATCTCAAATGGATAAGTACGTTTTTAGTCTTAACCGGAATATTGCTTACAAATTTAAATATATATCCAATTAATATATATTTTCATGGTCTTGGTGTAGTTGGATGGACAATATCGGGTTTTTTATTAAAAGATAAGGCCATATTAACTAATTTTGGATTACAAATTCCATTATTTGTAATTGGTATTTATAAAATTATTTTTTAATGAAAAATATTTTATTTGTATGCACAGGAAATTCAGCGAGAAGCATTATTGCTGAGAGTATTATTAATAACGAATACTCAAATAAATTTAATGCTTTCAGTGCTGGTAGTAATCCATCTGGAAAAATCAATGAAGATGTTAAAAGTTTTTTAGAGAAAAATAAAAGTTATGATCTAACTAATTATAGTTCTAAAAACTTTGAAGAATTTATTAATAAAGAATTAAAAATGGATCATGTAATAACAGTATGCAACAACGCAAATAATGAGGTATGTCCTATTTGGCCTGATAAAAATCAAATTATACACTGGGATATAGAAGATCCGGTAGCTAAACTTCAAAATGCAAATGACGAAGAAAAGCAAATAATCATTAGAAAAACTTTCAATATTATAAGTAATAAAATTAAAGATTGGATAGATGAAAAATAAAAATAGATATTTTCTTTCAGAGTTTATTGGAAGTTGCTTTCTGGTCATGATCATAGTTGGATCAGGTTTAATGGCAGAAAATCTAACTAATGATATAGCAGTAATGCTAATAGCCAACACATTGGCAACAGGAGCTGGATTGTTTGTGCTAATAACAGTATTTGCTGATGTATCTGGGGCTCATTTCAATCCATTTGTAAGTATTGCTATGACAATTACAGGAAAGTTAAAAAAAAACCTTTTACCCTTTTATATTTCTGCTCAGATACTTGGATGTTTACTAGGTGTAGCATTAGCTAATTTCTTTTTTGAACATCAGGTTTTTGAATTATCAACAAAGTCGAGGAATGGGATTTATATTTTTACTTCTGAAATAGTTGCTACGTTGGGTCTTATTTTAATTATTTTTGGTTCAATGAAATCAGGTAAATTAGCTGTTGCTGGATCAGTAGGCTTATATATCACTGCTGGTTATTGGTTTACCTCTTCAACTTCTTTTGCAAATCCTGCTGTAGCAATAGCAAGAACATTTACAGAGTCGTTTACCGGTATAAGTTATTTAAACACTCCTTTTTATATAATTGCAGAATTAATTGGTATGTTAATTGCTGTTTATATCGCAAAAAAATTATTCTTAAAAAAAGATTGAAAAATTTCAAAGCCTGAAAAAGGAATTAAAATCCATATAGTTTCCACTCAACAAATAATTAAATTAATTGAGAATAGTAAATTTAACAATGCATCTCATATAGGAATGTATTTGTTTTATAAAAAGAAATACGCTCAATAATAATACCGAGCGTATTTCAGGGGTTTAATGTTTACAATTTAATCACAGAAGAAGATTACATTTGGATTAAAGATATGTTTCAATAAAATTAAAAATATATTAAAGAAGAAAAATCACTAACCTGTAAGTTGTAATAAATTAAATTATATATTAATTATTTGAATAAATTACTCTCGGCTCTAAAAATAATTCTCGCGCAAGAGCTTTAAATCTTTTTGTAACTTGTTTAGAAATTATTTCTTGGTGTTGTGCTGGAATTTTTAAAAATACAGAGTTACCTCTTTTATACAATTTAAATTCCTCTAAGAAGATAGTTGAAATAGATGTAAGTGAATGTGCAAATCTTAAGGCTGCACCAACTTGTTTGCTAGAAAAAATTTCATTATTATTTAAAAAAGTCAAATATTCTATTTTTGGATTGTATTTAATACTGCAGTACCTCCAATAACATGAAAGAGCTATTTGAATTCTTTCTTTATGTGAAAGTCTCAATAAAGGGGTATTTAATGTTTCTTGAAAAACTAATTCTGCCTTTTGAAAAGCACCTAATCCCCAATCCATATGACTTAAAACACAAGCTAAATTAAGCAATTTTTCATCAAAATGTTCATTACCATCAAATACAGGTTTGATAAATTCATAATACTTTTTGTAAGTTAATCCCAAATCACCTCTTTTCTTAGAAATATATTCTAATGATTTTTCAAAAACCTGAGAGTTATCAATATTTTTAAAGTAATCTTTCGTCAAAGATCCCTCCCTAATACCGCTTATAGAACAAATTATGTTTTTTGGATTTGTGACTTTCATGATCTCATCTAAAATAATAGAGCTATATGGTAGATAAGGTGTTCTAGATTTAGATATATATTCAACTGTTTTTAGTTTTGCTTTATTGAACGATGCTATTTTTTCTATAAATGTTGATAAAGTTTCATAATTTACTGAATACTGATGGATTATGTGGACAGGGTGTTTATTTTGAAAAAGATGAAGTTTAAATAAAGCTCTCCATGTTCCGCCAACTAAATAAAGATTTTCAAATTTTTTTTTAGATAACCATTTTTCATCTCTCAAAAGTTTTTTTATATATTTAGAAAGGTTTCTCTTTTTTACAATTGGATTATTAATTAATCTTAAAACACCTAAGGGTAAAGATGTTTTATTAGTGATCAAACCATTTTCAACTCGAGCTAATTCTAAACTACCTCCACCAAGATCAGCAACTAACCCATCTACATTATCAAATCCAATTTTTACACCTTCTGCTGAACAAATTGCTTCTTCGTCACCACTTAAGATTTCTATTTTTTTTTTAAAAAGGTTTTCTACGTATTCAACAAAGGGTTTTGAATCTGTTGCTTCTCTTAAAACAGCAGTTGCTATTATTTTTAAATTAACAATTTTGGAAACATTTAAAATTTCTGAAAATCTCTTCAATACTTTTTGGGCATAATCCACACCAGATTTATGAAGTTTTCTTGACTTATCTAAATTTTTACCAAGTTCACAAACGGCTTTTTCATTGAAAAAAGGCACACGAGAAGAGCTAAAATCTTCATAAATTAGCATCCTAATAGAATTAGAGCCTATATCAATAACTGCTAATTTAGCAGGTTTTAATTTTAAATTTTGTTTATTTTTAAAAACTTTAATTTCCACTTTTAATAAGTCTTAAGTTTAATTTTTTCGGTTTCATTTTTAATTTAGCTTTACCTCTTCCAGATAAACTAGGATTATTCATAAAATAATCATGGGCTGAAAAAGAATCATTTTCACTATATTTAATTTTTTTATAATTTCCACTAGCATCAAGTTCCCAACTTTGTTTTTTATCTAAATAATTAGCTAACATAATTTGATCAAGAACTTGTTCGTGGACTGTTTGGTTTTCAATTGGAACTAGAAGTTCTACTCTTCGATTTAAATTTCTTGGCATTAAATCTGCTGATGAAATAAAAACTTTTGCATCTCTACTAGGCATTGTTTTTCCATTTGCAAAACAATAAATTCTTGAGTGTTCCAAAAATCTTCCAATCATGCTTTTAACTATTATATTTTCAGATTTATCTTTAACTCCAGGTCTTAAACAACAAACACCTCTTACAAATAAAAATATCTTTACTCCAGCATTTGAAGCTTCGTAAAATTTATCAATTATCGCTGGGTCTACTAAGGAATTCATTTTGGCCCATATTTCACCTTTTTTACCTTTTTTGACATTTGTTATCTCGTTAGCAATACATTTGTTCAAGGTTTCCCTAAGATTAATTGGTGATATAGATATTTTACTAAGATTTCGTGGTTTTGAATAACCAGTTACATAATTAAAAAATTTTTCCACATCAGTTGCTATTTTTTTATCAGAGCTAAATAAAGATAAGTCAGTATAAATTTTTGCATTAACTGGGTGATAATTACCAGTTCCCAGATGTATATAGGTTTGAATTTTTCCCTGCTCTTTTCTTAATATTAAAGATGATTTTGCATGTGTTTTATATTTTGCAAAACCATAAACTATTTGAATTCCTGCATTTTCTAAACTTCTTGAAAGTTGAATGTTTGCTTCTTCATCAAATCTTGCTTTGATCTCTATTAAAGCGGTTACTGTTTTTCCATTTTCAGCTGCTGTTATTAAGGCTTTAACAATTGGAGAATCTAGCGTTGTTCTGTATAGAGTTTGTTTAATTGCTATAACTTTTTTATCATATGCAGCTTGATTTAAAAACTCAACGACAGCATCAAATGTTTCAAAAGGGTGATGAACTATTAAATCTTTTTTTTTTATAGTATCAAAAAAATTATTATTAAACTCCTTTAATCTCTCAACCTCCCTGGGATTAAAATTTTTAAATCTTAATTTAGAATTTTTAATTTTACAAACTTGGTCTATATCTTGAATTCCAACAATGCCTTCAATTTCATAGATGTATTCAGATTTTACGTTTAACTTATTGGTTATAAACTTAATTAAGTCATTATTACTATTTTTCAAAATTTCTAAACGTACTATGTCACCTGTTCTTCTTCTTTTTAATGCCAATTCAAAAGATCTTACTAAATCTTCGGCCTCCTCTTGAATTTCTACATCGCTATCTCTTATAACTCTAAATAACATTTTTTTATCTAAATCATGATCAGGAAATATTTCAGAAGCAAAAAAACTTATAACATCATCAATAATTAAAAATTTTTTAAAACTTTTATTTCCATCTATTTCAATAAATCTTGATAAAGCTTTTGGAATTACTATTATTGCATTTAAAGTCCTTTTTTTATTTTTCTTATTTAATCTCATAACTAATGCTCTTCCTTGATTTGCAATAAATGGAAAGGGATGAGCTGGGTCTATTGCTGATGGAGTTAGCAGAGGGTAAATTTCTTCATTAAAAATTTTAAATAATCTTTTTTGTTCAGTTTTACTTAATTTTTCAGGTTTAACTATACTTATATTTGCTTTTTTTAATTGAAGAATTAAATCTCTAAATATTTTATTTTGTTTATTAAGAAGATTATTTGTTTCCAAAATAACTTCACTCATTTGTTCTTCAGGAGTAAGACCATCAGAACTAAGTGAATCTACATCTTGTTTGATTTGACTATATAAACCTGCAACACGAACCATGAAAAATTCATCTAAATTTGATCCAGCTATAGATAAAAATTTAATTCTTTCATAAAGAGGATTTTCAAAATTTTGGGCCTCAAGAAGAACTCTATCGTTGAATTTTAGCCAAGACAGCTCTCTATTTATGTATTTAGATTTTAGTGTTTCTTTATCTTGTTTTTTTAATGCAGTCATATATTTAAAATTTATGCTTAAATTATACGTTATGCGTCATGCAAAATCTAGCTGGGACCACCCAAATCTTGATGATCATGAAAGACCATTAAGTAAGCGTGGCGAGAAAAATGCAAAAAAGATTTGTGAATTTTTTGTTAAAAACAATTATAAGTTTGATTACATATTACTTTCATCATCAAAAAGAACAAAGAAAACCCTAAAAATTTTATTAAAAAAAATAGATAAACCAAAAAAAATTATTTCTTCAAAAAAATTATACTTATCAAGTGAAGATAAAATTATAGATATAATAAAAAAAATACCAAAAAAATATAAATCAGTGCTTTTAATTAACCATGAACCTACTGTTAGAAATCTAATACGATCACTGACAAAAAATCACAACAACAACCATTTTAAATTATTAAACTACAAATTTCCGACATCGGCATTTGCAAAAATTTATTTTGATTTTAATGAATGGAATAAATTAGATGGAAATGGTTTAATTAAAGAATTTACTAGACCTAAAGACCTTCAAGATTCTAAAGAATAACCTGCTGATCTTACAGTTCTAATTAAAGGCTTAGTATTATCTATATTAATAGCCTGTCTTAATCTTCTGATATGCACATCGACAGTTCTAGTTTCAACGTAAATATTTTCTCCCCAAACATTGTTTAAGAGTTGTTCTCTTGAATATACCCTTTTTGGATTTTTGATAAAAAAATCTAATAATTTAAATTCTGTAGGTCCTAGAGATATTTCAATGTTATTTCTATAAACTCTTTTTGTTATTCTATCTATTTTTAGATCTGTAAACTCAACAACATCAACGGTGGATTGTGGTTTTGATCTTCTGAGTAAAGATTTAATTCTTGCATTAAGTTCTTTTTGACTAAATGGTTTTGTTACATAATCATCTGCACCTGTATCAAAAGCTCTTAATTTGTCCTCCTCCTCGCCTTTTGCTGTTAACATTATTACTGGTATGTCATTATGCTTTTTGTCTTTTTTTAAATTTTTACATATTTCAACGCCTGACAAATCGGGCAACATCCAATCCATTAATATTAAGTCAGGAAGCTTATCTTTAATTTGTTTAAGCGCATCTTCACCATTTTCACAGAAACTTACTTTGTAACCTTCTTTTTCAAGGTTATACTTTAGTAGAGTTATTATAGCAGCCTCGTCCTCAGCTATAAAAATGTGAGCCGACATATTTTACTTTTCTCCAGTAACAATAGGTTCTGTGCCTTTTGGTCGATCACCCTCTAGATATTCTCCCTTAACTAAATAATATACTTGCTCAGCAATGTTGGTTGTATGATCACCTATTCTCTCTATATTTTTAGTTACAAATAATAAGTGGGTTCCATCACTTAAGTTATTTTCGTTATCTTTTAAATATCTAATCACTTCTTGCATGCATAAATTTGTTAAATCATCAATTTGTTCGTCGCTTTCCCATACATTAATTGCCATACTCGAAGATCTTTCTAAATATGCATCTAATATTGATTTCAATTGTTTTTGAGCATCCGAAGATACTCTTATAATAGCATCTACTAAATTTTTTGGTAAATTTTCATTTAACAAAAGAGTTCTTTTAGAAATATTTTTTGCTAAATCACCTATTCTCTCAAGGTCAGAAGATATCTTTAAAGCAGTGACTGTTTCTCTAAGATCTATGGCCATAGGTTGTCTTAAAGCAATTAAATTTACTACTTGCTGTTCAATTAAAGTCTCAAATTTATCAATTTTTTCATCATCTTTTATTACTGCCTCAGCATTATCACTATTTCTTGTAGTAATTGCTTGAATAGCTTTACCCAAAGCTTCTTCACAAAATCCACCCATTTTAATTATATTGCTATTTAAATTTTTAAGTTCTTCTTCGTAAGACTTTACTGTATGTGGTGCTTCGGTCATTATCCAAACCTCCCTGTGATATAATCCTGAGTTTTTTTGTTTTCTGGATTCTTAAATATTTTATCAGTAGAACCATGTTCTATCAATTCTCCAAGGTGAAAAAAACCTGTATTTTGAGAAACTCTTGCAGCTTGTGCCATTGAGTGAGTGACTATTATAATAGTATGGTCTTTTTTTAACTCATCAATTAGTTCTTCTATTTGAGCTGTAGCAATAGGATCTAAAGCAGAACAAGGCTCGTCCATTAGAATAACTTCAGGTTTAACTGAAATTGCCCTTGCTATACATAATCTTTGTTGTTGACCACCAGACAAACCAGTACCTGGTTCATGAAGTCTATCTTTCACCTCTTCCCATAATGCTGCCTTTTTTAAGCTAGTTTCAACTATTTCATCCATTTCATTCTTTGATTGAGCCATACCATGAATTGTTGGACCATAAGAAATATTTTCATAAATAGTTTTAGGAAAAGGATTTGGTTTTTGAAAAACCATACCAATTTTTTCTCTTAATCTAACAACATCACAACTTTTATCATTGATATCAAAATCATTAATTATAATTTGCCCTTTTACTCTACATATATCAATTACGTCATTCATTCGGTTTAGACATCTTAAAAAAGTAGATTTACCACAACCTGAAGGCCCAATCAGTGCTGTAACTTGATTTTCTTCAATATCTAAATTTATATTGAATAGAGCTTGTTTTTTTCCATAGTAAACATCTACATTTTTTGAATTTATCTTTATCATCTTAACTCCATTTTTTTTCAAATTTATGTCTAATTATTTGTGCAAATAAGTTCATTATAATTAAAAATCCTAATAGAACCATAATACAGGCAGAAACTTTCTCGACAAAACCTCTTTCAGCGCTCTCTGCCCAAATATAAATTTGCACTGGCAAACTTGCAGCTGGATCTAAAGGAGATCCTGGTATTGTATTTACAAAAGCCACCATGCCAATCAATATCAAAGGTGCGGTTTCGCCTAAAGCTTGGGCCAAACCAATTATTGTACCGGATAAAGTCCCTGGCATAGATAACGGAACTGTATGATGCATTGTAGTTTGCATTTTACTAGCACCCATTGCAAGTGCTGCCTCTCTTATACTTGGAGGAACTGCTTTTAAAGATGCTCTACAAGCAATAATAATTGTTGGTAAAGTCATCAACGATAAAGTTATTCCACCGACTAGAGGTGTTGACCTAGGTAATTGAAATACAGCAAGTAAAATACCCAGTCCCAAAAGACCAAAAACAATTGAAGGTACTGCTGCTAAATTATTTATATTTACCTCAATAAAATCAGTGAATCTGTTTTTAGGAGCAAATTCCTCTAAATAAATTGCTGCTAGAACTGCTACAGGAAAAGCTATCATTAAACAAACAAGTATAGAAAAAATTGATCCCATAAATGAGCTTGCTATACCAGCTAATTCAGCTTCTCTTGAATCAGGATATGTAAAAAAACTTAAATTGAATTTACTTTCAACTTTTCCTAGTTCTACAAGTTGATCAAAAATCTTTAATTGATAATCCGTAACTCTTCTTTGATCTTCAGGTAAATCTCTTGGATAATTGCCTTTAAATACTTGATCTAAATCATCTGAGGCAGTTAAATAAACATCTTTAGTTTTTCCAATTAATGAGGGGTCGTTTAAAAGTTCCCTTTTAATCTCTCTTTCGAAAAAGTAAGAGACCATTCTCTTCAGCTCATTTTCTTGATCCTCATTAGCATTTGGATCCAAATCAGCCATTGATTTTAATGCTATATCGTAATAATCAGCATCTTTTAAATCCTCTTTAGAAGGATTTTGCTCTAACATCATTAATTCAGCATCAAAAGTAACTGGAACAATAAGCCAAGTTTTTTGAAAGGCTGAATAGCCTGTCGAAAAAATTTTAAAAATAAAGATTGTTAAAAATAAAAGTGCCATAAAAATTGCACCTTGACCGTATAATCGAAATCTCTTTTCAGCTTTATATCTTTTATTTAATAATTGTTCTTTATTTTTATTCATATTTTTCTCTATATTTTTTAACTACTCTTAAGGCCACAATATTCAAACAGAGCGTTACTAAAAATAATGACATACCTAAAGCAAATGCAGCTTGCGTTTTTGGGTCGCCAAAAGCTTGATCTCCAATTAATATTACAACAATTTGCGCTGTAATTGTTGAAGTAGATTCTAATGGATTTAAAGTTAAATTAGCAGCTAAACCAGAGGCCATAACAACTATCATTGTTTCTCCAATTGCTCTTGAAACACCTAATAAAATAGAACCAACAATACCTGGTAATGCTGCAGGAAAAATAACTTTTTTTATCGTTTCTGATTTAGTTGCTCCCATAGCGTAACTTCCATCTCTTAAGCTTTGAGGTACACTTGTAATCACATCGTCACTTAAACTTGAAATGAATGGTATAATCATAATGCCCATTACTCCGCCTGCCGCTAAAGCACTTTCAGCTGAAACGTCTAAACCCATGCTATTACCTATTTCCTTTAAAAAAGGTCCAACTGTTAGAGCAGCAAAAAATCCATAAACAACTGTTGGTATACCAGCTAAAATTTCAATTAAAGGTTTTGCGTATTGTCTAACTTTAACTGATGCATACTCAGCCAAATAAATTCCACTCATTAGTCCAATAGGAATAGCAACACACATAGCTATGAAAGCAATAAAAAAAGTACCAGCAAAAATAGGGACTGCTCCAAAAGTATCGGAGTACATTGTTGGATCTAAAGCCTCTGAAGAATCTCTAACAAAAGCTTTTGCAGGATACCAATGAGTTCCAAAGACAAAATCAAATAATGGAATTACTTTAAAAAAATCTATAGTTTGAAATATAAGTGAAAATACTATTCCAACAGTAGTTAATATTGCAGCTAAAGAAGCTGTAAATAAAACTGCTTTCAAAAATTTTTCAACTGGTTCTCTTGTTCTAGAATTAGATGAAATTTTTTTATAAGCGTAAGCAACAGAGGCAATAATTATAGATAATACTATAACAGCTTTTGAACTTTGAGCTATTGATCGAAGACTTAAATATTTTTCAGCTGAAGCCTCAATAAAAGGTGTAATTTCTCCGGTAAATTGTCCTCGAGACAATGCTTTTGTTTTTTCGTAAATTAAATTTAATTCATCATCAAGATAACCTTGATTTGAATAATCACTTAAGATTAATAGTTTTACAATTGTGGGCTCAAAAATTGCCCATAAAGAAAAAATTATAAAAGCTGGTATTGCACACCAAATTGCAAGATAATAACCATAAAATTGTGGTAATGCAGTTAATCTTTTATTTGTAGATTGAATTGTATATGCTTTTCTACGTCCAAAATAATAACTTGTGAAACCCAGAAGAACAATAAATGTAAACAATATTAAGTTCAAAGAATCTCCTTTATTGAGGACTTTACTCTTATTTCAAAAAAAAGGGGTCTAAAAAGACCCCTTTTTTAATTATTTGTTAACAGAGTAATAATTAATTACCCATAGCAACTAGCTTCGTAGCATTAGTTCTAGTTGTTTTATACAACTTAGAGTCTAATGGAACTAAACCAATATCTGCTAAGTAACCACCTTTTCCAATAGCTTTCTTAGTTGTGAATTCTTTCACAAACTCATGTAATCCTGGGATTACTCCAACGTGAGCTTTTTTCACATAGAAAAATAATGGTCTTGCAACTGCATAACTGTAGTCTTGAATACTCGCTAGAGAGGGTTGTCCACCATCTATGCTAGCAGCTTGTAATTTATCTTTAGCAGCTAAGAAATAGCTGAAACCAAAGAAACCAAACATATCTTTATCTTGAGTTAACTTTTGGATGATTAAACTATCGTTTTCTCCTACTTCAATAGCAGCTCCATCTTCTCTGTAAAGTTTTTGTGGTTTTTTGTATTTTTTATTTCCAGCTTCAAAACCTGCTTTATAAAGAGCTTTAGCTTCTTTAGTCATACCTTTTTTCATTACTAAAGAATTCCAAGCATCTCTAGTTCCTGATGTTCCTGGTGGGATCATTACTGAAATTTTTTGTTTTGGTAAGCTAGGGTCAATTTGGTCCCAAGTTTTATAAATATTTGGAACTAACTTACCATCAACTACTGTATGAGCAGCTAATGCTAAATATAATTGTTCTTTAGTAAAGTTTACTGGTTTTGCATCTTTGCTGTAAGCTAATGTAATACCATCGTTACCAATTACGATCTCAACAATATCATTTACACCATTTTTCTTACATAGGGCTTTCTCTTTGTCTTTCATAGCTCTTGATGCATTTGTAATATCTGGATGTTGCTCACCAACACCAGCACAGAATAGTTTAGCTCCTCCACCAGTACCAGTCGACTCGATTACAGGAGTTTTGAATCCTGAACCACCAAATCTTTCAGCAACAACAGTCGCGTAAGGGAATACTGTAGACGAACCAACTATCTTAATTTGATCTCTTGCTTGAGCAACAGTTGCTATTGATAGAGCAACTAAAGAAGCAATCACTATAGTTAGTTTTTTCATTATCTTTAATCCTTTCGTTATTTATTAATTAAAAGATGCCTGACTCGTATAAATTTATTGAATCTTAAATATTACAGAATTATTACAGTTTTGTTAAAAACCTAACTTTTTAGTTGTATTTCATTGAGACAATAATCTCACTATTTTCAGTTTCTAGACCACCTTTGCATGAAACTGGATTTACGTTATCCTTAAAAGCAAGATGTGGGGTTGGTCTTAAGACAACTTCCAGTTTTACCAAATTAACTAATTCCTCAAGAATACTTTGGTCATAACGCCATTTTGGCCAACTAGTAGGAGTAGAAAAAATAGATGTTAAATAGCTTGTCGCCATAGTAAACCTATAATTACTCATATTTTCATTTCTCAGTAAATGATCCCTAACAGAATTAAATATGTTTCGACATCTCAATGAATCTGACATGTAGTTCTCTTTTTTTAAATTTTCATTTACTGGAATTGAAACAATTAAATCTACTGTATTTCTCCAATAGGAACTGAGAACATCTATATATATATCTTCATACGGTACATCTTTATGTTTTTTTATTTCAGGATATGAACTTTTTAAGTCTTCCTGTAATCTAAAGATACCAATATCAAAAACAGTTAATTGCTGGTTTCTTAAAATTGTAGAAATATCTGATGCATTACTTTTAGTAATGATCGACATTAAAAAAAAAATAATAATTAAAATACTATGTAATATCTTAATCATAAATTAATTTTAAATAAACTAAGATACGAATCAACAAAAGATTTGTTAAATCTTGGTTGAATAAGAGTTAATTTTAAACAATTTTTTAAATTAATTATTTTGTTGGAAGATATATCTTAATTTCAGTACCTTCATTAACTTTACTGAGAATCTCATAGTCACCTCTGTGTTGAGATATAATATGTTTCATTATAGCTAAACCTAAACCTGTACCACCAACCTTTTTACTTTTTTCTGTATCTACTCTAAAAAATCTTTCAGTTATTCTTGGAATTAGCTGGTGAGGTATTCCAATACCTTCATCTTTAATGATAATAACAATATTTTTATCAATTAATTTACCTTCACTGATTTGACTTTTTACGTATACATTTTTTCCATCTTGTGAGTATTTAATTGAATTATCAATTAAATTTGAAAATACAGTTAACAATTTATCATTATCACCAAAAACTAAGGTTGGTTCCATAAGTTCAATATGTAAATTGATTTTCTTTTTTTTAAGAATTAATTCAAAGTTACTTTTAATATTTGTAAAAAGATCATTTAAGCTCACAATTTTATTAGGCTTGATATGTTCTTCCAATTCTATTCTACTTAAAATCAATAAATCATTGATTAGGTTTTCCATTCTTAATACTTGATCAGACATGATAGACATAAATTTTTTTTGCGCCTCTTGGTCTTTTGAAGCTGGTCCAAGAATAGTTTCTAACGAACCTTTAATCGAAACTAAAGGTGTTCTTAATTCATGACTCACATTTGCAACAAAATCAGTTTTTAGTTTTTGTGCTTTTGTTATTTCTGTAAAATCTTTTAGAAACAATACGACAGAGTTTATTTCTGGAAACAAATGGGTCGGACCAGGAATAACATAGATTTTGTAAAGTTGATAGGATGGTAAATTTATTTCTACATTGACATTTTTTGTTGTTTGATCTTTGATAGCCTCTTCAATCGTTTCTAATAATTTTGTATCTCTAATTACACTTGAAATATTTTTATCAATTAGGTTTTCTCCAAAACGTTGTTTTGCACTTTTGTTTAGATATTTGATTAAATTATATTTATCTAAAGCAAAGAATTGATCTTCTAATTCTTCAATAATTACTCTTTTTCCTAAATCATCCTTATTAGTCTTGTTTACAACTGGTGCTGTGTTTTCTGGCTTAATATTTTTTTTAAATAAAAAATATAATAAAATGATTATTATAACTATAAGTATCAACTCTGCCCAAAACATGGATATGTTTTAACAAATGTAATGTATATTGTCTTTAATTATTAGGTGAAATATTTTCAAAAAATATTTTTGCCGTTTTCTCCCAAGAATATTTTTTTGCAAAATCAAGACAATCTTGACGACTTACCTTCAAAGCTTTTAAAGCAGAGGTTTTCAAATCATTATCTAAAGTATCAATATTAGTACCCCCTAATATATCTTTAGGTCCCGGTACAGGGTAAGCTGCGACTGGTGTGCCACAATTTAAAGACTCTAAGACAACTATACCAAACGTATCTGTTTTACTTGGAAATACAAAAACATCAGATGATGCAAAATGAGAAGCTAATTCTCCATTTGTTTTCTCACCTAAAAAAATGTCTTTTGGAAACTTTTTTTTTAAATTGTTTAAATCAGGACCTTTACCAATTATAATTTTAGTACCTTCAAGATCTAAATCTAAAAATGCTTTGATATTTTTTTCAACAGCAACTCTTCCAACATATATCCATATAGGTCTTTTATAAGGTAAGTCTTTCTTAATGGGGTTTTTAAATGCACCATGATTACCTCCTCTGGTCCATGTAACCATTTTATTGTTATCAATACCTAAAGAAATTAATTCTTCACGCATAGATTCTGTTGTTACTAAAATTCTTTCAGCTTTATTATGAAAATTGCATAAAAATTTTTCTGACCATTTAGCTGGAATGATAGGCATATAAAGTTTCATGTATTTATCAAATCTTGTGTGAAAACTTGTGGTAAATTTTAAGCCATTTTTAATGCAATGTCTTCGTGCCATAAACCCTAAGGGTCCTTCTGTTGCAATATGTATTGCATCAGGTTTAATTGATTTAATTAAGTTACTTACACGGGGCCAAACATTTAAGGACAATCTAATTTCATTATATTTTGGCATGGGCATGGTAAGAAATTGTTGAGGAGTAATATATTCAATAGTTTGACCTTGTGATTTAAGAATTTCACCAGTTTCGTGGAGAGTTCTTACAACACCATTAACTTGAGGGTAATAAGCATCGGTAACAATTAATATTTTCATTCTTTAAGATGCTTTTTTGAATGAACCGATCCTGTTATTATCAATATTTTCTGAAATATATTCGTTTCTTTTTTTATCCCAATAAATTATCTCAAAAGTTCCATCATATTTTTCTGCCAAGGCTGTACATGACTCAACCCAATCGCCACAATTTAAATAATTAACACCATCAAGATTTAAATTTTCAGCATGGTGTATGTGTCCACAAATTATTCCATCAAATTTTTTCCTTTTTGCATATGAAGAAAGTGTGTTTTCATATTCACCTATAAATTTTACAGCATTTTTTACCTTATATTTTAAAAATTTTGCCAATGACCAATAGTTTTTACCTCTCAATTTTCTAAAAAAATTTATAATAACATTAATTTTAAGTAATAATTCATAGGCAATAGCTCCTAATTTAGAAAGCCATTTAGCATATTTCATTACTCCGTCCCAAGCATCACCATGAACAACTAAATATTTTTTTCCTAACTGCGTTTCATGAATAACTCTATTTACTATTTTAATATCACCTAAATGCATTGGAATAAATTTTCTAAATACCTCATCATGATTTCCAATTATGTAAAATACTTTTGTCCCGTGCCTGGCTTTTCTCAATATTTTTTGTATGACATCATTATGCTCTTGAGGCCAATAGAAACTCTTTTGCATTGCCCAAACATCGATTATATCTCCAACTAAATAAAGGTTCTCGGATCTTGAATTCTTAAAAAATTCTAAAAGCTTGTTAGCTTGACAACCTTTGGTGCCAAGATGCACATCAGATATAAATATACTCTTATATTTTAATAACGGAGGCATTAAAAAAACCTATTTTGTAACACAACTGTAACTCGAATCATTTAATTCTTATGTCATTGAAATGTTAAAGATTTATTAAAAATTAGTTACGAAAAAATTATGCATTATTGTTTGATTTATAACCTTAATTCTTCAACAGGGAAAAAAATAAAATTTGTAAATAAGATTTATGAAAAATTAAAAATTAACAACTCTGTAGATTATTTCAAAACCAAATCTGAAAAAGAGGCGAAAGAAATATTTTTGGAATTTAAAAATAAAAATTATGATAGATTGATAGTTGCTGGTGGAGATGGATCAGTATCATTTGCTATCAATGAATTGATAAAAAATGACTTTGATTTTAATGATAAATTTGCAATTGGGTACATACCGGCTGGAACAGCCAATTTACTTCAAGCAGAGTTATCGATAAATAAAAAAGTAGACGATATTTGTAATATTTTAACATCAAATAATTATAAACAATCTAATCTTATAAAAATAAATAAAAATTATTTTTTTTTAATGGCTGGTATTGGTTGGGATGCTAAAATTGTTCACTCTATTGATACACGTATAAAAAAAATACTTGGTAAGATAATATTTGGTTTAAAAGGGTTTCAGCATTTTATATTTATGAAAAATAATAAACTTGATGTTTTCTTTGATGGTCAAAAATATCAAGCTGATTGGGTATTAAGTTCTAATACCAAATATTATGCTGGTCATCATAAGATAAATAAGTCAAACATTTTTGATGATAGATTAATAACTTATGTTTTTAAAGATTTAAGTAGGCTAAAATTAATGTATTATATTATTTTGATAATTATTTATGGAGATTTATCAAGAAACAAATCTGTTATAACC
>CACAIK010000007.1 GCA_902532525.1 uncultured Pelagibacteraceae bacterium
AAAGGCACTAAAAGAATTTTAACTTGTCATCCTATAAGAATTTTGGGAGGAGGACATGGGTATGATCCAGTAAAGAAAAAGAATCTAAAATAATGGACACAAGAAACGTAATAGCAGCAATTTCATTGAGTGCAGCAGTAATAATTCTCTATGGATTATTTTTTGCTCCACCAAATTCTGATCCAAACCAGATAACTAATAATGATCAAAATAAGAACAATCTTCAACTAAACGAAGCACCAAAAATAGAGCAAAATATTGAGAATAATAAAATTTCTAGATCAGAGGCAATTAATAAAGTTGAAAGAATATTTTTTGAAAATGAAAATATTAAAGGTTCTATTTCTCTAGAGGGATCATTAATCGATGATCTGATTTTTAAGAAATACACTGAAACTCTAGACTCTGATGAAAATGTAGTTTTACTTAATCCTAAAGAGTCCGAAAATGGTTATTATATAGAAACAGGTTGGGCTATAAATAATAAAGATATCGAAGTTCCTAATTCAAATACAAAATGGGAAGTTGTTGGCAATAAATTGCTAACACCAAAAAATCCAGTTAAATTAGTATGGAATAATGAACAGAATATAATTTTTGAAAAGGAAATAAGTATAGATGATAAATTTTTATTTACTGTTAACCAAAAAATTACGAATAATACTCAAAATACTTATAACTTTTATCCCTACGGACAGATTATTAGAAACCTAGCTCCTGATGTAACTGATTTTTATATATTACATGAAGGTTTATTAGGTGTTTTTGATGATAATCTTGTTGAGGAAGATTACGAAGACATTAAAGATAAGAAGTACTCTGTAAATGCCAATAAAGGATGGATGGGTATTACAGATAAATATTGGATAACAAGTTTAATCCCAGAAAGTAATAAAAGTTTTAGATCAGATTTCGATTATAAAAATAAATTTAAAGCTAACTTCATAGAGACTGCTGCAACAGAAGTCAGGGCTAATGAAAGTAAAACTAATCAGGTAAAGGTGATTATTGCAGCAAAAGAAGTGGATGTTGTTGATGGTTACGCCGAGAAACTAAATATTAATAAATTTGATTTAGCGATTGATTGGGGTTTCTTATATTTTTTAACAAAACCAATATTTTTAATATCCGATTATTTTTTTAAATTAACTGGCAACTATGGAATTGCAATAATACTAATTACTGCTTGTATAAGAATACTATTTTTTCCTCTCGCTAACTACTCATTTAGATCAATGGCAAAAATGAAAGTTCTTCAACCCGAAATGGTAAGGCTCAAAGAACTTCATAAGGAAGATAAAATGAAGTTACAGCAAGAAATGATGGCTCTTTACAAAAGAGAGAAGGTTAATCCAGTGAGTGGGTGTTTGCCTATTTTAATTCAAATACCATTCTTTTTTGCAATTTATAAAATGTTGTTTGTTACAATTGAAATGAGACACCAGCCTTTTTTTGGTTGGATACATGATCTAAGTGAAAGAGATCCAACGAGTTTATTTAATCTATTTGGTTTGTTGCCATATGATGTTCCATCATTTTTAATTATCGGCGCTTGGCCAGTAGCAATGGGTGTAACAATGTGGATGCAACAAAAGCTTAATCCAACACCACCAGATCCAATTCAGCAAAAAATTTTCATGTTTTTTCCCGTATTTTTAACAGTGATACTTGCACCTTTTCCATCTGGATTAGTTATATATTGGACAATTAACAACGTGCTTACAATGGCACAACAGTATGTAATTATGAAGAGAACTTCAGTTAAAACAGTTTAATTGATGGAATTAGATAAGATTATTCCAAAAGATGGACCGAATATTAATGAAGTTGAAAAATATATAAACAAATACCAGTCTGAAATAATAGTAATTAAATGCGGGGGATCTGTTTTATTAGATAAAAAACTATTTAATCAGTTTATTGAAGATATTTCAGTAATAAACAAAATTGGTTTATCAGCAATAGTCGTCCATGGTGGAGGTAAAAACATTAAAAAAAAATTAGACGAAAAAAATATAGAAACAAGATTTATCAAAGGACTTAGGGTTTCAGACGATAAAACGATAAGATATATAGAAGAGGCTTTACTAGAACTTAATTTAGAGATTTTAAATGAATTAAAATCTAAAAACACTAATGTTTGTTCAATATCACCTAAAGAAAATAATATAATTAATATTATTCCTGAAAGTAAAGAATTGGGATATGTCGGTACACCAAAGAAAATTAATAAAGAGAAAATATTAAATTTTATTAACAACAAACAAATTCCAATTGTTGTCCCTTTAGGAGTGGGTGATGATGGTAAAATTTATAATATTAATGCAGATGTTGCTGCAGGTTCAATCGCAAAAGAGATCGATGCTAGACGACTTCTCTTGATGACAGATGTTGAGGGAGTTCTTGATCAAAATCAAAAACTTATGTCTGAAATAAATCTCAATAAAGCCAACGAGATGTTAAAAAATAATATTATATCTGGAGGTATGATACCAAAAATAAATACTTGTCTAGATGCAATATCTAATGGTGTAAGAGGTGTTGTTATTGTTGACGGGAGAAAACCACATTCAATATTATTTGAGTTATTTTCTGATAAAGGCGCAGGAACATTAATAAGAAAATGAATAATTTAAAAAATATAAAGAATATTTTATTCGACTGTGATGGCGTTTTATATAATGATTTAGAAGCGGTTTTTGGCCAAGTTAGTAAGAGAATGACAAAATATATTTCGAATAAACTTAACTTAGACCTTACAAAAGCTAAAGAATTACAAAGAGATTATTTTCACAAATACAACACAAGTTTAAATGGATTGATGATACATCATAATATACCCCCAGAAGAATTCTTGGAGTATGTTCATGATATTGATCTTTCATTTATGGAAAAAGATCTTGTTTTAAGAAATGAGCTTGAAAATATAAATTTAAATAAATTCATATTCACAAACGGAAGTAGAGCTCACGTAAAAAATATAGTGAAAACTCTTGGTATTGAAGACCAATTTAAAGATATATTTGATATCGTAGACGCAAAATATCACCCTAAGCCTGAAGCCAAAGCTTTTGATCTTATGGTTGATAAATTTAAGATTAATCCAAAAGAAACTCTTTATATCGAGGATATAGCTAAAAATTTATCTATAGGTAAAAAGCGGGGAACGATAACAGCTTGGCTTATCAATAATGAATACTGGGGTAAAAAAGAGTCTGATAAAGATTACATCGACTATAAAATCGAAAATCTCTCTTTATTTTTAAAAGAAATAAGGTTATTAAAAAGTTCTTAAATTTATGAGCACAGAAAATATAATCAATGATGCTTGGGAAAATAGAGACCAAGTAAGTCCAAACTCAGATGAGAGTTTAAAAAATACTGTTAATCAAATTATTGATGACTTAGATAGTGGTAAAGTCAGAGTAGCTGAAAAAATCAATGGTGAGTGGGTAACACATCAACACATAAAAAAAGCAATTATGTTAAGTTTTAGAATGTACCCAATGGAAAATTTAAATGGTCCTTACAGTAGTTGGTATGACAAAGCGCATCTTTTAAAAGGTAAAACGGCAGGTTGGTCTAAAGAGGACCATGAAAAAGCTGGTTTCAGAATGGTTCCTAATTCTCCAGTGAGAAAAGGATCTTTTGTAGGCAAAAATGCTGTTTTAATGCCATGCTATGTGAATATAGGAGCATACATTGATGAAGGAACAATGATAGATACTTTTGCAAGAGCTGGGAGCTGTGCTCAAATCGGAAAAAATTGTCATATCTCTGCAGGTAGCGGAGTTGGAGGAGTTTTAGAGCCTGCACAAGCATTGCCAACAATCATTGAGGACAATGTTTTTTTAGGGGCAATGTCTGAGGTTGTAGAGGGAGTGATAGTTGGCGAAGGTTCTGTTTTAAGTATGGGAATGTATATTGGACAATCAACAAAAATTGTTAACAGGAAAACAGGTGAAATAAGCTACGGTAAAATTCCACCATATTCTGTTATTGTTCCAGGTTCTCTACCAGATAAAAATAATTCAAGCGCTCCATCATTATATTGTGCGGTAATAATCAAACAAGTAGACGAAAAAACAAGATCAAAGACTTCAATAAACGATCTTTTAAGAGAATAAATTAATGAAAACTTATAATGAACTAAAGTTAGCTCAGGAGCTAATAAAATTTCAAACTATTAAAACAGAAGATAAAGGAATTATGAAGTTCCTTTCAAAGAAACTTTCCTCATTAGGTTTTAAATGTCAGATAATAAAATCAAAAGGCACAGGCGCTGAACCTGCATTAAACTTATATGCAAAATTTGGTAAATCAAAACCTAACATTAATTATTTGGGTCACACAGATGTTGTTGCTAACCTCAACAATTGGGAGTTTCCACCATTTAAAGCAGTAGTAAAAAAAGGATATTTATATGGAAGAGGATCCCAGGACATGAAGGGTAGCGTGGCATGTTGGATAAGTGCTGTAAGTAATTTTATTAAAAATAAAAAATTTAAAGGATCTATATCAATAATAATTACGGCTGATGAAGAAACTACAGGTCATGGTTGTCCAGCCGTTATGAAATATTTAAAGAAAAAAAAAGAAAAAATTGATTTTTCAATAGTAGGCGAACCGTCATCAAATAAATCAGTTGGAGATGAAATCAGGATTGGAAGAAGAGGTTCTATGAATGCAACAGTAACAGTGTATGGAAAAAGTGGGCACTCTGCATTTTATGGGACATATATAAATCCATGTACTGCTCTTGCTAAAATAATATCTAAACTGAAAAGTGTTCCGCTAGACAAAGGAACAAAGTATATGCCACCATCAAATTTAGAATTTACAAAAATGAATGTGGATAATATATCTGAAAATGTAGTCCCACAATCTGCAAGTGCTAAATTTAATGTTAGGTTTAATTCAACTTATATATCAACATCTTTGAAAAAAAAACTTAGTAAAATTATTAATGCAGTTGCAAAGAAAGAAAATTGCAAAACAAAAATACATTATAAAGTAAGTGGAGAAGCATTTTACACAGAACCAAATAAAGAAATTTATATGGTAAAAAAAGTTGTAAAAAAAGTTACGGGAAATAATGCAAAATTAAATTGTAGAGGGGGCACAAGTGACAGCAGATTTTTAGGTTCAATACCACGTCTTGAGTTGGGGTTAAGAAATAATACTATTCATA
The DNA here is from genome assembly GCA_902532525.1 of uncultured Pelagibacteraceae bacterium. Taxonomy (GTDB): domain Bacteria; phylum Pseudomonadota; class Alphaproteobacteria; order Pelagibacterales; family Pelagibacteraceae; genus Pelagibacter. The sequence continues at coordinate 5,192 of CACAIK010000007.1, forward strand.
TGGTTAACGAGAGAACATCGATCTCAGATTTAAAAAAGTTAACTAAGATTTATAAGAACATCTTACACAATTACTTCAATTGAAAACTGCAATTATAACATCTGAATCTTCAGAAAAACATATAACAGGCGATGGTCATCCAGAGCAACCGAAGAGAGTAGTTTCAATAATTGATACTTTAAAAAAAAATAAAGAACTGCTTTGGGGTAAGCCAGATGTTGTTCCTAATGATATTCTTAATATGACACATTCTGAAGATTATATTAATAATTTAAAAGACTCATTTCCTAAAAGTGGCTTAAATTTTTTAGATGGTGATACAGTCGTATCGCCTGGAAGTAAGGATGCGGTATTTCAGGCTGCAGGATCAGCTATAAGTGCAATAGATGGAATTGAGAGTAAAAAATATAAAAATGCATTTTGTGTTGTACGACCACCAGGACACCATGCCGAAAAGAATAAATCAATGGGCTTCTGTTGTATTTCTAATGCAGGTATTGCAGTTAATTATTTAATAAAAAAATATAAGTATAAAAGAATTGCATGTGTAGATTTTGATGTTCATTGGGGAAATGGGAATTATGATGTAATGTATGACAACAAAAATTCACTTTATATATCAACACATCAATATCCATTTTATCCTGGTGGTGGCTCTGAAAAAGACAAGGGAAAGTATAATAATTCTCTTAATATACCTCTTCCTGCAGGGACAAATTCTGAGGAGTATTTTAATGCTTATGATAGAGTTTTAGATAGGTTAATTGAATATAAGCCTGATTACCTAATTTTTTCTGCTGGCTTTGATGCCCACAAAAACGATCCATTAGCTCAATTTGAACTTTCTTCCAAAGATTTTTATGAAATAACAAAAAGAACACTAAAAGCCACTAATAAATTTACTAACGGAAAAGTAGTATCTTTATTAGAAGGTGGATACGACCTGAAAGCACTTGCTGAAAGCGCTAATTATCATGTAAATGCATTAATCGACTCGGAAAATAAATAATCATGAAACTATACAAACAAAAATCATCAAATATTGATAACAGGGGACTGTTTGCATCTAAAAATATAAAGAAAGGAACTAAGATTATTTACTACACAGGTAAAATAATTACAAAAAAACAGACCGAAAATAATCCAAAATTTGATAATGATAAAGCGATTTATCTTTTTAACTTAAATAATAGATATGATTTAGACGGTGATTTTGCTTACAATACTGCAAGACTTATTAATCACTCTTGTGATCCAAACTGTGAAGTTGAAGGTAAAGGTTTAAAATTATGGATTAGTTCTATTAAAGACATAAATAAAAATGAGGAACTAACTTATGATTATGGTTTTAGTTTTGATGAAAACTATAAGGATTTTCCTTGTAAGTGTGGTTCCAAAAATTGTTGTGGTTATATAGTTAGAGAAGGATCAAGATGGAGAATAAAAAAGAAAAAAAAGAAATCTAATAAATAATTTTCTCAAGATATAAGCCATGTGCAGGAGCAATAGGAGCACAATTTTTTCTAGATTTTGATTTAAATATACTGGTAAATTTTTTTAAGTCCCATTTATTTTCACCAAGGTATTTGAGTGAACCAACCATGGATCTAACTTGACTCTTAAGAAATGACTTTGATACAAATTGAATTTTTATAACATTTTTAACTTTGGTTATTTTTACTTTTTTCATGGTTCTTACCGGACTTTTTGCAGCACAATTAGATGCTCTAAAAGTTGAAAAATCATGAGTTCCAATTAATTTTTTTGCTCCCTTTTTCATCAATTCAATATCAATTTTTTTTTTAATATGCCACTCTCTATTAAAATTGATGACTGAAGGAGAGGCATCATTTCTAATTAAGTATGTATACCGTCTTTCTTTTGCAGAATATCTTGAATGAAAAAGTTTATTTTTTTTCTTTATTTTTAAAATAGATATTTTTTTTTTATTTAAAAAGAAGTTTAGTGAATTCAATAATTTATCTTTTTGAATAATTTTGTTTGTAGTATCAAAGTGAGCTGATTGCTCTTTAGCATGAACTCCTGTGTCCGTTCGTCCAGACCCGTAAATTTTTATTTTTTCTTTTAATATTTTAGATAAGACAATCTCAATATTTTCCTGGATTGACTTACTTTTTTTTTGAATTTGCCAACCATTGTATAAAGTACCTTCGTATTCTATTAGAATCTGATATCTATTCACTTGTAATTATTGTTCCTTTTCTAACCTTATTCCCTAATAAAAATTCTTTAATTAATTGAGGATTCTTGCCCTCTTTTTGTATCTCAATAATATTTATTGAATTTTCACCACATGCTATTGTCATTTGTTCGTCGATTACTTCACCGATTTTACCTGATTGCTTGTTTGTTTTGGCTTTTAATATTTTATATCTTTTATTGTTAAACTCAAACCATGCACCTGGTTTTGGATATAATCCATTTATTTGAGCAATTATTTTACGAGCAGTATTATTCCAATCTATCTTTCCCTCTTTTTTTTGAATTTTCTTTGCGTATGTAGCTTTTGCATGATCTTGATCTTTAAATATTGCCTCTCCGTCTAAAACTTTTTGCACATTTTCTAAAATTTTTTCTGTGCTCAAATAAGATAATTTTTCTGATAAAATTTCTGCGTTATCTTGATCAAGAATATCCATTGAATATTTATTACATACTGGTCCAGAATCTAATTTTTCATTAATTTTCATAAATGATATACCAGTTTTTTTTTCAATGTTTAAAATCGATCTTTGGATTGGAGCCGCCCCTCTCCATTTTGGTAATAATGAAGCATGTATATTCAAAAAACCTTTTTTACTCAAATCAAGAATTTTTTTTGAAATTAATTGTCCGTATGCAACAACAATTACAAGATCTAAATTTAATTCTTTAAGATATTCATATTCTTCATCAATTTTTTTTGGAGTTTTAACTTCTAGATTAAGTTCCTCTGCACATATATGAATTGATGATTTCGTAAACTTTTGACCTCTATTTGATTTACTTGGAGGCTGAGTAAATACACAGTTAATTTTATATTTTTGATTAATTTTTTTTAGAATAGGCACAGCAAACCGCGGGGTACCCATGAATACAATATTTGACATTTAAACAACAACTCTATTAGAAGTTTTTTGTTTAGACAATTTTTTTATTATTAAATCTTTTTTTATTTTAGATAAATAATCAATGATTAGTTTTCCATCTAAATGATTTATTTCATGTTGTAAACATGTTGAGAGTAGTCCATCACATTCCATTTCTTTCTTATCACCATTTTCATCTATATAAGATACGGTACAAATTTCTGGTCTCTCTATCTCAATAAAGGTATTGGGTATTGATAAACAGCCTTCCTCATATGTAGACATTTTTTCACTTAGAGTTTTTATTTGTGGATTAATAAAACATAAAGGTTTTTTTTCATTTTCATTTTTTGAGACATCTAAAACAACTACTCTTTTAAGGATTCCAACTTGAACAGCTGCTAAACCTATGCCATTGTGATGATACATAGTCTCAAATAAATCTTTTATGAGCTTTTTTTCATTAACATCAACTTTACTTAATGGCTCAGATTTTTTTCTAAGAATATCATCAGGTACTGTGATTAGTTCTTTTACTGACATAATTTATTTATTGTTTAGACTTTTAAAGGCAAGACTTCTATTAGAATTTCGTTCCTTAAATCTACATTTTTTAGCTCATTCATAGTTGAAACTAATAAATTCACAGTGTTTATATCTAGATCTTCAAGGTTACTTTCACCTACAATATCTACTATTTTAATTAATAATAAGCCTAACTCTCCATTCGACAGCATTTGTTTTATATCAGAGGAAAATTGATAGTTGTATTCATAAAGGTTTGAGTATTTTTTATCTATTTTTACACCATCTGATTTAAGCGATTCAATAAGAATCATATCTTTTGTAGAAAAAACATATTTTTTGTTTCTTTTAATTTTTTTCAAAATATCGTTTGTTTCCTTTTCAGCTTTAGGCAAACTAGTTTTATTTAAAAAATAATTTAATAATTTTGACTGATGTATTTTTTTATTATTAAATTTTATCTTTCTCTCTTTTTTTAACTTATTGTTGGTATGATTTTCATAAAAGGTAGTATAATTAGAGGGAACATCATCTTTTTTTATTTTTTTTAATATTACTTTGATTTCATTATTAAACGCATTATCTAATTTTTTTTTTTGGAATGATTTATATAGTTCAGAAGCCATACTTAATCTTTGCTCGACATCAACAGATAAAAGTAATCTTTGATATAATAAAGCCCTGCCTTCATAATCTGGAAGTAACTTATAAGCATCTTTGGCATTTAATAGTTGTGTTATGTTAAATTGAAATTTTTTATATGTATCTAGTAGTTCTTTCTCATCAAATACATTTTCATGAGTTGCTCTTTCTAATAATCTTAAATCTTCTGGATTTTCAATATCAAAGTAATTTGCATTTTTAAGAATATTTGATGACGACAAATAACTCCAGATATATCTAGGTGAATCCATTTTTGGCTCATAATTAAAATCATTATTTGTTTTATGAGATAAGTGAAAATATAGAATATTTTCGTCTGAAATTATTTCATCTTTGCTTGCGTAACCCATTAATATATTAAATTTATTTTCAAAAAAAACGTCAATCTCATCCAACTCTTTTGACAAATCAAAAAGTAATTGAGCTTGTTCTTTTTTATCTTCTAGAATTAAACAATAAATTTTAAAATAATTTAAATATTTATCAGTAATTGCACCACTAATATTGAATATTTCACATGCTTTTTTTACTTCAGAGTTAGAAAGAAAATATTCTGAATAAAATTTAATCAATTTATTTTTATTTGAAACTTCAGAATTATTGATTAAAAATTCTTTAATTAATTCAAAATCTTTTTTGTTTATTAAATGATTAAATTTAAACTCTAAAAATTCCTCTTCAGTAATATTATTTGTTGGAATATATGAATTTGTTAGTAAAGCTATGTCTAATATTTTTTTTGAAAATTCAGACAAGTTTCTATTTAAATTTTTATTTAATATACTTTTAATTAAATAACCATCACTGTTCGACCACATGTCAATTTTTAGGCCATTCTGCGCAGGATCATATAATCCAGCTAATTTTATAGTGGATGACTCTATTTCTTTATTTATTACTATCTCAGAACTAGATTGAACTGATAATGTTGTATTAGTGTTTACATTATTACTTGCGTTTATATTTGAGGTTGAATTTTCTTTGTTAATAATGTCTTTTTTTTCAATTTTCCAAATATCGATTGGTTCATTTGCAAAAGAATAATTATAAAAAAATAAAATTAAAGTTATTTTGAAAATTATTTTACTTAATTGTTTTAAAATTTTCATTAGGCAAAATCACTTCAATTTTTTTGTTAGGGGATGGGAAATCAATCTGACTCAAAATAACAATAGACAAAATCAATATAAAAAAAATAATTACAGCTTTAATTGCAAATTTCATATTATGTTATATTCCTTTGTGGTATAATGTTTTAAAAGCATATAATTTTGTAAAATCAAAATAAGACATATTTGTGTTTTTTCAACTTAGAAATATATGGAATCAAATAAAAATCTAGTTTTAGTTGGTATGATGGGTTCGGGAAAGACTTTAATAGGAAAATTGATTTCTAAACAAACCAAACTTAAATTTATTGATATAGATAATAAAATTGAGGAAAAAGAAAAATTGAAAATTGCAGAAATTTTCAAAAAAAAGGGAGAAAAATACTTCCGTGACTGTGAGGAAGAAATAACATTATCATGTTTAAAAGGTGAGAAACAAATTTTATCACTTGGCGGAGGTGCATATATTAATACTAATATTAGGAGAGAATGTAAAAAAAGTTCTTTTAGTTTTTGGCTGAACTGGAAAAAAGATATAATAATTAAAAGAATAAATGGCAGCAAAAAAAGACCTCTAGCTATGACATTAAGTGAAACAGATCTAGAGAAACTAATAAATGAGAGAGCTAAAATATATAGTTTGGCAGATTTCACAATTAATTGCGATCAGTTAAATAAAAATGAAATAGCAAATAAAATTATAAAAAAATATGAAACAAAAAATAATAAAAGTTAAAACTAAAAGTAAAAATTACGAGGTTCATATTGGTACCAATCTAATTTCAAAATTAAGAAATATTTTAAAAAAAAATAAAATATTATTTTCAAAATGTTTAATCGTAATTGACAGTAAGATACCAAAAAAATTTAGAAAATTACTTTTAGGAAATTTAAAAAATCAAAAAATCTATACTTTAAATTTTAGTGCAAATGAGAAAAATAAAAGCAACCTAAGTATCGAAAAAATACATAATGTTTTATTTAAAAATAATTTTTATAGAGAAGACTGTATAATTTCATTTGGTGGAGGAATTACAGGAGATGTAGTTGGATATGCAGCCAGCACATTTAAAAGAGGAATAAAATTTATAAACATCCCATCCACCTTATTAGCTCAAGTCGATTCTTCAATAGGTGGCAAAACAGGTATTAATAATAAATTTGGAAAAAATCTTGTAGGAAGTTTTTATCAACCCGATTTAGTAATTTCAGATATTAATTTACTACATACTCTACCCAAAAGAGAAATTATATGTGGATATGCTGAAATATTAAAAAGTAGTCTAATTGATAGCAAAAAAAATTTTGTTTTTTTTAGATAAAAATTTTAATAAGATTTTAAACCTAAAAGGTAATTTTATAATTAACGCAATTTTAAATAGCTGTTTATTAAAAAAAAAAATTATTGAAAAGGATGAAAAAGAAAAAAATTTAAGAAAATCTTTAAATCTTGGGCATACTTTTGCTCATGCATATGAGGCTACTCTTGGATACTCAAAAAAATTAAATCATGGAGAAGCTGTTATATTTGGTTTAATGAATGCTGTAAATTTTAGTAAAGAAAGAAAAATTATTTCATATTCAAATTCAGAATTAATAAATAATCATATTAAAAAGATAGAAATTAAAAATAAATATAAAGATCTTTTTAATAAAAGGAAAATTACATCAATTCTAAATTTTATGAAAAGTGACAAAAAAAATAAATCAGATAGTATAAACTTAATATTAATAAGGAATTTTGGAAAGTTAAACCTAAGTTATCAGGCCAAATCTGTTGAATTGAACAAGTTTTTATTAAAAGAATTAAATGAAGCTTATTTGTAAAGAATGAATATCAGTTTTCAATTCTTCACTTAAAATTTTGTAAATTACTTTATTAGACTGAATTCTATCTGTTTTTTTTAATATATCAGAATTTATTTCTAATTTAATATGAAATTTACCTTCCTGATGTGAATTGTGTTTTAAATGCTTATAAGTGTTGTCAATTATCTTTACATCTTTTATGGAATTGTCTTTCAAAAGTTTATTTTCAATTTTTTTTGAAAGTTGATTAATATCCATTAAACTTGATATTATATAATATGAAAAATATTTGTGAATGGAATAATTGTAAAGAAGAGGGACTTTACAAAGCACCAAAAGAAAAGGATAACAGCAAAGAATATAGGCTTCTCTGTCTTGAGCATGTAAGAGAGTTTAATAAAAGCTGGAATTATTTTTCAGGTATGAGCGACGAACAAGTAATCAATTTTTTAAAATCTGACATGACATGGCATAAGCCTACACAGAGTTTTAGCTCTTCAGATAATTTTTTCAAAATATTGTGGAATAATACTTTAAAAGATGAAAATGGAAAATTTAAAGATTTTAGTAACTTGAACCATATGAATAAGTTTAAGTTTAATAATAATGATCTTAAAGCCTTTGAAATTTTGGGTGTTGGAGTTGGTTTAAAATGGGCCAAAATACAAGAAAAATTCAAAAGACTTGTGAAAAAATTTCACCCTGATATGAATGCTGGCAATAAAAAATTTGAAGATAAGCTTAAAGTGATAACTTTAGCTTATACCCAATTAAAAAATACTTATAAGGACAAAATTGACAACAAATATTGAACAGACCCCAGATATTAAATTATCCATCAAACAAACATTCGGTATAGATTCTGATATGGAAGTGGACGCATTTTCAAAAAAAACTGATTATGTGCCAGATATAGATAAAACTTATAAATTTGATAAAGACACAACTTTAGCGATCCTCTCTGGATTTTCATTTAATAAAAGAGTTCTTGTGCAAGGCTATCACGGAACAGGTAAATCCACACATATAGAACAAATTGCGGCTAGATTAAACTGGCCATGTATTAGAATTAACTTAGATAGCCATGTTAGTAGAATTGATTTAATTGGTAAAGACTCAATTGTAATCAAAGATGGAAAACAAGTTACAGAATTCAAGGAAGGAATTCTTCCTTGGTCTATACAAAATCCAATAGCTTTAGTATTTGATGAATATGATGCAGGTAGACCAGATGTGATGTTTGTAATTCAAAGAGTTTTAGAAGCTGAGGGAAATTTTACTTTATTAGATAAGAATAAGGTGATTAAGCAAAATAAATATTTCAGATTATTTGCAACTTCAAATACTGTTGGTTTAGGAGATACAACTGGACTCTATCATGGAACACAACAAATTAACCAGGGACAAATGGATAGATGGAACATTGTAACAACATTAAATTATTTAGCTTTGGAAAAAGAAATGGAAATTATTTTAGGAAAAAATAAATCTTTAGATAATAATAAAGGTAAAGAGAGAGTTGCAAACATGATAAAAGTTGCGACACTTACAAGAAAAGGCTTTATGGCTGGAGATATTTCAACTGTCATGAGTCCTAGGACAGTACTACATTGGGCAGAAAATTCTGAAATATTTAAAGATGTGGGATATGCGTTCAGAGTAACTTTTTTAAATAAATGTGATGATGTAGAAAAAAATACAATCGCAGAATACTATCAAAGATGTTTTGGCGAAGAACTGCCAGAGTCAATGTTAAATATTCAGGTTTAATGAACAAAGATGATCTTATAAAAGAGCAATTTAAACAAGCATTAAACTCGACGATTAAAGCAATTTCAGGTGAAACGTATCCATTAAAAGACAAAAAAAATTTAAAAGAGTTTAATATTTCCAAGTTTGATAATTTAAAAGATAAAGAAAACTTTATTAAATTAAGAGCAGAGGCAGACTCAGAGGCATTAAAAAGAAAATTTTCTGATAATTCCACTTTGGAACAAAATATTCCAAAAACGCCTACTTGCCATACACTCTATAAAATTTCTGAAAAAATAAGATATGAACTTTTAGGATCACAAATGATGAGGGGAATTTCTAAAAATTTAATGACCAAATATAACAATAAGATAAGTACGGCAAAATCTGAAAATATAAAAAAAAAAGAAGAATCAAACGTTTCTGAAGCATTTGAATATTACATGCTTAATAAACTAATGAATGTAAGTTTATCTGAAAGTGCTAAAAAAATTTTATCATACTGGAAAGATGATTTTGAAAAATCTTTAGATAAACACATAGATTTTCTAAAAGAAAATGCAGAGAATCAGGACACATACAATTCTAAAATATCAGAAATTCTTCAGAATATGGAAATCTTCGAGTCTGAAGAAGAAAATAAAAAAGAAGAGCAGAAAGAAGATGAGCAAGATAGTAATAATTCAAAAGACGATCAAAAAACAGATAGTGGAGACTCTCAGGAAAGAGAAGAAGATAGTATAAATGAAGGTGTTGATAGTTCTGACCAAACGAATGAATTTAGACTTGATGAGCAACTGGGAAATGATGATGCTGAAAATAATGAAATAGAAAATATTGTTCAGAAAAAAAATTTAGGTATAAGTAATAAAGAATATAAAATATATACTTCAGAATTTGATGAGACAGCAAAAGCAGAAACATTGGAAAACTCAGAGGAAATTTCTAAATTAAGAAAAAATTTAGATCAACAGCTAACTAGTTTCCAAGACATAATTACAAAACTCGCAAATAAATTACAAAGACAGTTACTTGCAAAACAAAATAGATCTTGGGAATTTGATCTTGAAGAGGGTTTATTAGATAGTTCAAAATTACCAAGAATAATTATTGATCCATATAATTCTCTTTCCTTTAAAAAAGAGAAAGATTTGGAGTTTAAAGATACAGTTGTAACTTTACTTATAGATAATTCTGGATCAATGAGAGGGAGGCCAATTACTATTGCAGCCCTTTGTGCTGATATATTATCTAGAACATTAGAAAGATGTTCAGTTAAAGTAGAAATCCTTGGTTTCACAACAAAAAATTGGAAGGGTGGTAAGAGCAGAGAAAAGTGGAATAAACTTGGAAAATTAAAAAATCCAGGACGTTTGAATGACTTAAGACATATAATTTATAAATCTGCTGATACTCACTGGAGACAATCAAAAAAAAATTTAGGTTTAATGTTAAAAGAGGGTTTGCTTAAAGAAAATATTGATGGTGAAGCTATTACTTGGGCTTTCAATAGACTTAAGAAAAGAAAAGAAGAAAGAAAAATTCTTATGGTTATTTCTGATGGAGCTCCAGTTGATGATTCAACATTATCTGTAAACTCGGGTGATTTTTTAGAAAAACATCTAAAGCAAACTGTAAAATCGATTGAAAACAAAAGTGATATCGAAATTCTTGCCATAGGTATAGGCCACGATGTTTCGAGATATTATAAAAAAGCGATTAAAATTGCCGATGTTCAAGAGTTAGGGGATGTAATGATTGGTCAGCTTAGTGGTTTGTTTGAAAATAATAAAAAATTACACTAATTTTTTTAAATTTTTATTTTCCCACTCTATTTTTACTTCAGCTCCACCTCTAGTTTCTGAATTTCTAATTGTTATTTTGGCAGAATTTTTTTCTAACAAAGTTTTGCCTATAAAAATCCCTAAGCCTAACCCAGTTTTTTTATTATCTTTAGGTTTAAGTGTCTTAATATAAGGCTCTCCAATCTTATTAAGTATATCTTTTGGTATACCAGGACCATCATCCTCTATTGTTATTTCAGTCTTTTGACTATCACTTTTGATAGCAATATAGATATTTTCACTTGAAAATTTGTTAGCATTTCCAATAAAATTCCTCAAACCATAAACAATTTCAACAGATTTTAGTATTTCAAATGAGTTAGAATCTTGCTCTTTATCAATATTGAAATTCTTATTTGAAATTTCCTGAAATGAGTTAACTATCTCGTTGATATAATCATAAAGCGTTTTATTTTTGTCAATAAAATCATCTTCTATAGTAGGATTTAATGTTAGTTTTTTTAAAATATCATTACACCTGTTAACTTGACTAATTAATAGTTCGAGATCTTTTTTTACATCGTCATTATCTTTAAATTGATCAAATAAATCATGAGAAATTATTTTAATTGTAGACAATGGAGTGCCAAATGAATGGGCTGCAGCTGCAGCTTGTCCCCCGAGTGAAACAAGTTCGTGTTCTTTGGAAATTACTTCTTGGATTTTATCTAAAGCATCTTTCCTAAGATTTGTTTCTTGTCCAAAAATAAAAGCGAAATAATTCAAAAAAAATAATGCAATTATCAGTGCTAGAGGAATTGCATAGTAATAATACAAGCTAATACTATATTCATCCAATGGTTTTGGCATTTCATAATGATAAAAAGTTAAAAATATAATTGATGCTAGAGTAATTACAATTAAAGCAATATTTGTTTTAATGTTTAAATTGGATGCAGCGAATACGCTTGGAATCAAAAGAAATATTGAAAATGGATTTAAAATACCCCCAGATAAATAAAGCAAAGCACTCAATTGAAGAATATCTAAAGATAAAAAATTAAAAGAGGAAACATTTGAAAGTAAAGGTTTTTTATAAAAAAATATTAAGTATAGATTACTTAAAACTCCAACAAAAATAATCAGATTAGATAAAATAAAATTGAATTCGAAATTAAAAACAAATTTTACAGTGTTTATAGTTATAAATTGACCTAAAATTCCTATCCATCTTAAATTGACGTAAGTAGACTTATTTAATGATGCTGTTTTGACAGATTGTTTTAAATCCATCTAAATATCTAAGTTTGAAACATTTATTGCGTTTTCAACAATAAAATCTTTTCTTGATGAAACATCGTTACCCATTAAGGTTTGTATCAAATCTTGATCTTTTTTACTATTCTTTGAATATTGAACTTGTAACAAATTTCTTGTTTCAGGATTTAAAGTTGTGTTCCATAATTCCTCAGGGTTCATTTCACCAAGTCCTTTAAATCTTTGAATGTTAAGTTTAGACTTTTCAATTTGGAGAATATTATTAAATTCTTTAGAATTCTTTTTATAATTTTTAATGTCTTTTGAATTTTTTATTAAATAACTTTCAAGCTCATTTTCATCTTTGATATATATACTTTTAGTTCCTTTATTAATTTTAAATAAAGGGGGCTGAGCAAGATAAATATGTCCAAACTCAATTAATTTATCGAATGGTTTATTGTTAAAAAACGTTAATAGTAATGCTCTTATATGTGAGCCATCAACATCGGCATCTGTCATAATAATTATTTTTCCATATCTTAAATCTTTGAGATCTATGTCCTCATTTTTTGGATCTAGACCAAGTGCGTTTATCAATGTAACTATTTCATTTGATGAAATCATCTTTGATAAGCTTTTAGTTCTTAAATCATTGGCATTTCCATTCTTTTTCGATCCATTAAGATCTGTAAAAGTATTTAATATTTTTCCTCTAAGCGGCAATACTGCTTGATTTTCACGATTTCTACCTTGTTTAGCTGAACCACCAGCTGAGTCACCCTCTACAATAAATAGTTCGGTACCATCTTGTTTTGAGTTTTGACAATCGGCTAATTTTCCGGGCAATCCTGTTAATTCTAAGGCTCCTTTTCTTCTTACATTTTCTCTTGCCTTCCTAGCTACATCTCTTGCTACGGCAGCCTGTATAATTTTAGTTAATATAATTTTTGAAATTGAAGGATTTTGATCGAACCAAGTAGACAACTTCTCGTTAATGATTGTTTCGACAATATTTCTAACTTCTGAGGAGACTAATTTATCTTTTGTTTGAGATGAAAATTTTGGGTCAGGAATTTTGATAGAAAGAACTGAAGTTAATCCTTCTTTAACATCATCTCCTGATAAAGAAACTTTATTTTTTTTTAATAAGTTTTGTTCATTTGCGTATTTATTTACTACTCTTGTTAATGCACTTCTAAATCCAAGAAGATGTGTTCCTCCATCTTTTTGATAAATATTATTAGTATAAGGTAATACATCTTCACTATACCCTGCATTCCATTTAAGGGAACATTGAACATCAATATTGTTTTTTAAACCCTCTATGTATATAGGTTTTTTAAAAAGATCATTTTCATTTTTGTTTTTTAAACTTTCTTTTTTCTCATCAATGAATTGTACAAATTCAGTAATACCCCCATCAAATTTAAACTCTAATATTTTTGGTTTTTTTTGTCTTAAATCACTTAAAACTATTTTTATACCCTTATTTAAAAAGGCCAATTCTCTCATTCTTTTTTCTAATATGGGAAAACTAAATTTAATAGATGAAAATATATCTTTCGATGGAACAAAATTAATTTCGGTTCCACTAGTCTTTGATTTACCTACTTGTTTTAATGAAGTTTTAGCATCTCCATTTTTAAATTCTATGTAATATTTTTTATTATCTCTATTAATTGTAAGTTTTAATCTTTCTGAAAGAGCATTAACAACTGATACTCCAACTCCATGTAGTCCTCCAGAAACTTTATAAGAGTTATGATCAAATTTTCCACCGGCATGAAGTTGTGTCATTATAACTTCTGCAGCTGATTTTTTTTCTCCCTTATGAATATCAACAGGTATTCCTCTGCCGTCATCAATCACTGTTACGGAGTTATCATCGTTTATACTTATTTCAATTTTTTTACAAAAACCAGCTAGAGCTTCATCAATAGAATTATCTACAACTTCGTAAACCATATGATGTAATCCGGTCCCATCGTCAGTGTCACCGATATACATACCTGGTCTTTTTCTTACAGCTTCTAAACCTTTTAAGACTTTTATGGAGTCAGCTTGGTAATTATTTGAATTATTTTTTGTCATTAATTTTTAATATGGAAGAAATTTTTATAACATTTTTACAAAAAATTTAAAAATGGTAGGAGTGCAAATGCTGAAATAAGTGTTGAATACCAACATTTATTTGATGTTTTTTAGATTTTTTTTCTATTTCAGTAAAACCCATTAAAAAGATCAATTTTCTAACAAAAATATGGCGGAGAGAATGGGATTCGAACCCATGATAGAGTTTCCCCTATACACGCTTTCCAAGCGTGCGCCTTCAACCGCTCGGCCACCTCTCCTTTAATCGCTATTTCTAAATACACATAATGATGTATTTCTGATATTTAAAATGTTTTTCTCTTTGGAAATTTCATTTAAGTAATTAACAACGTTTTTAGCAGACTGTTTGCCAGGAACGTAATCATGCCATAAAATTATTCCGTTTTTGTTGAGCATTTTGAATGATTTCTCTGTATCATTTTTTACGACAGAATAAGTATGACCTCCATCTATAAATATTAAATCGAATTTATTTATATATTTACTCTCATCAAACTTTGTTGAATCTTCAAAAATAATGTTAATTTTATTTTCAACATCAGTTCCTGAAAATAGAAATTTTTCATATATGCTCTCATTTATTATATTTCTAAATGAAATCTTATTATCTATATTTTTTTTATTTAAATTTTTTACCTGATCTGGCCCAAGAGTTAAGGATGTAATTTTAGCATCTTTATTTGAATTAAGCGCCATTAAATAAGTAGTTTTTCCACTACAAGTACCGAATTCAAACATATTATTACTTTTTTTACTTAACACAGATATTATCCATGCTTCATAATCAGACGTCATTCCTACTATTTTATTTTGTGGAGAAATAATAAAACTTTTAATTATAGTGCCTTCTTTTGGGCCTTTTAAATTTTTGCTTATCAATTTCTCATCAAAAATTTTGTCCAGCTCAGATATATCTATTTGTTTTATTTTACTTTTATAAAATAAATTTCTAACTTTTTTTTTATTTGCTCTATATGTTAGAAACAAAATTGTTAAAAATAAAATTAAGATTATAATGTCTTTTGTCATTCTTTATTAATTCTTAAAACACCTATGAATGCTTCTTGAGGAATCTCAACTTTTCCAAATTGCTTAGCTCTAGCTTTACCTTTTTTCTGTTTTTCAAGCAGTTTTCTTTTTCTATCTGTCGCTCCACCCCCATGAATTTTTGTTAACACATCTTTTTTAAAACCTTTGATAGTTTCTCTAGCAATAATTTTACCACCAATAGCTGCTTGGATTGGTATCATAAAGTTGTGCCTTGGAATTAAATCTTTTAATTTTTCACAAACTTCTCTACCTGTAGTTTGAGCAAAATCCTTATGTATCATCATTGCAAGAGCATCAACAGGTTCAGAGTTTACAAGTATACTCATTTTTACTAGATCTCCTTCTTTGTGATCAATAATCTCATAATCAAAACTGGCATATCCGCTTGTCATAGATTTAAGACGATCATTAAAATCAAATACGACCTCATTTAAAGGTATCTCATAATTAATTACTGCACGATTTCCTGAATAACTTAAATTAGTTTGTATACCTCTTTTATTTTGACATAACTTAATAATTGATCCCAAATACTGATCTGGAGTGATAATTGTAGCTTTAATCCATGGTTCTTCAATTAATTTTATATAAGTAGGATCTGGCAAATTTGAGGGATTTTGAAGTTCAATAATTTCACCATTATTTAAGTGAACTTTGTAAACAACGCCAGGTGTTGTAGTTAATAAATTAATATCAAATTCTCTTTCAAGCCTCTCTGTGATTATTTCAAGATGTAAGAGGCCTAAAAATCCACATCTAAAACCAAGTCCTAAGGCAGATGATGATTCTGCTTCATAAGAAAAACTTGCATCATTTAATTGTAATTTAGCAAGTCCATCTTTTAACTTTTGATATTCTGAACTATCTACAGGAAATAAACCACAAAAAACTACAGGTTTACTTGGTTTAAAACCCGGTAATGCATCATGGAGAGGATTCTCTGCATCACATATAGTATCTCCAACTTTAGTTTCTGATAAAATTTTAATACCAGTTGTAATGAAACCTATTTCTCCAGCATTAAGTTCACTAACGTCTTTTGCCTTCGGGGTAAAAACACCAACTTTTTCTACGATATATTCTTGATTTGTAGACATCATTTTTATTCTCATATTTTTTTTTAGTTTTCCATCTATAATTCTTACTAATATAACTACTCCAAGATAAGTGTCATACCAGCTATCAACTAATAAACATTTTAATTTGCTATTTTTTTCACCTTTTGGTCCAGGTAAAGAGTTAATGATTTGCTCAAGAATTTCATCTATTCCTTGTCCAGTTTTTCCAGAACAAGGAACAGAATTAGATGTGTCTATGCCAATAACATCTTCAATTTGATTATTCGTTCTTTCAAGATCAGATGCTGGTAGATCAATTTTATTTAACACTGGAATAATCTCATGATTTATATCAAGTGCTTGATATACATTTGCAAGAGTTTGGGCTTCTACTCCTTGTGTACTATCTACAATTAATATTGAGCCTTCGCACGCATAAAGGCTTCTACTAACTTCATAACTAAAATCTACATGGCCTGGAGTATCTATAATATTTAAAATATAATTTTTGCCATTTTTAGCTTTATAATTTAATTTAACTGTTTGTGCTTTAATTGTTATCCCTCTCTCTCTTTCTATATCCATAGAGTCAAGCACTTGAGATTTCATTTCTCTATCACTCAAACCTCCACATTTATGAATTATTCTGTCTGCTATAGTTGATTTACCATGATCTATATGAGCTATAATTGCAAAATTTCTAATGTTGTCTATTGTATCACCCATTTTTAGGATCTAATTTTTGCGCCAGACTTTGACTCAACGGAAGAGATAATTAGTTTATTAATATTTTCCAGGTCATTTTCATTTAATGTTTTTTCTTCTGACTGAATAGTTACATTAACAGCTATAGATTTTTTTCCCTCTGGTATGTTTTCTCCCTCAAAAACATCAAATACTCTTACTAACTTTATTAATTTGTTATCAACAGATTTAATTATATTAACTAATTCTTGAGATTTAAAATTTTTATTAATAATAAATGCAAAATCTCTCTCTGATTTTTGGAAATCAGAAAATTTATATTCAGATTTTGAGTCTTTTATCTTTTGTTTTGACGCTATTATATAATCTAGACAAATTTCAAATATTACCAAACCTTCGGTTTTTATATCTAATTTTTTAATTATGTTTGGATGTATTTCACCAAAATATGCTATAGCATTTTTTTCGTTTTTATTTTGGTACACTCCTCCAGATTTTCCTGGATGATAGTAAGAAGGAGTTCTATCGTCTATAATAATATCATCTTTATTAATCCCTGCTTCATAAAGACTTTGTATAACATCTTTTTTTACATCGAATGTGTCTACTATTCTCTCTTTATCATTCCAAGACAATCTTGAAATCTTTCCTGCTCTTACAGCGCCTATCACTGTCAGTTGATCTCCAGGATTTTTTCCTTTAAAAGCTGGACCAATTTCAAATAAAGAAATATCTTTAAATCCTCTATCTAAATTTTTCTTCAAATAAAATAATAGATTTGGAAATATAGAATTTCTTAAAACATTTAGATCTGTACTAATCGGATTTACAATTGGTATTTCTTCATCATTTTCTTTAAATAATTGATTAATTTTAGAGTCAGTAAATGACCATGTCACGGTCTCTAAATAACCTTTAGATGCGACAGATCTTTGTAAAAAATGAAATAATTTCTGATAATAATTAAGTGTTGGCTTTAGTCTTGTCTTAATAGGTTCTGAAGTATTAATATGTTCATAACCCTTTATTCTCACTATTTCTTCAACAATATCTATTGGTTGAGTTATGTCAGGTCTCCATGAAGGTATTTCTAGTTTTAAAATTTTTTTATTCTTAGATACATTAAAACCTAGCTTTTCTAGTATTTTGATTAATTCTTTATTTTCAACATTAAATCCAGTCGTTTTTTCAAAAAGAAATGGATCAAAATTTATTATTGTTTTTTTATAATTTTCAATTTTTTTTACATCTAAATTACTTATTTCACCTCCACAAATTTGTTTTATTAGTTCAGAAGCTTTTATTAATCCTTCTTCAATTGAAAGAGGATCTATGCCTCTTTCAAATCTGAATTTTGCATCTGTATCTATATTTAATTGTTTAGAGGTTTTTCTTATTGAACGTGGTAAAAAATAAGCAGACTCTAATAATATATTTTTGGTCGAATATTCTGTTCCAGATCTTGTCCCACCAATGATGCCGCCAAGACCAAGGACTCCAGACCTGTCAGAAATAACGCACATATCATTTTCTAAAATATATTTTTTATTATCTAAGGCTTCGAAGTTTTCTCCTTTAGAAGAACTTCTAACAATAATTTCATTATCTATTTTATCTGCATCATAAGCGTGTAATGGTCTATTTAAATCAAACATTACATAATTAGTAATATCGACTATCGCAGATATTGGTTTTTGGCCTAAAGACAGAATTTTATCTTTTAGCCATTTTGGACTCTCTTTATTTGTTACACCTTTTATTAAACAACTTCCAAATGTTGTGCATCCTTGAGCTTTTTCTTTTTTTATTGTTACGTTTATATTTTGATTACCTTTATATTTTAAATTGGGTTTTTTATTAATTTTTAATTTACCAGCACCAGCAGCAGATAAATCTCTAGCAATTCCTCTTACTCCTAAACAATCTGGTCTATTAGGCGTAATTGATAAATCTATTACTTTTTCAGAAGTGTTTTTAAAATATTTTTCTCCAATTTTATTTGCATATTTATTGTTTTTTAATTCTATAATTCCATCACTTTCATTGGATAATAGTAATTCTGACTCAGAACAGAGCATTCCATATGATGTTACACCTCTTATTTTACTTACAGATAATTTCATCTGATTTTTAGGAATAATCGATCCTGGAGATGCATAAACAGTCAAAAGACCATTTTTTGCATTTGGGGCTCCACATACTACTTCAATTGTTTTATCGCTACCTATATCAACATCACATAACTTCAATCTGTCAGCATTTGGATGAGTTTTGGCATTTATAATTTTTGCAACAATAAATGTATCTAATTCAGATGTAGAACTCTCAAAACTTTCTACTTCTAGACCAATATTAGTTAATTTATCTATTATTTGATTATTGTTAAATTTTGTATCAAGATGGTTTTTTAACCAGTCAACTGTGAACTTCATCTACTTAGTCCTCTATAATTTGAAGGGACATCCAGTGGATCGAAGCCAAAGTGACTTAACCATCTATAATCAGTCTCAAAAAATGCTCTTAAATCATTAATTCCATATTTTAACATTCCAAGTCTATCTATGCCAATTCCAAAGGCATATCCTTGATATTTACTTGGATTAACATTTACATTTTTTAAAACATTTGGATGAACCATTCCGCAGCCTAGAATTTCTAACCATTTATTACCTTCACCAATTACTATCTTTCCATTTTTAATTTCATATCCTATATCTACTTCTGCTGAAGGTTCCGTAAATGGAAAATGACTTGGTCTGAATCTCATTTTAATTTTATCAACTTCAAAAAACTCCTTAATAAAATAATTTAAACATCCTTTTAAATGTCCCATATTTATATTCTTATCTATATGAAGTCCCTCAACTTGATGAAACATCGGAGCATGAGTTTGATCACTATCTGATCTGTAAGTTCGTCCTGGAGCAATAATTTTAAAAGGAGGTTTACCTTTTAGCATAGTTCTTACCTGAACTGGAGATGTGTGGGTTCTCAAAAGTAATTCCTTATTATTATCAAGGTAAAAAGTATCATGCATATCTCTAGCTGGATGGTTATCCGGTGTATTTAATGCTGTAAAATTATTATATTCATTTTCTACATCTGGGCCTTCCTCAACACTAAATCCTATTTCAGAAAATATAGATGAAATTTCATCTATTACCTGGGAGACTGGATGAATTTTGCCAATTTCAATATTTCTTTCTGGAAGAGTTACATCAATTTTTTCTTTCTCAAGCTTTAAATTAATTTCTTTAGTTTCAATTTCCTGAATTTTGATTGATATTTTATTTTGAAGTTCATCTTTAATATTATTTAAATCTGAGGCTAACTTTTTTCTTTCCTCTACAGAAATCGAACCTAATTTTTTAAATTCGTTTGATATAATTCCATTTTTTCCAAATAGTTCGGATTTGATTTTATTTACTTTTTCGATGTTATTTTCTGTGTTAAGCTTATTTATATAATCACCTTTTATTTTTTTAATATCAGACATTTTAATAGAATATTTGTTAGAGGAAGAAAAACAATAGTCTTGATTAATTTAATGCTGCTTGAGCCTTTTTAACTATAGTTTTGAATGCTTCGGGGTTATCGTAAGCAATTTCTGCAAGAATTTTTCTATCTAATTTAATTCCTGATTTGCTTAAACCATTAATAAATTTTGAATATGTTATACCTTCGGATCTGACACCAGCATTAATCCTTTGTATCCACAGTGATTTGAAATCCCTTTTTTTATTTCTTCTATCTCTATAAGCATACTGCATAGCTTTTTCCATTGCTTGTCTTGCAACTCTTATCGTATTTTTTCTTCTTCCCCACTGACCTTTAACAGCTTTTAAAACTTTTTTATGTTTAGCTCTGCTTGTTACTCCTCTTTTAACTCTTGCCATTTTATCCTCTTAAGCTGTAAGGCATATAAGATTTCACTATCTTACCATCTTGTTTGGATAAAACAGTCGTGCCTCTTTGTTTTCTAATTTGTGAATTCGTTCTTTTAATCATGCCGTGTCTTTTTCCAGCCTGTGGGGTAATAACCTTGCCTTTAGCTGAGATTTTAAATCTTTTTTTAGCTGAACTTTTTGTTTTTAACTTGGGCATAATTTTCGGGGTTATACAAATATTAAATTAAATTTACAACTAGAAATATGGCTTATAAAGGCTGGATTACCATAATCATTTGCTTTCCATCAAATTTTGGCTGAAGCTCTACTCTCCCAATAGTCTCCATATCTGCCTTAATTTTATCCATTAATTCATTGCCAAGGTTTGAATGTTGTAACTCTCTCCCTTTGAACCTTATTGTAAATTTGACTTTATCACCTTTTGCCAAAAATTTCTGAGCATTTTTAATTTTGAAAGTGTAGTCATGAACTTCTGTGACTGGCCTTAATTTTATTTCTTTTAATTCAATTTTCTTTTGTTTTTTTTTTGCTTTGTTAGCTTTTTTTTGTGCGTCGTATTTATATTTACCCATGTCCATAATTTTACAGACAGGTGGTTTTGCATTCGGAGCAATTTCAATTAAATCCAAACCTTCATTTTTTGCTTTATTTATAGCTTCATTTAAATTTAAAATTCCTAAATTTTCGCCATCACTTGCAATAACTTGAACTTCATTTGATGTAATCCTGTTGTTAGACCTTGGGCCTCTTGCTTTAGTTCTTTTTTGAAAATAATTTTGTTTAAATTCTGCCACTTAGATTGAAGGGGCTTTATTTAGATCGGAGTATTTTTTTATAAATTCTTTCAAAGCCATATTTTCTTGTTTATTAGAATCCAATCTTCTAATAGTTACACTGTTGGAGTCAACTTCTTTTTTTCCACAAATCAATAACATTGGTACTTTTGTTAAAGAATGATCTCTTATTTTATAATTTAAATTGTGATTTTTAAGATCCACCTCGACAATCAAACCAATCCGTTTTAATTCCTTAGCTACACTTTTAGCATATTCATCAAAATCACTAGAGATTGGAATAACTACTGCCTGTAAAGGTGATATCCAAAATGGCAGCTTGCCTGCATAATTCTCTATAAGGATACCTATGAACCTTTCTAAAGATCCAAATAATGCTCTGTGTAACATTACAGGTACTTTTTTAGTTCCATCTTTATCAACAAAAGAAGCTCCTAATCTACCTGGTAAATTTAAATCTACTTGCAAGGTTCCACACTGCCAATCTCTACCGATTGCATCTCTTAAAACAAATTCAATTTTTGGTCCATAAAATGCTCCCTCACCTTTATTAATAGAGTATTCTAGCTTTGTCGCTTTGATTGCCTCTAACAACGCAGCCTCTGACTTATCCCAAACTTTATCGTCACCAACTCTTAAATCTGGTCTATCTGAATATTTTAAAATAACATCTTCAAAACCAAGATCTTTATAAATTTCTAAAATTAAATTTGTAACACTTAAACATTCTTCAGTAATTTGTTCTTCTGTACAAAAAATATGTGCATCATCTTGAGTAAAGGCTCTTACACGCAATAATCCATGCAATGCACCTGAAGGTTCATATCTATGAACTTTTCCAAATTCTGACATCTTTAAAGGTAAGTCTCTATAACTTTTAAGTCCTTGATTAAATACTTGAACACACCCAGGACAATTCATAGGTTTAATTGCAAATACTTTTTCATCTGGTGTAGTTGAAGTATACATATTAGCTCCAAATTTTTCCCAGTGGCCAGATTTTTCCCACAAAGATCTATCAAGTATTTCTGGCGTATTTATCTCTTTGTAACCGTCGTGATCTTGTTTCATTCTCATATATGAAACTAATTTTTGGAACAAATTCCATCCTTTCTGGTGCCAAAACACAGATCCAGGACTTTCTTCTCTAAAATGAAATAAATCCATTTCTTTTCCAATTTTTCTATGATCTCTTTTTTCTGCTTCCTCAATTCTCTGAAGATAAAGGTCTAATTCTTTTTGAGTTGCCCAACCAGTACCATATATTCTTTGGAGCATTTCATTATTAGAGTCACCACGCCAATAAGCTCCAGATACTTTTGTCAATTTAAAAGCCTTACCTATTTTACCAGAAGATACTAAATGTGGACCTCTACATAAATCATGCCATGTTTCCCCATGATGATAAACCGTAAGTTCTTCGTTTTTAGGAATGCTCTCAATTATCTCAGCTTTGTATTTTTCTCCAATTTTTTTAAAATGATTTATTGCTTTATCTCTCTCCCAAACTTCTTTTCTTGTTTTTACATCTTTATCTATTATCTCTGACATTTTTTTTTCAATCTTTTTTAAATCATCGCTAGTAAAAGGCTCTTTTCTTGCAAAATCATAGTAAAATCCATTTTCTATAACTGGCCCAATTGTTACCTGTGTGCCTGGGTATAGTTCTTGAACAGCCATAGCCATTATATGTGCAGTGTCATGTCTAATGACTTCTAAACCCTCAGGATCTTTAGCTGTAAATATTTCAATAGAACAATCTTGATCAATAACAGTATATAAATCTTTAAGCTCACCGTTTATGCTCATCACCAAAGCTTGCTTACCTAAAGACTTGCTAATTTTTTCAGCAACCTCTGTGCCTGTTATACTTTTTTCAAAGTTTAATTTTTTTCCATCAGGTAATGTAATATTTGGCATTAGTTTATTAATTTTTTATACTCTGAATAAGTAGAAAAACACATTTTTTCAACATTAAATTTTGAAACGACATTTTTTCTACCTTCTATGCCCATTTGATTGATGGTCTGTTTATCTAAATTCATAATTTCTATTAATTTTTTTGAAAGATCGTCAGAGTTATTTGCTTCAAATAAAAATCCTGTTTTATTTTCATTTATAGTCTCTTTTGATCCCCCAATATTACTTGCAACAATTGGTTTTTTCATTGCCTGAGCCTCAACAGATATTCTTCCAAAAGCTTCTGGTTCTATAGATGAAGAAACTATGATGTCTGAAACTTTGTAAGCTAGAGGCATATTTTTACAATGATCTATAAATTTTACTTGGTTAGTTAATCTGTACTGTTCAACTAACCTAATAAGTTTCTTTTTGTAAAGTTCTCTTCCTTGATCGCTCCCAAGAATAATTACATTAAATACCTCGTGTCCTAAATTAATATTTACTTTATTAATAGCATCTAAAAACATTTCTTGGCCTTTCCATTCTGTCAATCTTCCTGGTAATAGAACAGTTTTTCTCTCAATTTTAAGTCCCCATGATTTAAATAATTCATCTTCCTCTGTTTCTATAGTAGTTGATGGATCAAAATAATCAGTATTAATGCCTCTAAATATCACCAAGAATTTTTTTTTATCATTAAGGTATTCAGAGTAGTTTTCTTTAATATGTGAAAATATAAAATTAGACCCAGCAATAATTAGATCTGATCTCAACATTACAGAATTATAAAATTTTTTTAATTTACTTTTAAAATTATATGTTCCATGAAATGTAGTTACAAATTTACGTCGTGTGATTTTGGCAGCTAGCAAACAAGACCATGCAGGTGCTCTACTTCTCGCGTGGACAATATTAATTCCATAAAATAAAATTATTAAAGAAATAATTATTGAGTTAAAAAAAACTAAAATGGGGTTTTTGGAATTAACAGGTAATCTTATATATTTAACTTTTTTTTTATCTATAAACTTTGTTAATGCACCACCGTTGCAAATTAAAAAAGATTTACAATCATTTTCATGTAGATAGTGAGCGATATCATAACAACCTGTTTCTGCGCCACCGTATCCAAGTTTTGGTATAACTTGCAGAACTTTCAATTTTGGATGCATATGGTAGAGTTATAATATTTCAAATCAATTTTAATACTTTATATGAAAAAATTTAAATTTCTAAAAATTTCTAAAACAAAAAAACTAAGATATATAAGCAATTATTATAAGAAAAATCTTTATATTATATTTTTACCAGGTTTTGCATCCGATATAGAAGGAGATAAACCTAAAAGATTTTTAAACTATGCTAAAAAAAATAAACTGGGTTTTTTGGCACTAGAATATTCTGGATACGGAAAATCTTCAGGTGAATTTACAAAAGGGGATATTTCCACTTGGGCAAATGATGCAAAACAGACTATTAAGAATATAGTTAATAAAAATGATATAATTTTAATAGGTTCTAGTATGGGTGCTTGGATTTCTTTATTATTATTTAAATCAATTAAGAAACAGATTAAAGGCTTTATGGGAATTGGCTCTGCTCCAGAATTTTTAACAAGAATAATGTGGAAAAAATTTTCAAAAAAGACAAAGAGTGAAATTATCAAAAAAGGTATTAGCAAAATTAAAAATGGTGGGTATGAGTATCTCATAACTAATCAATTAATTAAAGATGGAAGAAAAAAACAAAATAAAGTTTTGAATGTTAAAATTCCAATGAAAATACCTGTTACTATGGTCCATGGTCAAAAAGATGAAGTTGTACCAATTAAATACTCAAGAGAAGTTTTAAAAATCTTCAGCAAAGCAAAAAAAAAATTAAATATAATTAAGAAGGGTGACCATAGTCTCTCGTCAAAAAAAAATCTAAATATTATTTGCAAAGAGTTAGATAATATTATTAAAAATACTAACTAGCTTGACCGACTAATTTTTTGTTTGATATAGGATTTTCTAACTTATCTAACATTTCTTTTGGACAAACTTGGATAAAATTATTTATTTCGTTTTCAAAATTCTCAACAATTTTTTTCGAGATGGTTGAATTTGTTTCTATCGCATGCTCTTGAATTAATTTCCTTAGATGCTCAATCCAAAATTTAGTTTCTGGAGTTTGCCAAACTACACTTTCAGGATTTACTTTTTTATCAAATTGATTTTCAGGGTCATAAATAAATGCCATACCTCCTGTCATGCCAGCTCCAAAATTATCACCAATATCTCCTAATATAATAATGCTTCCGCCTGTCATGTATTCACATCCATTTGAATCACAGCCTTCTACTACTGCAATTGCACCTGAATTTCTAACAGCAAATCTCTCTCCTGCTTGTCCTGCAGCTAATAATTTTCCTGAAGTAGCTCCATACAAAACAGTATTTCCAATAATAGTATTTTCATTTGAAACAAGGTTGCTTTCATCTTGTAATTTAATCACAATAGTTCCACCTGACAATCCTTTGGCAACATAATCATTTGCATCCCCTTTTAAAATTAGTTTTAATCCTTTAATAGCAAAAGCACCAAAGGATTGGCCTGCTGAACCTTTAAAATTTAATTCGATCGAATTTTCATCAAGATTGTTATTTCCAAATTTTTTGTACAAATGATAAGAAATTCTAGTACCAACTGCTCTATCAGTATTTTGAATTTCAAATTCTTGATTTATTTTTTCTTTTTTATCTATTTTGACTTCTATTTCTGGCCATAATTTTTGATCTAAAGTATCTGGAACAGAATTAATTTCAGGTTTCTCACAATATCTTTTATTTTTTCCAGGATCTGCCTGAACAAAAAGAGGATTTAAGTCTAGATCATCCAAGTTTGGTGATCCTTTACTTACTTGCCTTAGTAAGTCAGTTCTTCCAATTACTTCATTTAAAGATTTAAAACCAAGATCAGCAAGTATTTCTCTTACTTCCTCTGCTATAAATGTAAAAAGGTTTACTACTTTTTCTGGAGTTCCTGTAAATTTCTCTCTTAATTTATCATCTTGTGTGCAAACACCCACTGGACATGTATTTGAGTGACATTGTCTGACCATTATACATCCCATTGCGACTAAAGCAGTTGTTGCTACACCAAATTCTTCCGCTCCCATCATGGCTGCAATTACAACATCTCTTCCTGTTTTTATTCCACCGTCAGTTCTAAGCGTCACTTGATGTCTCAAGTTATTTAAAGTCAATACCTGATTTGCTTCTGTTAATCCCATCTCCCAAGGAACTCCAACATATTTAACGCTTGTCTGTGGAGTGGCTCCTGTACCTCCTGAGTGCCCTGAGATTAAAATTATGTCTGCTTTAGCTTTTGCAACTCCAGCAGCTATCGTTCCAATTCCTGATGAAGCAACTAATTTAACTCCAACCCTAGCCTTAGGATTTATTTGTTTTAAATCATAAATTAATTGAGCTAGATCTTCTATTGAGTAAATATCATGATGAGGTGGAGGTGATATTAAAGTAACTCCTGGCGTTGAGTGTCTCAATCTCGCAA
Source organism: uncultured Pelagibacteraceae bacterium (assembly GCA_902532525.1). GTDB lineage: Bacteria > Pseudomonadota > Alphaproteobacteria > Pelagibacterales > Pelagibacteraceae > Pelagibacter. Next base: position 32,266 of record CACAIK010000007.1, read on the forward strand.
TTTCATCCGTAACTTTAAAACCTGGTAATTGTCCACCTTCACCTGGTTTAGCGCCCTGTGCAATTTTGATTTCAATCTCATTACAATTATTTAAGTAATTAATGGTTACTCCAAATCTAGCCGATGCAATTTGTTTAACCCTTGAATTTGCACTATCTCCATTCTCCATAATCTTAAATCTTTTTTCATCTTCTCCACCTTCACCACTACAAGATGCGCCTTTAATTCTGTTCATACCAACAGCAAGAGTTTCATGTGCTTCTTTAGATAAAGCTCCATGAGACATACTTCCACTTCCAAATCTTTTTAATATATTAGATGCAGGCTCAACGTTAGATATATTGATGGGATTTTTAGATTTAAAATCTACTAAATCTCTTAAACTTATTGGATTTAGATTATAAATACCTTTTGTGTATTTTTTATATATTTCATAAGATCCTTGTCCAACCGCAGTTTGAAGTAAATGAATTAGTTTGCCTTGATACTGATGTGTTTCACCATTTTTTCTATATCTGTAAATACCTCCAATAGGTAAAATATTTGAATTATTGAAAAATGCTTCTTTATGTATAGTTCTGATTTTCTTTTCTATTCCTTTTAAACCAATTCCAGAAATCTTTGATAACATCCCGGGAAAGTAATCTTTCACAATTGTTCTGCTTAGTCCCACAGTTTCAAAATTACATCCACCTCTATAAGAACTTAAAACAGAAATTCCCATTTTAGACATTATTTTAAGAAGACCGAGATTGACTGATTTAGTGTATCTTGAAACACATTCATCAAAAGTGAAATTTCCAAATAATTTCTTAGAATGTCTTTGATATAAGCTATCAAAAGCTAAATAAGGGTTCACTGTAGTGGCACCAACACCAATTAATGTTGCAAAAGAGTGAGTATCTAAAGCATCTCCAGTTTGAACATTAATAGAAACATAACCTCTTAAACCTAATTTAACTAAATGTGTATTTATTGCCCCTATACATAAAAGCATTGGAATAGGCATTCTATTTTCTGAAATATTTTTATCTGATAATATTATTTGTTTAATTCCTTCTCTAACAGCTTGTTCAGATTTAACTTTGAGTAAATTTATTGATGTCTCTAAATCATCATCTTTGCTGAATGTACAATCTAAAACTTTATTATTATTTCCAAAGAATTTCAAAAATTTTTCGAATTGTGCATTTGATAATATCGGACTATTTAAGACATAAATATTGTCTTTAGTTAATTTACTAAAATCTAAAATATTACCAAGATTTCCAAATCTTGTCTTTAAACTCATAACTTTGTTTTCTCTTAGAGAGTCAATTGGTGGATTTGTAACCTGACTAAAGTTTTGTCTAAAGTAGTGATATAGTGGTCTATATTTGTCAGATAAAACTGCTAAAGGTGTGTCATCACCCATTGAGCCTGTTGCTTCTTTAGCATCTTCTGCCATTGGATGAAGAATTAATTCTAAATCTTCTATGCTATATCCGAAACAATGTTGAAAATTTCTCAAATTTTGGCCTTCTAGCAATACTTTTTCAGTTTCTGCCTCTAATTTTTTATCAAGATCAATAATCTGATTGTTGTAATGCTTATATTCTTTTGAAAGGTAGTTTTTTATTTCATCGTTTGAATATACTTTGCCTTTTTCTATTCTTACTCCTAATATTTCTCCAGGTCCTAATCTTCCTTTGGATACAATTTTTTTCTCATTTAAATCTATCATTCCTGTTTCACTTCCTGCAAAAAGAAGTTTGTCTCTTGTCACTGTATATCTAAGTGGTCTTAATCCATTTCTGTCGGTTGCAACAATTACCCATTCATTATCTGTTGCAGCTATAGCAGCTGGCCCGTCCCAAGGCTCCATGGTACTATTTAAAAAATTGAATAGTTGTTGATGATCTTTTTTTAATACCTTATTTTTTTTTGACCAAGCGTCTGGTATTAACATTAATTTTGCTAGAGGAGCCGGCTGTCCAGAAATATTTAATAACTCAAAAACATTATCTAATGATGCAGAGTCAGAATTTCCAGCTGGTATTACAGGCTTAAGATTCTCTATATCTTCGAAAACTGGACTAAACATCTCTTCTTCGTGCACCTTCATCCAATTAATATTTCCTTTAAGGGTATTTATTTCACCATTATGCGCTATAGACCTAAACGGTTGAGCTAAGTCCCAACTAGGCGCAGTATTCGTTGAAAATCTTTGGTGAAATATTGCATACCTAGATATAAATCTTTCATCTTTTAAGTCAGTATAAAAATCTGACAAGGCTTCTGCTAAAAACATTCCTTTATAAATGATAGATTTAGAACTAAATGAACATATATAAAAATTATTTAATTGATTATTGAGAGCTTCTTTTTCAATTACTCTTCTAGTTTCATACAATTTTTGTTCCAGAGATTTATTAACAACTTTTTTGTCATTGTATGTGAACAACACTTGAGTAATTTCAGGTCTTGTTTGTTCAGCTTTTTCTCCTAAGACAGAGGGATCAACAGGAACTTGTCTCCAGCCATAGATACTAAAATTTCTCTTTGTTAGTTCACTTTCAACAATAGTTCTACATTGCTCTTGAGCACTATAATCATTTCTTGGTAAGAAAATCATACCCACACATAGTTCAGAATTATCATGTTTATGACCAGTGACTTCAATTTTTTCCTCAAAGAAATCTTTAGGAATTTCAATATGGATTCCAGCACCATCACCTGTTTTTCCATCTGCATCGATTGCACCCCTATGCCAAACAGCTTTTAAGGCATCAATTCCATATTCTACAACTTTTCTTGATTTTAGACCTTCGGTAGAAGCTACTAAACCTACACCACATGCATCATGTTCCATTTCTTCCGAGTAAACATGATTACTTTTTAAAATTTTTAAATTTTTATTTCTTAACTTCATTAAGCAACTCTAAGTTTTTGTTTACTTTGTAAATAATTATCAATTGATGTTGCGGCATCTCTTCCGTCTTTGATACCCCAAACCACTAAAGATGCTCCACGAACTATATCTCCAGCTGCAAAAACTCCCTCTATACTAGTTTCCATTGTATCAAAATCTGCTTTTATTGTTCCCCATCTTGATACTTGTAATTTTTCTTCATTAAATAATTTTGGAAGATCTTCTGGATCAAATCCAAGTGCTTTGATTACAAGATCAGCTTTAATTTCAAAATCTGAATTTTCTTCAACAACTGGTTTTCTTCTACCGCTATCATCTGGCTCACCCAATTTCATTTTATTAACAACTACACTTTCAATTTTATTTGTCCCCTTAAACTCTTTAGGGCTTGTTAACCAAATGAATTCAACACCTTCTTCTTCTGCATTGCCAACTTCTCTTGCTGATCCTGGCATATTTTCTCTATCTCTTCTATACAAACATTTTACAGATTTAGCATTCTGTCTCACTGAAGTCCTTAGGCAGTCCATTGCTGTATCGCCACCTCCAATTACTACAACATCTTTGCCTTCAGCATTTAAAGTTCCATTATCAAACAACTCAACTTTATCACCTAGTCCTTTTTTATTCGATGCTGTCAAAAATTCCATTGCAGGGAAAATATTACTCAAATCGTTACCAGGTAGATTAACTTCTCTGGCTTTATAAACTCCTGTAGCTATTAAAATTGCATCATGTTTTTCTCTTAACTCCGTCAAGCTGGAATCTTTTCCAACTTCAAAGTTTAAGACAAATTTAATTCCACTTTCTTCCAAAAGTTTTATTCTTCTTTGAACAACATGCTTTTCTAATTTAAATCCTGGGATACCATATATTAGTAGCCCTCCAGCTCTGTCATAACGATCATATATAGTTACCTTGTATCCTTTTTTTCTGAGTTGTTCTCCACAAGCAAGTCCGGCAGGACCAGAACCTATAATTCCTACATTCTCTTTTTTTTCACTATTTATTTCTATTGGTTTAACCCAACCATTTTCCCAAGCTTTCTCTGTGATATATTTTTCTATTGATCCAATAGTTACTGTTCCATGACCCGATTGCTCTATTACACAATTTCCTTCACACAGCCTATCCTGGGGGCAAATTCTTCCACAAACTTCTGGCATGTTGTTTGTGCTTTGTGATAATTGATAAGCTTCCTCATATCTTCCCTCAGCAGTTAGTTTAAGCCAATCTGGTATATTGTTACTTAATGGACAATGAACTTGGCAAAATGGTACTCCACATTGGGAACATCTGCTTGACTGCTGAACAGCTCTATCTTTTAGAAATTCTTGATATATTTCATCAAAATCCTCTTTTCGGTCTGATATATCTCTTTTAGGTGGATTTTGTTGACCTATATCAACAAACTTAAGCATTTTTTCTGACATGGTGGACGCTGTATATACGATAAAAATTTAATAATAAACAATTACAAGGTCATAAATATTGACTAATATTAAACAAAACTTAAGTAAATCAGCGGTTTTTTCTTATTATGCATAGATGATATGCAAATATGTAATTGCTTTAATTTGGTTACAATTTCATTATGAAGTATTGGATCTAATGATTTCAAAATATGTAGAGACTCTAATTTTATCAATTATTCAAGGAATATCTGAGTTTATTCCAATTAGCTCGTCTGCACATCTTTTAATTATATCAAGATTGAGTGACTTCAATGTTAGCAACCTACAATTAGATATTAGTCTGCATTTAGGTTCTTTGTTGGCAATTATTTTATTTTTTAGAAAAGAGTTAATAAATATCATTATTAATAAAAATATATTTCTACTAATAATTCTTGGTTCTATACCTTTAGTTATTGTTGGTTATATTTTTTACTCCACAAATTTAATTGATCAATTTAGAAACTTAAAAGTTGTCGCTTGGACAACTTTAATTTTTGGAATTTTATTATACTTTTCAGATAAGTTTGAGTTGAAAAATAAAATTTCTTCAGAATTAAATATTAAAAGTATTATTATAATAGGGTTATTTCAGATTTTAGCTATTATTCCAGGAGTCAGTAGATCAGGTATAGTAATTACAGCTTCAAGATTTTTAAAATTTGACAGAGTTGAATCATCAAAGATAGCTTTTTATTTGTCTATTCCAGCTTTAACAGGAGCAAGTGTTTTGGGATTCAAAGATGTTATTGATGATCAAATAAATTTTGATGCTATATTTATTTTTTCTACTTCAGCTTCATTTTTATTTTCTTATTTTACAATTAAATATTTTCTTATTTATGTTAAAATGTTTAGTTTGAGTTTTTTTGTTATTTATAGAATAGTTTTAAGTATTATTCTTTTTTCAATTATTTACTTATGATTTTTTTGGACGTTGGAGCAATTTGAGAAAATATTACGGCAATAAGAATTAATACACATCCTATAATATTATTTATGTTAAGAACTTGACTTAAAATAATCCATCCAGCAATTGTTGCAAAGACACCTTCAAGAGAGTAAATTATTGCTGCTGGAGCTTCTTCAATATTTTTTTGTGCAAACATTTGTAAAGTAAAAGCAATTCCTCCAGATAAAACACCTGCATATAATATTGAACTATACTCGGTTAAAATTTTTGTAATAACTACTTCCTCTAAAATAAAAGCAAATATGAGAGATAAACCAAAAACAAGAGCTGCTTGTAATGCTGCATAAAAAATTGGTATATTAAACTTCTCCATAAATTTTCCAGCGAAAATTATATGTAAAGCCCAAAATAGTGAGCATAGAATAACTAAAGCATCACCTATCATAATTTCTGAGTTTGAAAAATCACTTAATAGGTAAACACCTATTATACATAAACCTATTGAAGGCCAAAGACTCCAATGGACTTTAATAGAATAAATAAAAAATAATAAAATTGGAACTAACGGAACATAAAAAACTGTAAAGAAAGCTGCATTAGCTATATTCGTATATTGTAATGCGGCTTGCTGCAAGTAGGTACCCAAAAATAATGATATACCCATTAAAAATAAATATTTTAAAAATAATTTTTTATTAGAATTGATTTCATAATTAATTTTTTTTCTCTCTAAAATTAAAGCAATTGGCAGGACTGTAAGAAAACCAACAAAAAATCTAGATGCATTGAATGTTAATGGACCAATATTGTCCATACCTGTGTCTTGAGCAATGAAAGCAGTGCCCCAAATAAATGTTGTTATCAAAGCGCATATAAGCGATGTAGTTTTGGACATTAATTTAATTAAATTTAGATAATATTATTCATTCTACAACAGCTATCAAAATCTTCTTTATTGATATAGCAACCAGCCATTTTTCTTATACCTGAAAATGCACCTCTACCATGCATTACTCTCCAATTATTAAAAATTAGTAATTCACCAGGTTTTAAAATATGCCTCCACTGATATTGCTTTTGGTTTGCCATCGTATCAAATACTTTAATTGCTTTATAAAAATTAATTGTTTTCTGATTAGTTTCTCTAAAAGGTGCTCTATCGTAATTGTTAAAACTAATTTGATCAAAATTATTTTTTTCATTTAATTTTATTATTGGTCTTTTTGCTTCAAGGCGAACACCATCACCAATATAAGAACCTTTAACTTTTGTATTTGTTAAAGTTTTAAAATGTTTTTTATATTTTTGTTTGATTTCATTTGCCAATTTAAATCCATCTACCATTATAGAATCTCCACCTTTAGCATCATACTTACAACAAAGCAGTAATTGTAAACCTGGAGCATCATTACTATATGTAGAGTCTGTATGTGGTCTCAGTTCTTGGTTTGAATATGCACTGTCTGCTTTTTTATTATTTGATTCAAAAGTCCATAATCCTCCAAAAATTGAATTTCTGACATAACCTATTTTTTTAGCTATATATTCAACAGAGTTTAAATTCTTTGAACAATTTCTTACGACTGCAAAACCATATATGTGGATTTTTTTTAATAAATTTTTAAATCCAACTTTAGTTTTTAATTGTTTATAGTTAATGAAAATTTGATTTTTTATGTCTTTATCTTTCCAAAATTGAGTATTACTTTTAGTTTCTTCTTTTTTTAAAGAATTTTTTTTTAAAAATTCATATGAATATTTAGTTGGTTTATTTTCATCAGACCATAATATTTCAATGAATTTCCCTTTTTTTAATAATTTTGCTTTTTTAACTTTGATATTAATGTCTAAATTTGCTGTATAAGTTATTCTTTGATTTGTTTTAAAATCCCAGTTTTCTTTATTTTTAATATGATCTCTTAACCAAATATTAGGAAATGTTTCAAACTTATTGTCATTAAAGTAAAACACAGTTTTATTATTCAAAAGTTTAAAATTTTTAATCATTACTTAGCTAATTTGTAGGCAAAATTTTTACCAAGGTTATTTTTTAATTCATTATTAAATCTTGAACCCTCAGCACCGTCAATAATTCTATGATCGTAAGATAGAGATAAAGGCAACATTGTTCTAGGTTTAAATTGTCCATCAATATAAACAGGTTTAGTATAAGTCCTTCCTATTCCTAAAATAGCAACCTCAGGATAATTTATTATAGGAGTAAAATAAGTTCCTCCAATGCCGCCTAGGCTTGTTATAGTTATGGATCCTCCATAAAACTCTTTTTTATCTATCTTCAAATTTCGGCAATCATCACTAACTTTTTTTAGGTCCTTGCTTATTTGATCTATATTCTTTTGATTAGCATTTCTTATTTTTGGTACCATTAAGCCATTTGGAGTATCAACTGCAATTCCTACATGGAAGTATTTTTTTAATGTTATTTTTCCATTTTCAATATTGTCAATAGAACTATTAAATCTTGGAAAAACTTTCAAAGCTTCCACAACTGCCTTTATAATAAATGCCAATGGAGTAATTTTCTTTTTTTCTCCAGTAAAAGTATCAGTCAAATTTTGTCTAAATTCTTCTAGCTCAGTAATATCTGCTTCATCACAACTAGTAACATGCGGTATTGTTTGCCAAGAATTTGATAAATGTGGAGCAGCAATTCTTTTAATTCTTGGTATATCTTGAATTTCTACATCTCCAAAATCAGCGTGATCATATTCTGAGGGCTTTATAGATGGAGCCTTCTTTTCTTCTTGAGGTTTATTAAAATTAGAAGATACGAATTTTTTTATATCTTCTTCTATAATTCTCCCTGATCTTTGTGATCCAGTAATATTATTAATATCAACACCAAGTTCTCTTGCAAATTTTCTAGTTTTTGGGCTAGCAAGTGCTTTGCTTGATTTGAATACACTAACTCTATTATTTTTTAATAATTCTTTTGGTTTTGAAATTACTTTTTCGGATGGTTTTTGTATAATAGTTTCTTCATTAATCTCTTTGACCTCTTCTTCAATTTGCTCATCTGATTTTTCTTCTTCTGAACCAATTATTAGTATTGATGAACCCTCTGAAACCTTATCACCAACTTTTAAATTAACTTTTTTAACACTACCTGAGTATGGGCTTGGTATCTCAACACTTGATTTATCGCTTTCTATTGTAATTATAGGATCATCTTTATTAATATTTGATCCTGCCTCTATTAATACCTCAATTACTTCAACATCTTTAAAATCACCAATGTTAGGAACTAATACTTCTTTCTCACTCATTATAATTTTGTGGGCATAGGCTTATCTTTATCAATTTTATATTTTTTAATTGCATCTACCGCATGTTTAGAAGCAATTAATTGTTCATTAGATAAAATACTTAAGCCATATGCAACTATATGCTCTTTATCGACTTCAAAAAATTTTCTTAAATTTTTTCTTGTATCACTTCTACCAAATCCATCTGTACCCAATGAATAAAAACTTTTATTTATGTAAGGTCTAATTTGGTCAGAATTCATTCTCATGTAATCTGAAGCTGCTAAAATAGGACCTTCGGTTTTTCCAAGGCATTTTTCAACGTAAGAGATTTTTTTCTCTCCTCCTGGATTAAGCAAATTATACCTTTCTGTTTCAAGTCCATCTCTTCTTAATTCATTAAAACTGGTAACACTCCATACTTCACTATCAACTTGATATTCATTTTGTAAAATTTCTGCTGCTTCAATCATCTCTCTTAAAATTGTTCCTGAACCCAATAATTGAATCTTATTTTTTTTATTCTTACTGAAATCTTTTATTTTATACATCCCTTTTAATATGCCTTCTTCACAATCTTTGGGCATCTCTGGATGAGAATAATTTTCATTCATTGTTGTAATATAGTAAAAAATATTTTCATGTTTTTCATGCATTCTTCTTAAACCTTCTTTAAAAATTGTAGCTAATTCATAATGAAAGGTTGGATCATAAGAAACACAATTTGGAATTGTTGATGCTAATAAATGACTGTGACCATCTTGGTGTTGAAGGCCTTCCCCAGCCAAAGTTGTTCTTCCAGCTGTAGCTCCAATTAGAAATCCTCTTGTTTGACTATCTCCAGCTGCCCACGCAAAATCGCCAGTTCTTTGAAAACCAAACATAGAATAAAAAAGATAAATTGGTATCATTTCTATATCATGATTTGAATACGATGTTCCTGCAGCTATCCATGATGCCATGGATCCAGCCTCATTTATTCCTTCCTCTAAAACTTGACCACTTTTCTCTTCCTTGTAAGAGCTTAATTGAGCTGAGTCCTCTGGCTCATATTTTTGACCTTCATGCGCATATATACCTATTTTTTGGAAAAAACCTTCCATACCAAATGTTCTTGCCTCATCAGGGATTATTGGAACAAGTCTTGGAGCAACATTTTTATCTCTTAGCAAATTCGTCAACATCCTAACAAGTGCCATAGTAGTTGACATTTCTTTTTCACCGGTTGATTTTTTCATAAAGTCAAAAATATCATTACTTGGTGTTTTGATTGGTTTCGAAAAAGACGATCTCTCAGGAATATATCCTCCTAAAGCCAATCTTCTTTTTTTTAAGTATTTTATTTCCTCTGAATTTTCATCAGGTCTAAAGTATTCTATATTTTTGACTTGTTCATCTGTTAATGGAACATCAAATCTATCTCTATAATATAGCAAATCATCTACACCTAATTTTTTTTGCTGATGGGTTGTATTTATACTTTCACCAGATTTTCCCATACCGTATCCTTTAATTGTTTTAGCTAATATGACTGTTGGTCTGTCTTTTGTATTAATAGCTTTATGATAAGCAGCATAAACTTTATGCGGGTCGTGACCGCCTCTATTTAATTTCCAAATATCGCTATCCGTATAACTTGCAACTAGATTTTTAAGTTCAGGGTATTTCCCAAAGAAGTTATCTCTAACATATAAACCGCCTTTTGCTTTAAAGGCTTGGTATTCTCCATCAACTGCTTCGTTCATTCTTTTTACAAGTAAACCTGATTTATCATTTGCGAGTAAAGGATCCCAATATGATCCCCAAATGACTTTTATTACATTCCATCCAGCTCCTCTAAAAATTCCTTCTAATTCTTGAATAATTTTACCATTGCCTCTTACTGGACCATCTAATCTTTGTAGGTTGCAGTTCACAACATAAATCAAATTATCTAACTTTTCTCTTGCTGCTAAACCAATAGATCCTAGAGCTTCTGGCTCGTCTATTTCACCATCTCCTAAGAAAGACCAAACTTTTCTATTCTCATCTTTTATTAATTTTCTATTAATAAGATATTTCATAAATCTTGCCTGATAAGTTGCCATCATTGGTCCAAGACCCATAGAAACAGTTGGAAACTGCCAAAACTTAGGCATCAGCCATGGATGAGGATAAGATGACAAACCTCCTGGGTAAACTTCCTGTCTGAATCTATCTAATTGCTTCTCGTCAAGTCTTCCTTCCAAAAAAGCTCTAGCGTAAATACCTGGCGCTGAATGTCCTTGGAAATAAATTAAATCTCCTCCAAATTTATTGCTTTTAGCTCTCCAAAAATGATTCATTCCTATATCATAAAGAGTTGCTGCTGAAGCAAATGTCCCAATGTGACCTCCTAATGAAGGGTCTCTCATGTTTGCTCTGACAACCATCACTGCTGAATTCCATCGAATTAGTGCTCTGATTTTTCTTTCGATATTTTGATCGCCTGGAGATTTTATCTCTTCATCTGCTGGTATAGTGTTTATGTATGGTGTATTTTGGGTGTAGGGTATATTTGATCCCTCTTTATATGCCTGATCAATTAATTGTTTAATTAAAAAATGAGCTCTCTCAGGTCCTTCGGAATGTACTACAGCAGACAAAGATTCTAACCATTCTTTTGTCTCTTGAGGATCAGTATCATTATTATTTTCAACTATTTCTAATCTTTCATTATGATCTTCTACTTGTGTATTTTCTACTTTGATCTCTTTATGTGCACTCGTATCTAATTCAGAATTATTATATCCATTAGAATTTTCCGCTTCGGCAATTATTTTTTCCGTCACTGGTGGTATCTTTTCATTAGTTTCTTGTTTTTGCTTAGTTCCATTCTCAGAGGATAATGTTAGTATCAAATCTCCTTTAGAAACTTTATCACCAATCTTTATGTTAATACTATCTACAACACCCTCAAAAGCAGATGGTACTTCAACACTTGATTTATCACTTTCTAAAGTTATTACAGGGTCATTTTTAGAGATTTTATCTCCTTCTTTTACAAGAATTTCTATGATTTCTACTTCTTCAAAATCTCCAATATCTGGAACTAGTAATTTTTCACTCATTTCGCTATTTGTATATATATATATTATTTACTTTTAATAGATGTATATTTTTGACCATTATTAAAATTTAGTAAAATTAATAATAAATGTTAAAAGAATAGATTATATTTAGCGCCTGTAGCTCAATTGGATAGAGCGCTTGGCTACGGACCAGGAGGTTCTGGGTTCAACTCCTAGCAGGCGCACCAAAAAGAAGGAAAAATGAAAATATCTTTGCAAAAATCTGTAATTTATTTTTTTGTAATAGTGTTAATAATATTATTTTTAATAACTTTAATAATTTAATGAAAAAATTTAAACAAATTAGCGTTAAAAAAGGTTTCATGAGACACAATGGTGGTTTGCTACTAAGAGATATCTCAAAAACTAAATATGAATTTAAAACCAAAATAAAAAAAAACCATCTTAACAGAGCTGGCATAACTCATGGTGGGTATATAGCATCGATTATAGATACCGGGTGTGGATCTGGAGCCCATAGAATTTCGGGTAATCAACCTTGTGTAACTATAACACTTAATATTAACTTTATTGGGCCTTCAACTATTGGTGATGAAATTTTTGGATATGTAAAAATTAAAAAAAAAACAAAAAGTATGGTTTTTTTAGAGTGCTATTTAGAATGTAAAGGTAAAATAATTGCATCTGCTACAGGTATTTGGAAAATACTTCAACGTAAGTTACCCCATGCAGGTCTAAGCTAGGTTCTTCTTTTTATATTTAAATAACCAAAAATTGATAAAAGAATAAGAGCAATAGGATAAACTATTTCTTTTTTTGGTCTATTCTGATTTTCAATTTTAAATTCATTAATAATATCTCCCATATCTAAACCAGATTTTTTTGCAATTCCATTCCATTTTAAAGTATCAATTATGGGTTTATTATCTTCTACAACTAAGCTCATTCCATAATCATCTAAACTGAAATTTTCATCAAAACTATTTTTTTCAATTACAAACAATTTATATCTTTCGCCGTACTCTGTAAGTCTAGTAATTTTAATTCTTATCTCTTTATTATAATCAAACTGTTTTTTGTTTATTTCTTCAATACTTAAATAGTTATATTTTGGGTAAAATTTATTTAGAATAAATTCTGGAGATAAAAATGAAATTGAAATTATTAAAAAGATAATAATTTCGTACCATCTCAGTTTATTTATAAACCATCCCTGAGTAGCAGATGTAAATACTAAAATCCCAATCAATGAGGTTGCTATGACCATTAAGCCATGCCATATACTTTCAATACCAATTAATAATAACTCACTGTTAAATAAGAATACAATAGGAAGTATTCCGGTTCTCAGACTATACCAAAATGCCTGGGCTCCTGTTCTTAATGGGTCTCCACCAGAAATAGCAGCAGCTGCGTAAGATGCTAAGCCAACTGGAGGTGTTACGTCTGCCATTAGGCCAAAATAGAACACAAATAAATGAACCGCAATTAAAGGAAAAATAAATCCAGATGCATTTCCAACATCCACAAGAACAGTTGCCATTAGAGATGCTACAACAACGTAGTTTGCCGTAGTTGGTAAACCCATACCCAATAGTAAACACAAAATAATAGTTAAAAATAAGAGAATAATAACATTATCTTTTGCAATCGACTCTATTACAATTATTAAATTAGTACTCAAACCTGTAGATCCAACCGCACCAACTATAATACCTGCTGTTGCAATTGCTATTCCGACACTAACCATATTCAAAGCACCCTTTTCAAAACCAACAATAGTTTGGTTGTACCAATAAATTAAAGCATTCTTAAAGTTCTTTTCTTTAAAAATTTTATTTAAAAGATTAACTATAATTAAAGTTATTGTTGCAAAAAAAATAGAGTAAGATGCTGTAAGCCTCATATAAACTAGTAGATATATAAGAACAAATATTGGAACTAAAAAATGTATTCCTTCAAAAAATGTTTTTTTCAATTTTGGAATATCGTTTTCATCCATACCTTTTAAATTTAATTTAAGCGCTTCAAGGTGAGATATATAAAATAGCGCAATGTAAGAAATTATAGCTGGTAAAAAAGCATGTTTGACAACTTCAAAATATGTAACACCGATAAAACTTGCCATCACAAAAGCTGCTGCTCCCATAACAGGAGGCATTATTTGACCATTAACTGATGAAGATACTTCGATTGCACCCGCTTTTTCTTTGGAAAAACCGGTCTTTTTCATAATTGGAATTGTAAATGTTCCAGTTGTAACTGTATTAGCAATTGATGATCCAGAGATTAATCCTGTCATACCAGATCCAAGAATAGCTGCTTTGGCAGGACCACCTCGCATTTTTCCAACCATTGCAAAAGCTAAATCTAAAAAATATTTACCTCCTCCAGCAGTTTCTAAAAGTGCACCAAAAAGTACAAAGAGAAATATGAAATCTACAGAAACACCTATCGGAATTCCGAAAATAGCTTCTTGATCAAACCATTGAAAACCAACTAACCTTTTTAATGACAATCCACCATGAGAAATTATGTCTGGTGCATATTGCCCAAAATAAGAAAATAACAAGAAACAAACTGCAATAACAACTAATGGGACACCTATTACTCTACGTGTAGCCTCTAGAAGAATTAATATTCCAATTATTCCGAGTATTAACTCAATTGGAATAGTAAAATTATCGTAAAGATTTATTTTAAGTAATATTCCACCCCTATCTACTAATTGATCATAAAAAACATAAATATATAAACAACAAATTGCACCTGTTATTGCAATTAATATATCTATAAAATTTACTTTTTTACCCCTTGCATATGGAAATATTAAAAAAGCTAGTAAAAGTGCAAAGCCAAGGTGAATTGCTCTAGCCGGTAAACCTTTAAACATTCCAAAATTAAACCAAAATGGAAATGGAGAAGCATACCAAAGCTGAAATAAAGACCAGGTTATTGCAATAATAGCAACTAACTTTAAATGAAAACCTGTTAGGTTTCTTGTAGGAGAAAGATCTTCTTTAATCTTATTTTCAATTTTTTTATCTATGTCTGCTGACATTCAGCTTAATATATAAAAAAAAAGGCCCAATAGATATATTGGGCCTAAATTTTTTATAAAGATTTAATTACATTAAACCAGCTTCTTTATAATATTTAACAGCTCCGGGATGAAGTGGTGCTGATAAACCATCAGCTATCATATTTTTTTTCTCTAAAGGAGCGAAAGCTGGATGTTGTTTTCTAAAATCATCAAAATTTTCAAAAACAGCTTTTGTAACCTGATAAACTAAATCCTCAGAAACATCCATACTTGTTACTACAGTAGCTTTAACACCAAATGTAGTTACATCTTTTTTCTGTTTAGTATAAGTACCTTTTGGAATTGTTGCAGATGCATAATAATCAGCTCCACTAATAATTCCATCAATTACATCTCCTGTTAAGTTGATTGGCATTGCTTTAGCTGCACATGTTGCCGCTTGTTCCATTGCCCCATTTGGAAAACCTACTGAATATCCAAACGCATCAATTTTACCATCGCATAGAGCTTTTACTTGCTCTGAGGATGTTAACTCTGTAACTGATTTAAAGAAGCTGTTGTCAACTCCCATAGCTTTCATTAATTCTTCCATAGTTCCTCTTTGACCAGAACCTGGATTTCCAATGTTTACTACTTTTCCTTTGAGACCCATAAAATCTTTGACTTTTGCTTTTTTTCTAGCCCAGATTTGAAATGGCTCATTATGCACTGAGAAAACAGCTCTTAAATTCTTGAATTGTTTCCCTTCCCATTTGCTTGATCCATTGTAAGCATGATATTGCCAGTCAGATTGTGCTACACCAAATTGAAACTCTCCATCTTTTATTTGTCCGATGTTATAATTTGAGCCTCCAGTTGAAGGAGCGGTACATCTGTAAGCTTTATCTTTCATACCTTTTTTTCTACCATGTTCAGCACTAATTGCTGATTTGTGTAACATTTTACAAATAGCGTTCCCTGTCTGAAAATAAACTCCAGTTGGTCCTCCTGTGCCTATTGTAAAAAACTCTGCTGATTTTGCTATTGATCCGAATGAAAATATAGCAGCAAAAATAATCAGAGAGCTTGATATTGTTGATAATATTTTTTTCATATACCCTCTCTAAAGTTTTAAAATCGAATCTAACTATTTATTACTACGAGTGTCTAGTAAATTCAGTTAATATAAGTATTGTTAATTAAGGAATTTTTTAACTGATTATTATTTTTCAACCCAAGATTTTAATTTATTTACTCCTTCTACAACCTTAGGGGCGTACAATTTTATTAACTCATCATTAATATCAGTTTTTTCATTAATATTTTTCATAAATATATCGCCGTCAAAATCTGTAAAACTTAGACGAACAATCATCCTTTTTTCATCAAATCCAAAGTCACTTCCTGGAAGTAAAGCAATATTTAAATTAGTTAAAATTTCATCACACATGATTGAAGAATTATTAAATTTCTTGTTCAAAAATTCAGGCATCAAATAAAAGCCACCCATGGGTTTGTTCATAATAATATTATTAGATTTTAAATTTCTATATACGTATTCTCCAACAGCTTTAAGAATTTTTTTTGATTTTAAGATATATTCATCATGGTTGGCATTAAAAGCAGATATTGCAGCAAACTGTATTGGTGAACTTACGGCGGAAAATGTTTCACTTGCTAAAACTTTCATAGATTTAAGTAATTCAATTTTTTTCTTTGGTATTATAAAGTACCCAAGTCTCCATCCTCCAGCACCACACCATTTACTAAGTCCGTTACTTATTACGACATTATCAGGGCAGTGTTCAAAAATAGACATATAATTTTCATCAAATGTTAATTCAGAATAAATTTCATCTGATAAAACTAAAATATTATACTTTTTCACTATTAAAGAAATTTCTTTTAAATTTTCGCATACTTGTCCTGATGGATTATTTGGAGAATTAAGAAACAAAAGATATTTTTTATCTGGTTTTTTCAAAATAATTTTTTCTATTTCTTGAGCTTTAGGAAACCAATTATTTTCAGCAGATGTTTGTATCCAATTATAGTTATTTTTAGCTATTATTGATTGTGGCTTATAAGATACCCAACTTGGAGATGGCAATAAAACTTCACCTTCAAATGCTAAATGCATCAAGAACATAAGCTCTTTGGTACCGGGACCTATTATGACTTGATCTGAGTCAAAATTATAATTTTTCTTTTTTGACTCATATTTTGCGATTGAACCTCTTAATTTATCTAATCCTTGGATAGGTAAATAACTTTTTTGATGTGCATTTTTTTTTAATTCTTCAACAATAGTAATTGGAACTGGAAATGGTGATTGTCCAAATCCAAACTTAATAATATTTTTTCCTTCAATTTCAATAACTTTTGATTTTTCATTTATTTTTAGTGTTGCTGATAAACTTAAATTTTTGATTGCGTCTTTGATCATTACGATTTTAATTCAATAAGATTTTTATATTCATTTAAAGCAGATGGATTGGATAATGCTTCAATATTATTTATTTTGTTGCCATCTATTATATTTTTAACAGCTACCTCTACAATTTTACCATTCTTAGTTCTGGGAATATCATTTACTGCAATTATTTTAGCAGGTACATGTCTTGGTGAAGCCTCATATCTAATTGTTGTTTTTAATTTTGAAATTAATTTTTCATCTAATCTATTATTTTTTGATAATATTACAAAAAGTATTATTCTTACATCATTATCCCAAGATTGACCTACTACGATAGACTCTTTTACTTCTTTAAATTTTTCTACAACAGAATAAATTTCAGCTGTGCCAAGTCTAACGCCGCCTGGGTTTAATGTTGCATCAGATCTTCCATAAATAATATAAGACCCATTATTCTTTCTCTCGGCATAATCTCCATGGTGCCAAATATTTTTAAATTTTGAAAAATAAGCTTTTTTATATTTAACTTTTCCAGGATCATTCCAAAATTTTAAAGGCATTGATGGAAAAGGGTTTCTGCAAACTAATTCTCCTTTTTTATTTAAAATTGATTTACCTTTTTCAGAAAACACTGCTGTATCCATGCCAAGACCATTGTTTTGTATTTCTCCAATGTTTACAGATGAATAAATGTTTCCATTTACAAAACAGGAGACAATATCTGTTCCTCCAGAAATAGATGCTAAATGAACATTTTTTTTTATATTTCTGTAAACAAATTCAAAACCATCTTTAGAAAGTGGAGATCCTGTAGAACAAATCGTTTTTAAAAACTTTAGTTTTATTTTTTCTTTTACCTTAACATTCTGTTTAATAAGTTGATCAATATATTTCGCACTTATACCAAATAGAGTAACTTTCTCCTTATTTGCAATTTTTAACAATAACTCTGGAGATTTATGCATAGGAAAACCATCAAATAGCAATATTGATGCTTTAGATGCTAGGGCTGTAACAAGCCAATTCCACATCATCCATCCACAAGTTGTAAAGTAAAATACATTATCATTTGGTTTTATATTGCAATGTAATTGATGCTCCTTCAAATGTTGCAATAAAACACCACCAGATCTATGGCAAATACATTTTGGTTTACCTGTAGTACCGCTTGAGTATAAAATTGCTAATTCGTGGTCAAAATCAAATTTTTTTAATTTATTTCTGCTTATTTCAAGTTTTTTAATCTCAGTGAAATTATAAATTTTTATATTTTTAATTTTGTTAAATTTTCTCAATTTTTTTCCAGGGTAATTTAAAATTAATACTGATTTTATACTTTTTATTTTTTTTAATATTTTAGGCAATCTCTCGATAATATTTATTTCCTTTCCGTTATAAAAATATTTATCAGTAATAACTAGTAATTTAGGTTTAATTTGGGAAAAACGTTCGATAACACCAGGTACGCCAAAATCAGGTGAGCACGAGCTCCAGATTGATCCTATAGCGCTAGCACCTAAGAAACACTCAACTGTTTCTATCTGATTTGGAGTATATGCTGCTATCCTATCCTTTTCAGAAATATTTATTTTTTTGTAAAATGTAATTATTTTTTTTACATCTATATTAAGTTCTTTCCAGGATTTTTGCTCTCTGTAACCATTTTCACTAACAAATGTGATAGCTTTTTGATTGGAATTTTTAGCTAAAAGATTTTCTGCAAAATTTAATTTTGAATTAACAAAAAACTTAGTATTAATAAGGTCCTTTGTTAGTTTAAATTTATCAGTTTTTTTACCTATAACTTCAAAATATTCCCAGATTGAATTCCAAAAATCTTTTGGATTTTTTACACTCCATTTTAACAACTTTTTATAATTTCTTGAAAAATTATATTTATAATATTTTGAAATAAATTTCTCATAAGCAAATAAATTTGAATTTTTTATAAGTTCTTTAGACGGTTCCCAAAGTTTTTTTGGCATTAAATATTTATATTTATATTGTAAAATTTATGCTAACTTTAGATCATATAAATTGAAAATGAGAACTTTTTCCTATCTGATTCGGACTAGTTTTAGTCTATTTTTGTTCTTTTTGAGTAACAAAATATAGTAGGCTTAAAAAAGATCATACTAAAAGTTGATATGTCAAAAAATAAGATCACAGCAGTCCTTGGACCCACAAATACTGGTAAAACTTTTTTAGCTATAGAAACGATGCTCTCATTCGACTCTGGGATGATTGGGTTTCCCCTAAGACTATTAGCAAGAGAAGTTTATGACAAAATTATACAAAAGGTAGACGTATCTCAAGTTGCTCTTATTACAGGTGAAGAGAAAATTATACCAATTAATGCAAAGTATTTTTTATGCACTGTAGAGTCAATGCCTGAAGATAAAATTTTAGATTTTGTGGGAATAGATGAAATTCAAATGTGTTCAGACTATGAGCGAGGTCACATTTTTACTGATAGGCTGCTAAATCTTAGAGGAGAAAAATTAACAATGTTTATGGGTTCTAATACTATTAAAAGTATTATTCAAAAACTTGACGATGATATTGAATTTATAAATAAGCAAAGATTATCAAAACTATCATTTGGGGGACATAAAAAAATCTCAAGGATTGAAAGAAAAAGTGCTGTAATTGCATTTTCTACTGAAGAGGTATATGCAATTGCCGAACTCATAAGAAGACAGAAGGGCGGCGCAGCAATTGTTATGGGATCTCTAAGCCCTAAAACTAGAAATGCTCAAGTAAATTTATATCAATCAGGAGATGTTGATTATCTTGTTGCTACTGATGCTATTGGAATGGGAATAAATATGGACTTAGATCATGTTTACTTCTCAAACTTAAAAAAATTCGATGGAAAAAAAATAAGACGGTTAAAAATCTCAGAAATTGGACAAATTTCAGGAAGGGCTGGTCGGTATTTAAACGATGGTAGTTTTGGTATTACGGGAGATTGTGATGAAATTAATCCCGAAGAGATTGAATTTTTAGAAAATCATAATTTTCCAGAAATACAGAATATATTTTGGAGAAATTCTAATCTAAAGTTTAATAATAAAGAAAATCTATTGAAATCATTAGACGAGAAACCAGTTAAAGATTGGTTAAGAAGAGTCGGAGAATGTGAAGATGAAAAAGTTTTAAAGTATTTTTTAAAAGAAAATAATAATAATATAGATAACAATTCAGATATTTTGAAAATTCTTTGGGAATGCTGTCAAATACCTGATTTTGTTAAGAAAACTTATGGTCACCATTTAGAAGTCGTTAGTAAAGTATTTAACTTTTTGACAGGTGAAGAAAAGAAGATACCAAATTATTACATGAAAAAACAACTTTCTATGTTAGATAAACTTGATGGAAATGTAGATTCTATTTCAAATAGAATTTCAAATGTTAGAACCTGGTCATATGTTGCGAATAAATCTAACTGGGTTGAAAACCAAGATTACTGGATAGAAAGGGCTAAAAACTTAGAAGATAAATTATCAGATAGGCTACATGATGAATTGACAAAAACATTTATAGATAAGAGAGCTAGTGTGTTAGCAAAAGGTCTAAAACAAGATATTGAATTAAAAACTGAAATTGTTGAAGAAGAAAAAGTATTGATTAATGGTCAATACATTGGAATTTTAAAAGGTTTAAAGCTACAATTGGATCTAAAAGTAGATGCTTTAGATGCAGATATCAAATCATTAAAAAAGGCTGCCAGGCAGAACGTGGGTCCAGAAATAAAAAGTAGAATACAACAAATAATGAATACTGGACTTATAGAATTAAAAGATGACTTCAAAATTTATTGGAGGAATGATCCGATAGCAAGACTGGTAGCTGGATCTGATTATCTAAATCCAAAAATTGATTTAATAATTGACGAAATGATTGAGAATAATGAAAGAAGTACTTTAAACGATTATCTAAACAAATGGATTATTAAAAAAATTGAAAGAGAGCTAAATAGCTTAATTGAGTTAAAAAATATAAAGGAAGAGAATCCTGAACTAAGGGCATTAGCTTATAGACTTTATGAAAATAATGGTGTTATAAAAAGATCAAATATCACTGATTACCTAAAAAAAATCAATCAAGATGACAGGAAAAAATTAAGAAAAATAGGTGTAAAATTTGGAAGATACCACATATTTTTATTTAAGTTATTTAAACCAAGTTCAGTTTCTTTAAGAATATTATTATGGAAAAGTTATAATAATAAATTTTTAGATTTATCACCTCCAACTTTTGGGTTGAACTTTTTAAATAATATCGAATCAACAAATAAAGATTTTATGCTGCTTTGCGGTTTTGAAAAATTTGATGATATCTATGTTAGAATTGACATACTTGAAAGATTATTTTTGCTAATATTTAATTCTGAAAAAGATAGTAAAAAAGAAGTAAAAGTTATTCCTGAAATGCTAAATTTGCTTGGATGCTCAAGAGAAAATTTTATCAAACTTTTAAAAAAAATGAACTATAGAATCTATGAAAAAGAAAAGGAATTTTTTATAAAATATCTTCCAAAAAAAAAGAAGATTATAAAAAAATACGACAAAAAGGACTATTCTAATAACCCTTTCAGTGTACTAAACCAATTAAACTTAAAATAATGTTCAGTCTATTTACAAAAAAAAAAGAGAAAGAAAAAAGCGAAAATCACTTATCTTTAATTAGTGTTACGGCACTTCTGATACATTCAGCTAAGATTGACCAAAATTTTACTGAAAAAGAGAGGTTAATTATTAAAAAAGCGCTTATTGAGATGGGAGCAGATCAAAATAATATTGATGAAATTATTGCAGATGCTGAAATAAAAGAAAAAGACTCGAATCAAATTTTAGAATTTACAAAAGAAGTTAAAAATAAAAGTTCTGTAGAAAAAAAGATTGTTGTAGAGGCTTTATGGAAAATTATTTATTCTGATGAAAATGCTGATATTTACGAAACAAACTTAATGAGAAGACTATCTGGATTGCTTTATTTAGACCCAAAAATAGTAGGAGATTTAAAAGAAAAATTTAAGTCAAAAAATGACATATCTAGTTAACGATAAATGTATCAAATGCAAACACACCACCTGCGTGGACGTATGTCCAGTTGACTGTTTTTATGAAGGCAAAAATATGCTTGTAATTAAACCGGATGAGTGTATAGATTGTGGCGTTTGTGAACCTGAGTGTCCAATAGATGCTATAGTTTCAGACACAGATCCTGGTAGCGAAAAATGGCTAGAAATGAATACTAAGTATTCTGAATTATGGCCTAATATAACTGAGAAGAAAGAGCCTCTACCAGATCACGATAAATATACAAATGAAGAAAATAAGTTTGATAAATACTTTGAAGAAAACATTTAAAACAAAAAAGATAGTTAAAAAAAAAAAAGTTACAAAATTAAAAAGCAAAATTAAAAAATCAAAACCATTAGATAAACACAAAAAATTAAAAAATATAGCTAACAACAAAAAAACTAAGATCTTAAAAAAACCTGTTAGACCTTCAATAAAAACAAAGTCAATAAAAAAAACTGAAAAGAAGGAAAACCCTGAGACTAATACTAACTTATTACGTATACCCAAAAATAATGAACAAAAGCCAGAAATAAAAAAAGTTAAGAAACAAGATACAGAAAAAAAAGAGTATAAAGTGAAAGACTACGTGGTTTACCCGAAGCATGGGGTAGGGCAAATAACAGAATTCAAAAAAATGAATATTGGTGGCATTGATATAGAATCATACATATTAAAATTTGAAAAAGATAAGGCTAATGGAATGGTTCCTGTCAATAAACAATCACATTTAAGGCCCTTAGCAACAATTAATCAGGTAAATAAATGTATAAGCATATTAAAAAGTAAGCCTAAAATTAAAAGAAGTATGTGGAGTAGAAGGGCTCAAGAATATGAAGCAAAAATCTCTTCAGGTAAGATTTATGATTTAGCAGAAGTAGTACGTGACCTTAATAAAGGGGATGATATTATGGTTGACCAATCTTATAGTGAAAGGCAATTATTTGAGAAAGCCTACGACAGAATACTGACAGAATTTCAAATAGTTTTAGGGTTAAATTTAGAAGATACTCAAAAAAAGTTGGATAAAGCATTAAAAAGAAATTTAGAAAAACAAATTCAAAAGGTTGAAACTAAACCCGAAGAAGAAGAAATTTCAGAAATAGCTAAATAAAAAAAAACGCTCCCCACGCAAGCGCCATGAGAAGCGTTTGTTAAGAAGAATACTAAACTATTTTCTTCTTCTCTTTTTAGCTTTTTTCTTAGCTTTTTTCTTAGTTTTCTTTTTAGCAGCTTTTTTTCTTCTTTTAGCCATCTTTAGCTCCCTTTTTTTTAATTACGAATCT
>CACAIK010000008.1 GCA_902532525.1 uncultured Pelagibacteraceae bacterium
CAAGAGCCTGCATCGCAAACTATGAGAGATATAGTTTGGTTTCATGACTATATGTTAGTACCAATCATAGTTGCTATAAGTGCGTTTGTTTTATTTTTAATGCTTTATGTGATGGTAAGATTTAGAGCATCGAGAAATCCTAATCCATCTAAAAGAACACATAATGTTTTAGTTGAAATTGTTTGGACATTAGTTCCTTGTTTAATATTGATCGTGATGGCAGTTCCGTCATTTAAAGTTTTATATTCACAAGATGCAATTCCTAAAGCTGATGTAACTATAAAAGCAATTGGATATCAATGGTATTGGGGATACGAGTACCCAGATGAAAATATAATTTTTGATGCTTACATGATCGAAGAGAAGGATTTAAAAGAAGGTCAGCCAAGATTGTTAGCAACAGATAATGTAGTCGTTGTTCCTGTAAATAAAGTAGTTAAAGTTTTAATTACAGCAAATGATGTGCTTCATGCATGGGCATTACCAGCATTTGGAGTTAAAAGGGATGCGATGCCAGGAAGAGTAAATGAAACTTGGTTCAAAGCTGAAAAAGTTGGGACTTATTACGGACAATGTTCTGAGTTATGCGGAATTAAACATGCTTTTATGCCAATTGAAGTTAAAGTAGTTTCAGATGAAGATTACCAAATTTGGCTTTCGGAGGCGAAGATAAAATTTGCAAAAGATGAAAATTTAATTAATAAAAAACTAGTAGCGAGTAAATAAAAATGAGTTCAGAAGCAGCACATATTCACGATCATCATACTCCAACAGGCTGGAAGAGATGGGCATATTCTACAAATCATAAAGATATTGGAACAATGTATTTAATTTTTGCAATTATTGCAGGAGTTATTGGAACAGCTTTTTCAGTTTTGATGAGAATGGAATTAATGCACCCTGGTGATGATGTTTTAGGTGGTAACTACCAT
This sequence comes from uncultured Pelagibacteraceae bacterium, assembly GCA_902532525.1. Taxonomy (GTDB): domain Bacteria; phylum Pseudomonadota; class Alphaproteobacteria; order Pelagibacterales; family Pelagibacteraceae; genus Pelagibacter. The sequence goes on from CACAIK010000008.1 coordinate 933, forward strand.
CTTTATAATGTTTTGGTTACAGGTCATGGATTAATAATGATTTTCTTTATGGTCATGCCAGCAATGATTGGTGGTTTTGGAAACTGGTTCGTGCCGATAATGATCGGAGCACCAGATATGGCATTTCCAAGAATGAATAATATTTCTTTTTGGTTATTGCCTGTTGCGTTTATTTTATTACTTTCATCAATTTTTGTAGATGGACCTCCAGGTGCACAAGGTGTCGGTGGTGGCTGGACGATTTATCCACCTCTATCTTCTACTGCAGGTCAGCCAGGTCCAGCAATGGATTTAGCAATTTTAAGTTTACACGTTGCAGGGGCTTCATCAATTTTAGGAGCAGTTAATTTTATTACAACTATATTGAATATGAGAACGCCTGGAATGACTTTGCATAAGATGCCATTATTTGCGTGGTCAATATTAGTTACAGCATTTTTATTATTACTTTCGTTACCAGTATTAGCGGGAGCAATTACTATGCTTCTAACAGATCGAAATTTTGGTACTGCATTTTTTGATGCACAAACAGGTGGAGACCCAACATTATTCCAACATTTATTTTGGTTTTTTGGTCATCCAGAAGTTTATATTCTAATATTACCAGGATTTGGAATGATCAGTCATATCGTATCTACGTTTTCAAAGAAGCCGGTTTTTGGATATTTAGGAATGGCTTACGCAATGGTAGCAATTGGAATTGTAGGTTTTGTTGTTTGGGCTCACCACATGTACACGGTTGGTTTAGATACTGATACTAAAGCGTATTTCTTAGCAGCAACAATGATTATCGCTGTCCCAACAGGAATTAAAATATTTTCATGGATTGCTACAATGTGGGGAGGATCTATATCATTCAAAACCCCGATGGTTTGGGCTTTAGGATTTATATTTTTATTTACAGTTGGAGGAGTAACTGGTGTAGTTCTGGCAAACGCTGGAGTAGATACTGCATTGCATGATACTTATTATGTTGTAGCTCACTTCCACTATGTATTATCTTTGGGAGCTGTTTTTGCGATATTTGCAGGCTTCTATTATTGGTTTGGTAAAATGTCAGGGTATGAATATTCTGAGTGGATGGGACAACTTCATTTTTGGTTAACTTTCATAGGTGTAAATTTAGTTTTCTTTCCACAACACTTCTTAGGATTAGCTGGAATGCCAAGAAGATACGCTGATTATCCGGATGCATTCGCTGATTGGAATTATATTTCTTCAATCGGTTCATATATTTCTGTAGTTGGCTTAGTGGTATTTTTCGCTAATTTAATCTACGCTTTTGCAAAAAAGAAAAAAGCAGCACAAAACCCATGGGGAGAAGGGGCCACAACATTAGAGTGGACAGTTCCATCACCACCGAATTTTCATACTTTTGATGAATTGCCGAAGTTTGAAGATTATGAAGGCACTGAAAAATCTAGTAGTTAGTAACGTCTTAAGATATAAAAATTAAAATGGCTACGACGTATTCTAAAGTAAAAAAATCATATTACGAACTAGGTATTATTCCTGAATTATTAAAGTTAATGAAACCAAGAGTAATGTCTCTTGTTATTTTCACTTGTGCAGTTGGTCTGTTAACAGCTCCTACTTCAGTTTCGTTTCAACAATCAGTATTTGGAATATTAATAGTTGCCTTTGGTGCTGGAGCAGCAGGAGCACTTAACATGTGGTATGAAGCCGACTTAGATAAACTAATGTCTAGAACTTGCTTGCGTCCAATTCCAAGAGGAAAGCTGAACAGAAACCAAGCATTATATTTTGGAACATCTCTGTCAGTTATTTCAGTTGTAAGCTTATACTTTGTTACAAATGCTTTATCAGCATTTCTATTATTGTTTACAATATTATTTTACGTATTTGTTTATACAATCTGGTTAAAAAGAAAAACTCCACAAAATATTGTTATAGGTGGAGCATCAGGAGCTTTGCCACCAGTAATTGGGTGGGCAATAGCAACAAATTCTATTTCATTGGAGTCGATTGCTTTTTTCTTAATAATTTTCTTTTGGACACCATCACACTTTTGGGCATTAAGTTTGTACAAAGCTGATGATTATAAAAAAGCAGGTATTCCAATGCTTCCAGTAACTAATGGAATTCAGGATACTAAAAAGAATATTCTAATTTATTCTTTGTTGATGATACCGACAATTGTATTCCCATATTACATTGGATTTGTCGGCGAAGCATTCTTAACACTTAGCTTACTTCTTACATTTTATTATAATTTAATTTGTTACCAGCTTTATAATTATAAAGTTGGAAAATTTAACATAAAAAAAGCTAAACATATTTTTAGCTATTCAATTATTTATTTATTTTTAATATTTGTTTTTTTCTTAGTGGATAAAATTTTATGATAATTAAAGATCAAAAATTAAAAAAGAAAAATTTATGGACAGCAGTTGGTTTGGTTGCATTTATAGTTTTCTTATTCATTTTCACACTATTTAATATTGGAGTATTTGAAAGACCCCTATGATTAAAAAAAATACTTTAACTCCACTAATTCTTGCAGGAATTTTTGTCTTTATGTTGGGATTGTCTTTTGCAGCTGTGCCATTGTATGATTTATTTTGTAGAGTAACTGGCTTTGGTGGAACTACACAAATATCGAAAGAGGCTCCTAATATAGTTCTAGATAAAAAAATAAATGTAAGATTAGATACCAACGTTAACAGTGCTCTTGATTGGAATTTTGATGTTGATCAAAAAACCATGGATGTTCAGCCTGGCAAGGTATACAGAATTAAATTTGAAGTGGAAAACACAGGAGATGAAATTTCATCTGCTGTAGCTACATATAATGTTTCTCCATCATCATTTGGAGCATATTTTAATAAATTAGGCTGTTTTTGCTTTGAAAAACAAACATTAGATCCAGGAGAAAGGGCAAGTTACACACTAGTTTTTTACCTAGATCCAGAATTAGTAAATGATCCAAAAACATCTAGAGTTGAAGATGTTACTATGTCATATACTTTTTTCTCATCTGAATATTATAAAAACGAAAAAAAAGAGAGTTAAAACAAATGTCTGCATCAGGTCAAAAACATGATTATCATTTAGTTGACCCTAGTCCTTGGCCTTTAGCTACATCTATAGCTACACTAATTACGGCTGTTGGATCTGTTTATTATTTTCATAGTAAAGTTATGTGGGCGATGGTCTTAGGTTTTTTACTTATATTTTATTGTGCCTTTATGTGGTTCAGAGACGTTGTGATAGAAGCTGAGCATAAAGGTCATCATACACCTGTTGTTCAAATTCATCATAGATATGGAATGACATTATTTATTGCATCTGAAGTAATGTTTTTTGTTGCATGGTTTTGGGCATACTTTGATGCAAGTTTGTTTCCAAATGAATTCATGGGAAATGTATGGCCACCAAAAGATATTGAAACTTTTGATCCATGGGACATTCCACTTATAAATACTCTTGTCCTACTTTTATCTGGTACAACAGTAACTTGGGCACACCATTCTTTGTTAGAGGATGATAGAAAAGGATTTATAAATGGTTTAATTTGTACAGTAATTTTAGGAGCATTCTTTACTTTATTACAAATATACGAATACCAACACGCTACATTTAGTTTTTCAGGTCATATTTATGGAGCTACATTCTATATGGCCACGGGGTTTCATGGTTTCCACGTTTTAGTTGGAACTATTTTCTTAGCTGTTTGCTTATGGAGAGGTAAATTAGGACATTTTACTAAAGAACATCACTTTGGTTTCGAGGCCGCTGCTTGGTACTGGCACTTTGTCGATGTTGTCTGGTTGTTCTTATTTGCAGCTATTTATATTTGGGGAAGTTAATAGTTCTTGAAAAATAAGTTATCTTTTTCAATTTTTGTATACTTTTTTATTTTAGTTTTTTTGTCATTAGGCACTTGGCAAATTGTTAGACTAAATTGGAAGCTTGATTTAATAAATTCAATTGACCAATCTTTAAAAAGTGATCCAGTAGAATTTAATGGAAGTAATCCAATTAACTTTAAAAAAATCAAATTTGAAGGAATATTAGATAACTCAAAAATAATTTATTTATATTCCTTAAATGAAAAAGGAGAGCCAGGATTTGATATTGTAAATCCAGTTAGTATTAACAATAAAAGTTATTTAATAAATCGGGGTTGGGTTCCAAGAGATTTTAAATCTAAAAAATATGTTTCAAATGATAGTAAATTTGAGGGAGTTTTAAAATTAAAAAGTAAATTTAATTACTTCAAGCCAGATAATGACGTAAATAAGAATTACTGGTTCACTCTTAAAGATGAAGATTTATTGACCTATACAGGAAAAGAATTTTCTCCATTCATTATCAATAAAATTAGCAAGCAAGAAGGAATTTATCCCAAGTCAAAACAAATAGGAGCCAATATTTCAAACAACCACTTAAAGTATGCTCTTACATGGTTTTCATTAGCTGTTTCCATTTTTTTAATATATTTATATTTTAGAAAAAAAAATTACTGATGGAATATATAAGCACTAGAAATAATTTAGATCATTTTTCATTTAAAAACGTATTTTTGAAAGGTTTAGCTGATGATGGAGGTCTTTTTGTGCCAAAGTCAATTAAACCATTTAGTAAAGATGAATTAAATAAACTTAGTGGTCTTAATTACAATGAATTAGCAGCCGAAATAATTTTTCCATTTATTGGTGATTTTATGACTAAAGAAGAGTTAATTTCTATAGTATCAAAATCTTACTCAAATTTTAGATCAGACGATGTTGTAAAAATCTCTGATTTAGGAAATTTAAAAGTTTTAGAACTCTATCATGGCCCAACACTTGCTTTTAAAGATATTGCAATGCAATTAATAGGAAATTTCTACCAATACCATTTAGGAAATGAGCAAAAAAAAATTAATATCATAGTAGCAACTTCAGGAGATACAGGTGCAGCTGCTATTGATGCTTTAAAAGGCAAAAAGAATTTAAATGTTTTTGTATTACATCCAAATAACAGGATTTCACCAGTGCAAAGAAGACTGATGACAATCCATGAAGAAAAAAATGTATTCAATATTGCTATTGAGGGAAATTTTGATGACTGTCAAAATCTAGTTAAATCAATGTTTAATGACGAAATATTTTCTAGCTCAATAAATATGTCAGGTGTTAATTCTATTAATTGGGCAAGAATTGTTGCTCAAGCTGTTTATTATTTTTATGCTTATTTTAAAATAGGTAATGGACAGCCTTTGTCCTTTTCTGTTCCGACTGGAAATTTTGGAGATATTTATGCTGGTTATTTAGCAAAGAAACTTGGACTTCCAGTTGATAAACTTATTGTAGCTACTAACAAAAATGACATCCTTCATAGAGCAATTTCTGGTGGGGATTATTCTCAAAAGAAAGTTGAGGAAACAAATACCCCCAGCATGGATATCCAGATAGCAAGTAATTTTGAGAGACTTTTATACGATGTTAAGGACTGTAATTCAGAAGTTACAAAAGATGTGATGAGTAAGATAAAAAATAATACTTATCAAATTGATAATAGTGACTTAGATAAAATAAAAAAGAACTTTACGTCTGAAATGTTAGATGAAAATGAAACTATCCAAATGATAAAAGATATAAATAAAAAATATAAAGTTGTAGTTGATCCACATACTGCTGTTGGAATTGGTGCTGCAAAAAAACTTGGACTAGAACAAAATTGTGTTGTTTTATCCACAGCACACCCATGTAAGTTTCCAAAAGCAATAGAAGATGCAATCTCAAAAACTGAAGAATTACCAGATAGTCTTAAATATGTTTATGATAGAGAAGAAAAATTTGAAGTTATATCAAATGATATAAATAAAGTTAAAGATTATGTAATTAATGCCATATGAAATTAAAAATAAAAGATCAAATCCCTGATATAGAAATTTTCCATCTAATAGATGGTGAACCACAAACTAGCAAAATTAGAGATATTTTAGGAAATGGTAAAGTTATTTTATTTGGATTACCTGGCGCCTTTACCTCAACTTGTTCAAAACTCCATCTTCCTGGATATGTAGCTAATTCCGATAAATTAAAAGCCAAAGGAATAGATAATATATTTTGTTTATCTGTGAATGATCCTTTTGTTATGAATGCTTGGGGAGAAGCAAATAATGCAGCTGGTAAAATTATAATGTTATCAGATCCGTATCTATTATTTACAAAAGCCATCGGTGCTGAAGTAGATAGAAATTCAAAAGGAATGGGTATTCGTTCAAATCGTTATGCAATGGTTATTGAAAACTTAGAAATGATTAGTGTTCAAGTTGAGAAAGAGACTAAGCAATGTGGTTTATCTTCTGCAGAAGGCGTTTTAGATTTATTATAATTAGCAGGGCAGTTCTGTTGCCAGGTGCACCTATACTGTGGCTGAGGACCTTGCCAATAAATCCACTTCATTATTAAGTTTATCTGTTGAATGTGCTTTTACCCAACTCCATTTAATATCAAAAGTATTTGATAGGTTATCTAATTCTGTCCAAAGTTCTTTATTCTTAACTTCTTTTTTATTTGCTGTTTTCCAACCATTTTTTTTCCAATTATGTATCCATTCAGTTATTCCAGATTTTACATATTTAGAGTCTGTAAATATTTGAACCTTGCTGCCTTTTGGAATTTTTTTTAAAGCTTTAATGGGAGCAAGTAATTCCATTTGATTATTTGTTGTTTCTTTTTTGCTTCCTTTAATTTGAGTTTTCTTTCCATTTTCAATAATAATTGCAGCCCAACCACCATTTCCTGGATTTCCAATGCAAGAACCATCTGTGTATATTTTAATCATTAAGAATAATCCTTAAATCTGCTCAGATTTCTATGAAAATTCAACTTATCTATATACTCCTTTGGATCTTTGATTTTAATGACAGCATTTTTAGGAGTATTTAAATAATCATAAGATCTAGTCAAAAGATATCTTAAAGCCGATCCTCTACATAATGTATTTAAATTTCTTTTTTCAATTTCACTTAATTTTCTAACAGATTGGTAGCCCTTTAATAAATTTGAAGATCTTTTTTTATCTAATACAAATTTTCTATTCATCTTTTTAAAGCATAAAGCATTAATACAGGTTGCTAATTCATATGATAGAAAATCATTAGCTGAAAAATAAAAATCTATAAATCCATGAAATTTACCTTTATTAAAAAAAATATTATCAATAAATAGATCGCTATGAATTATTCCATTTGGCATTTTTTTAGGCCATTTTTTTTTGAGATCTTTCAAATCATCTTTCATTAAATCTTTTAGGTTTTTTGACAATTTATTAATTTTATTGTCTATTTTATTCAGAATTGATCCCCATGAATTAATCGATAGAGAATTTTTTCTATATAATTTTAATTTTTTTGAAGCCTCATGAAGTAGTGCTGCATTTTTTCCAACTATAAAACAATCTTTACTATTTAGTTGATCTTTATCTTTTCCTTCTAAGAAACTGACAATACAAGCTTTTTTATTTTTTAAGTTAAATAAATATTTACCCTTTTTATCTTTTATAGGAACTGGACATTTTACTTTTAATCTAGATAGACCAGACATAAGATTTACAAAAAATGGAAGATCCTTTTTCTGAACTCTTTTTTCGTAAATAGTTAAAATATATTTATTTTTCTGTGTCTTCAAAAGAAAGTTGGTATTTTCGATACCTTTTTTTATACCTGAATAATTTATAATTTTTCCAATATTATATTTCTTCTCGATAAATTTTATCTGCTTATTATTAATTTTAGTATAAACAGCCATTAATTTAATTTTCCAGGAATTTTAAAAGTAATATTTTCTTTTACGATTTCTACTTCTTCTATGTTGACTGTAAATTGATCTTTTAACTCTGCTATAAATTTTTCAACAAGTATTTCTGGTGCTGAAGCACCTGATGAAATTCCAATTGTGTTACATTCTTTAATCTTATCTATTGGCACTGGACTTTCTGAATGTATTAACTCAGCAGAACTACAACCAGAGTTTTTAGCAACCTCAACTAATCTTACCGAGTTAGATGAATTCCTACTTCCAATTACAAAAAACATATCACATTTATCTGCTATTTCTTTAACTGCGGATTGTCTATTTGTTGTTGCATAACATATATCATCTTTTTTAGGCTCTTTAATATCTGGATATTTAGATTTTAAAGCTGAAATTATATCTTTGGTATCATCTACAGAGAGTGTTGTTTGAGTTATGAAAGATAGCTGTTTATTTGAGATATTTTCATACTTATTTGCATCCTCAATATTTTCAATCAAATCTATTGAACCTTTTGGTAATTGACCCATAGTTCCTATGACTTCCGGATGGTTTTTGTGTCCTATTAATAATATATGATGACCTTGTTTGTTTAAGTTTTCTGCTTCTCTATGAACTTTAGATACTAGAGGACACGTTGCATCTACAAACATCATATTTAAATTAGAAGCTTCCTCCGGGACAGATTTTGGAACTCCATGTGCTGAGAATATAACTGGTCTAGACTTATCTTTAACTTCATCTAATTCTTCTACAAATATTGCACCTATCTTCTTTAACCCTTCTACAACATGTTTGTTATGAACAATCTCGTGTCTCACATAAACAGGGGCACCAAATTTATCTATACTCTTTTTTACAATTTCAATTGCTCTATCAACTCCTGCACAAAATCCTCTTGGTGCAGCTAAATAAATTTTTAAATTTTTGTTACTCATTTTCATCCTTTTTAAAAAATGGAATTAAAAATACTATACAAGCAATAAAAAAAAATAAGCTTCCAAACATGGCCCAAAAACTTCCCACACTTGAGATGATGAAGCCAATTGAAGATATAATGAATAATATCCATCCAATTAGATTTATGGTTTTATTTTTCATTTTTTTTCTACCATGAATTCAAGTAAAATATGAGGAAAGGTCAATGAAGCCAATCCAACAAATATTATTTTAATAATACTTTCATCTATACCAAATTTTTCTGAAATAAAATAAAAAACTATTAAATACATTATTGCTGTGATTACTGTAAGTGGAATAATTTTTCGTAAAAAAATAGGAAATCCTTTCATCAAATTTTTATTTATTTCACTAATTAAACTTAGTGAGTGTCTTATAGAATGAAGAAAGCAGAAATAAATTGTAAAAGCCAATATAGGATTAAAAAAATAGTTTAAAATAATTATTGAAAAACTATCTAAAAAAAGAATTGATCTTAAATCATTATTATTACCTCTATATATAACAAAATTACTTAGCACTGATAATATAACTAAAGGAATTAAAAAATTATTAGCCATAATATTTTCGTTTATTGAAAAATTTAACATTTTAAAAATTTCGATTGTCTCAGCTTTATGAAACAGTAAGGGTGCTAAAATAACCAATGATCCTTTAATGAAATAAAAAATTTCTAAAAAATTAGAATTCTTTGTTTCGATAAAGTCACTATCCTCTTTGCCAAAATGATATGCTGCAACTATTAAAAAAAGCGAAAGCAATAATATTGGACTTAAAATCCAAATTAAAATAACAAAAATAGCAATACCTAAATAAGTTATATAGAACACTTCTGTATTTTTAATTTTATAAATTTTTAAAAGTTTTTTACCCTTTTCATGATCCAGCGCACCGTGAGAGATACCAATTGTAAGAATTAAAAAAAAACTAAAAAGTATAAACGAATTATCTCTCAATACCTCAAAGGCAGAAAAAAAAATACAGATATTAAAAAAAATAATAGAATGAAAAAAATTTATTTTGTTGATCATTATTTAAATACAGCTTTAATAAAAATCCATTTTGGCATCTTTAATATAATGGATAAGTCCTCGAAAATATTACTTTTATTGGAAAGGAAATTTATTACTGTTTTTGACTTGCTTTTAAACATTTTGAAGAAAATATTTGGCATGATTTCTGGCTTTTCAGCTAGGACTTTCAAAAAAACATTATCTAAAAATTTATACTTACTTTTTATATTGAAAGCTCTTGTTTGGGTTATTTTATCAATGTTTTGGGTAATATATTCTGCTTGTTCTTGAATATTTAGGAAAGTATAGCCAGTACTTAAACGCGTCATACCTCCAGCAGTTCCAATATTAATGGTATTTTTGTCGTTTTTAAATTTTGGATAAAATAATGGTATGGCCCCAACTTCTTTATAATTAATTTTATATTTTTTTAATTTTAAAGTGTTTTCGATGTAATCAGTAATTTGTTTATCATAATCTTTTTCACTATCATCTTCCATTTTTGAAAGCCACGTAGTTTCGATCAAAGCTGATTTTTTTGAATAGGGTAGTGTATAGAAAAAATGAACACTTTTTTTTTGATCACAATCAAAGTCCATTAAATTCATTATTTGATCATCAAAAAAATCTTTTTCGGTTTCAATCTCAACACCTTGAAAGTGTTGCCATAAATTAGAATCTTTATTATCAAGATTTGGTAAACTGTTAAATAAAATTGCGTTTTCTGTATTTACTTCACTAATATCTTTAAAGAATCGAATGTTAGGATTTTTATTGATTTTATTTAAAATTTTTTTGTAGAATAGTCCACTATCAATACTTTCGTAAGGAGTCTCTTTACAATCTTTATATTCAACATTTCCTTTAAAATTGATTGTATAATCTTTCCATCTTTTTTTTACACAGTCATCAAACTTGTGAGGTACAGTTTTCCAATATGACCAAGTTTTATCTCTTTTATATTCATCTCTTTTTTCAATGATTGCTAAAGTCTTATTTTTAAGTTTATCGTGATACTCTAACTCATAAGCTAATGTTAAACCTGCACAACCACCTCCAATAATTATGTAATCAAAATCTTTCATTATACTCAATATCTTGCATTATTATCTCATGTTCTTTTATTGTAAGTTTTTTATCTTCTTTTACAAAATATAATTTAATTAAATCACCAATAGATAGCACTGTGTGAAAGACTTTTCCTAAATTGTTTACATAAATTTTTCCTGATTTATTATAATTTTCTAAGTTTCCTTTTTTTAAGATTTCATTTCCAATTTGTCTATATACTCGTCTTGCAACCAAAATCGAAAATCTTAAAAAGAATGGAATTTTTTTAATTGATATAAAAGAATTATTATAAAATTTGTCAGCGATTTTTAGAATTCTTTTAATTTCATCAAAATTCTTTTTTATATAAAACCTATTATTGCCTTCATCTTCAATAACATCTCTTGAAATATTAGTTAATTGCATTGCAATACCTAAGTCAATCGCTCCTAAAAGTGCCGATCTTTCTTTGACATTTAAAATTTTTGCCATCATTAATCCGACTGTTCCAGCCACTCTATATGAATAAACATATAGATCTTTGTCAGTGTTGATTTCTACTTTTGATTTTATATCAGCTTCAACACCATCGAATAAATCATCAATTATTTTTTGTGATATTCCAAATTTATTTATTAAAGACCACATATTTTTAATTATTTGGTTATTTTCATTTTTTGATTTGAAATCTTCTTTGAAAGTATTGAAATTTTTTAATTTCGTATCAAGTTCACCTTTTTCATCTGCTATATTGTCTATGTATCTACAAAAATCGTACAAATTAGAGCAATCTGAGTAGACTTGTTTTGGTAAAAAGAAACCTGCCCAATTAAAAGATTTAGCGTATATCGACAAATAATTTTGTTCATTCATTACAAAATTTTATCTAAGACCTTTGCGGATGATAGGACTCCTGGAACACCAGCTCCAGGATGAGTGCCCGCTCCAACAAAATATAAACCGTCATAAATCTCAGATTTATTATGAAATCTAAAGTATGCTGATTGAGAAAATTTTGGCTGAATTGAAAAACCAGAGCCATATTTTGTGTTTAATTCATTCTCAAAATAATCAGGAGTTAAATAAAAATCATCTACAATATTTTCTCTTAAGTTAGGTAATAAACTTTTTTCCATTTTATCTATCACAAGTTTTTTTAAATTCTCTCCTTCGATTGACCAGTTTATTCCTGATTTATTATTAGGTACAGGCACTAATACATAAAAGCAATCATGGTCTTTTGGTGCCATACTTGAATCTGTTGCGGTAGGTCTATGTAGGTAATAGCTTATATCGTTATTTAATTTTTTGTTTACAAATATATCATCCAAGTGTTCTTTGTACTTATCGCCAAACTTTATAGTATGATGTTCAACATTTTCGTATTTTTTCTTTGTTCCAAAATAATAAACAAACAGTCCCATTGAATATTCCATTCTATTTATCTTCCAATTAAATAAGGTGTTATATTTTTGATTATTTAGCATTTTTGAATAAACACCGGGAGGATCTGCATTACAAACTACGTTATCTGCTTTAATTTCCTCATCTTCACTTGTCACAACCCCGACAACTTTTTTATTTTCTGTAAGCAAGTTTTTAACTTCTTTACCTTTAATAATTGTAACATCTTCTTCTAACATCAATTTCTCAAAACCTTTTATGATTTGTCCCGTTCCACCCATAGAATAATGAATTCCCCATTTTTTTTCTAAATACAAAATTAATCCATATATAGAGGTTGTAGTAAAAGGGTTCCCACCCACCAATAATGGGTGCATACTAAATAGCCTTCTTAGTTTTTCATTTTCAATAAAACCACTAACCAAAGAATAAACAGATTTATAACTTTTTAAACTTAGCAATGCAGGAATTTGCTTAAACATAAATGAAGGTTTATCAAATGGCACATCTGATAATTCTGAATAACCCTTATCAAATATTTTTTTTGTAAATTTAAGTAAATTTCTGTAACCCACAACATCTTTATGATTAATTATTGCAATCTGTTCTTCCATTTTCTTTTCATCAGCTGAGTAATCAAAATGGCTTCCATCTTCGAAAACAAATCTGTACCAAGTATCTAAATCTTTTATTTTTATATAATCATCTGGATTTTTATTAAATAGTTTAAAAATTTCATAAATTAAATAAGGAGCAGTTATTACAGTTGGTCCACCATCATAAGTAAACCCATTACTTTTAAATACTCTCGCTCTTCCACCTAAATCTTTTTGTTTTTCAATTAAAGTAACTTTATGACCTTTTGCTCGAAGTCTAAGAGCTGCCGCCATACCACCAAAACCTGATCCAATTACAATGGAATTCATATTTCTTAATTTACATTATTTTTATAAAATTTGATAAACTATCTTAGTTTAAGAACTGATTTTCTTTAATTCTGTCTTTGTTTCTTCAAGATTTTTATTAAACAAGTTGTCAAGTTTAGACTTATCAACAGATGTAGTAATAATTTTTTTTACAGATTCTACAGCAATATTAATTGATGTATCTTTAATTTCTTTAATGGCATTATCTTTCATTTGAGAGATTTTAGTTTCTGCTAGACTTTTCTTGAGTTCAGCTGATTTATGAAATTTATCATTCATTTCAATTACAAATCTTTCAGTTTCATCTTTTGACTGCTGCATAATCTTCTCACTCTCAATTTTTGCAGTATCTAGCTTCTTTTGCGCCTCATCCAATAGTCTTTTAGATTCAGCTCGGAGTTTTTCACTTTCGTCAATTTCATTTTTGATATCAGTAATCATTTTGCTCAATAAATTATTAACATTTTGTGGAACTTTTAAATAAATTAGCGCCCCAAAAAATATTACAAAAGATACTGCTACCCAAAATGTTGCATCAAATGCCATTATGTTTTTCCATTTCTTTTTTAGAAAGATCTTCAACTATGGCTGAAAGACTACTTTTATTTATATCTTCACCAATTAATTGTTTAACTAGATCGGAGGATGTCTCAATTGCAATTTTAGTAACTTTCTCTTGAGAAGTTTTTTTTAATTGGTCTATTTCCTCTTCAGCTTTTATTATTTCTTTTTCGATATCCTTTTCTAAAGATAATCTTTTATTGTTTATATCGTCCAAAACTTTTTGTCTTTCACTATTAAAGAAGTTTTTTGCTTCGACTTTTGTATCATTGATAATTTTATCAAATTCTTTAACTTTTTTTTCAGTTTCTTCCCGTTGCTTGTCTGCAGTTTCGATATTCTCTAAGATTTGTGATTTTCTGGTTTCAAGATTGTTACTAATCTTTGGTAGTATGAACTTAGATAAAATTATAAACAATAATCCAAAAGTAAGTACTAACCAAAAAATTTGAGATATCCAAAACTCGGGATTAAGCTGGGGCATACCTCCACTCTCAGCGCTTTGAGCGCTATAAGTAAAGATAAGACTTAAAGCTAGAAATTGAAAAATTATCTTTTTCAACATTAATTAAAACGCGAAAAGAATAATTAATGCAACAACTAATCCAAATAAACCAGTCGCCTCCGCTAATGCAAAGCCTAAAAGCAAGTTTGGAAACTGCTTTTGAGCCGCAGATGGATTTCTCATTGCACCAGAAAGATAATTTCCAAAAATTATCCCAATTCCAACTCCTGCACCTGCAAGTGCAATTGCTGCTAGTCCTGCTCCTATCATTTTTGCTGCTTCTAATTCCATTATATCCTCCTTATGTTAATTAATGGTGTAAATTTAATGCATCATTCAAATAGATACATGTTAAAATTGCAAATACATATGCTTGAAGAAAAGCAACTAATATCTCCAAACCTGTTAATGCAACTGAAAAACCTAGTGGTAGCCAGCCCCCAACAATTCCTAAGCTAACTACGAAACCTCCAAAAACTTTCATCATCGTATGGCCTGCCATCATATTTGCAAACAATCTAACTGATAAGCTAATTGGTCTACTTAAGTATGAAATTATTTCTATAACAACTATTAATGGCAATAAAACCATTGGAACTCCACTTGGCACAAAAAGTTTTAAGTATCCAAGTCCATGTTTAATAAATCCAATTATTGTTACTCCTATAAATATAAATGCTGCTAATACAAAAGTCACAATGATGTGGCTAGTGACAGTAAAAGAGTATGGTATCATCCCAAACATGTTACAAAATAAAACAAACATGAATAAAGAAAATATGAAAGAAAAGTAAGGCTTAGCTTTCGATCCAGCTGTATCACTTATCATTTTTGAAATAAAAGAGTAACTGAGTTCCGCAAGTAATTGAATTTTATTTGGTATGATAGATCTCTTCGTGCCTAAATTAAAAATAATTAATATTGCTAGTGAACTTATGACCATAAACAAACTCGCGTTTGTGAATGAAATATCTATGTTATTTATTTTAATTTCTGGACCAATTCGGTACACGTTGAATTGGTACATTGGATTTGCTGCCATTTGCCTACTATTTTTGCATTTTTTTTGCTGATCTAATAACGTTCATAATTCCAGCTATTACACCAATAAAAAAAAATATTAAAATTAACCAGGGTTTAGTACCAAACCAATTGTCTAAAATAAACCCAATAATTGTCCCAACAGCTACTGCAGATACCAATTCCGTGCTCATTTTGAAGGCTGACCCCATACTTGAGCCTTTATTTCCCTCTTCAGATTTTTTGTCTTTGTCAGTTTTATTTTTTGCAATTTTTAGGCGAGTTTTAAACTGGTCTTCATCCATTATTAAGCAACCATACTCTCTGCTTTTTGAAGATCTACAGCAACTAGTTGGCTAATTCCTTTTTCTGGCATTGTTACGCCGTATAGTCTGTCCATTTTAGACATGGTTAGAGCGTGGTGAGTTACAATAATAAATCTTGTAGATGTAATTTTAGTTAGTTCCGTCAAAAGATTGCAAAATCTTGTTACATTAGCATCATCTAGAGGTGCGTCTACTTCATCGAGAACACATATTGGAGCTGGATTAGTAAGAAACACTGCAAAGATTAAAGATAAAGCAGTCAGGGCTTGTTCACCTCCAGATAATAAAGTTATTGATTGCAATCTTTTTCCTGGTGGACTTACCAACATTTCTAATCCTGCATCTAAAGGATCATCAGAGTCTACTAGCTCTAGTTTTGCACTACCTCCATTAAATAGTTTGGTATAAACTTCATTGAACTTTCTATTCACTTTTTCAAAAGCATCTAGAAGTCTTTCCCTACCTTTCTGATTGAGTTCAGTAATACTTTCTTTTAACTTTATAATTGCAGTAACTAAATCTTGTCTATCTTTTTCCATTTTCTTAATTTCATCTTCATATTTTGAAGTCTCCTCGTCTGCTCTTAAGTTAACCGAGCCTAATTTTTCTCTTTCCCTTTTTCTTTCATCAAGCAATTCCTCTTGTGTTACTGTATCTGGATATTCAGATACATCTTTTAAGTTTGAAAAATTCAGTATCTCTTCTTCTTTTAAATTAAGTTCTGTTGATACTCTTTCTAGCAAATCATTTCTTCTTTTATTCAAACCATCGATTGTTGCTCCAGAGCTTGCTTTTCGCTCTCTTATTTCAATAGACTCTTCCTTCGTTGTATTAAGATTGCTTCTTAATTCGTTAATCTCTTTATCTAGTTCATCTATTAATATTTCATTATCACTTTTTTCTTTTTCAGAAATTCTTAAACTTTCCGATATTTGCCCTTTTCTTTCAGCTTGTGTTTGAGGTTGTTTTTCTAGGCTATCTAATTTTTTTTGTTGAGTATCTTTTCTACTATTTAATTCATTAATCATTTTATCAGAATTTACCAATAAGTTTTTCCAACTTTCTATTTCTTGATCAATTATTTTAATTCTTTCACTTCTCTTAATTGATTCTTTTTTGATATTTTGATTTGTACTAAATGCTTCAGCATATTCTTCTTGTAGACTTTTGATTTCTTCGTTTTTCTTAGTTACTGTTATCGCTAAATCATCATCATGCATTTCATTAATTTTCATTTTTAAAAATGAAAGATTTATTTTGCATTCATCTATTAAATTAGTTGCACCATTGATATTGTTCTCTGAGAGCATTTCTTTTGCTTTATCTAACTGCTCACTTGCTAAATCAATAGTTTCTGAGTTCTTTTTTAAAGTATCAAGGTTTAGATTTTCTAGTATTCTCTCTAACTTATCTTGCTCATCTTTTAATTTTCCTTTTGCATTTACTAAATCTAAACCTGACAATTTTTCAGTTTCATAATATTTTGAATCGACTGTAATTAAATTTTCTTTTTCTTCTCTAAGTCTTTTTTCATTAGAATTTGCATCAATGATTATGCTTTTTTCTCTAACAATATCTTCATCTATTACACTTAAAGCCTTTCTAATTGATTGAATTTCATCATTAACCCTGTCTTTTTCTTCGTCTAAGCTCTTTAACTCTAAATTTAACCTTTGTATTTTTGACAAGTTTTCTTGATTTTTTTCTCTTATAGGATTTACATTCTTATTTTTTTCAATAATCTTCATGCTTAAATTCTCTAATTTATCATTGAAGGACTTAACTTGATCATCAGCCTCATTGTTGATCTCATTCTCTACTTTAATTTCATTATCAATTTCTAAAAGACGTAAATAATATAAACCTGCCTCAACTTTTTTTATTTCTTCTGAAATAGATTTGTATTTTGCAGCCTCTTCAGCTTGCTTTTGCAAATTTGCTAATTGTCTTTCCTGTTGTCTTCTTAATTCATCTGCTCTTTTTAAATTATTTTCAGCAGCACCTAATCTTAATTCTGCTTCGTGTCTTCTAACATGTAAACCTGCTATACCAGCTGCCTCTTCTAAGATAGCTCTTCGATCAGAAGGTTTTGCTGTGACCAATGCTCCAATTCTACCTTGACTGATAATCGAAGGTGAATGAGCACCTGTTGATAGGTCTGCAAAAAACATCTGAGCATCTTTTGCCCTAACTTCTTTGCCATTTATATAAAATTTCGAGCCTTTATCTTTTTCTATTTTTCTTCTTATTTCAATTTCATCGAGCTCATTATATTGTAGAGGACCATCCTTGTTGTCATTTGATAAGCTCACTAAAACTTCTGCAATATTTTTTGATGGTTTGTTTGAAGTTCCAGAAAATATAACGTCTTCCATTCCTGAACCTCTCATACTTTTTGCTGATGTCTCACCCATACACCATCGCAACGACTCCACTATATTTGATTTGCCACAACCGTTTGGGCCAACTATCCCAGTTAAACCTTCTTCAATTAGGAAATTTGTTTTTTCAGCAAAAGACTTAAATCCATTTAGTTGGATTTTTTTAAATTCCATTCACTGACTTATATCATTTTTTCAATGTATTTTTTTAATTTTTTGTAGTTTGAGTGATTTTCAAACTTTTTTCCGTTAATTATGACTGTAGGAGTAGAATTCACTTTATACTTTTTAACACCTTCGATTCGGTCTTCTAAAATGTGATCCTCTATCTTTTTATCAGCCAAGCACTTATCAAAATCAAGATTATATTCAGTATTATCAATAAATTTTTTCATTGCTTGATTTGCTTCTAATTCATTTTTTCCCTTGATCCACTTATCTTGATTTAAGTAAAGGTGATGCAAAATTTCATGCCCACCATCATTTCTACAATGCGCTAATTTAGTTGCATTAAATGCAATGATATCTAATGGAAAGCTTTTAAATTCTATTGAGATCAATCCTTTATCAATAAAATCTTCTTTTAGTTTAGGATAAATATTTTTATGAAAATTTGCACAAAAACTGCAAGTTAAAGATTCAAAAACCATTAACTTAACTTTTGAGTCCGTATTCCCTACTAAAATTGGTTTAACTTCAGAATTAGCATTAATGAAATTAAAAAAAATTAAAATTGAGACAAGAATTATTTTTTTCATTTTATTTTAAAATGTTTACTTAGCTCTAACAGCGAGTTTTTTATTTTGTCATTTTTAATATTATTTATGCTCTTTATATGTTTATTTTTTGTCGCATTAATAGCGGTATTTTTATGGCTTTCTTCAATTTTTCCATCAAATGTATTCAATTTAATGTCATCTAAAACATGATAGCCAAAAAAAACATTAATTTTTTTTATTATTTCTTTTTTAGAATACTCAACGTCAATTTCATTTCCCCTCTTTACTAAAATATTTAAACGACTGCCCGATAACTTGTTTGAACTTTTATATGACTTAGGAAAACTTACTTTAAATAAATCTTTACCTACTAAATATTTCCAATTATCTAAAGTTTCATTATAAATTTTACCTTTTTTACTAATTATTCTTTTTGCTTCTGTGGGTAAAGTATCTTTAAAAGATCTTAAACCTTGAATGGAGTTATATCTCTGCTTAGTATTATATTTTTGACTCATATGAATAATAAAAACATACCAAATAAAATTCTACTTTGGTACGATAATAATAAAAGAATTTTACCTTGGAGAAAAAAAGTTTCTCAGAGGCAAAAAGAATATTTTACGTTTGTTAGTGAATTTATGTTACAGCAAACTCAAGTAAAAACTGTCATTCCTTATTTTAAAAAATTTGTAAAACAAATTCCAACCTTTCAATCATTGGCAAATGTCGACGAAAAGATCTTAATGAAACATTGGGAAGGTCTTGGTTATTATTCAAGAGCAAGAAATCTAAAAAAAAGTGCAATCATAATTGTTAGAGATTTCCATGGTAAGTTGCCAAAATCTTATGAAAAGTTAATACAATTACCAGGAGTAGGCGAATATACATCCAAAGCAATAATGTCTATAGCATTTAACCTTAAAACTATTCCTTTAGATGGAAATGTAGAGAGAATTCTTAAAAGAACTCTATATTTAAAAAAGCAGAATGAAATATCTAAAGATTTTTTAAAAACAAAAATTAATTTTTTTGGACTTTCCAATCGCGCTAGTGATTACTCCCAAGCAATCATGGAGATAGGTGCTTTAATATGCAAACCAAAAAATCCAAGTTGTAAGGAATGTCCTTTAAATAAAAATTGCATATCTCTAAAAAAAAATAACTTTGAATTGACCAAATTTAATAAAGAAATAAAAACTAAATATTTCGAAGCGACTATTTACAAAAAACATAATAACTACTTATTAGTCAAAAATGATAAATTTAAATTTTTAAAAAATATGCCAATTTTTCCAATGACTGAAGTTCGAGAAAGTAAGTATAATTATTCAAATAATAAAAAAATTAATATAAAATTATCTAATATGGAAATGAAAATTTTGTTAAATAACTCGAAAAGACCTCCAAAGATTAAAAATAAAATATTAATTAAAAAAGATAAATTAAGCTCAGAAATAATTCCATCATTTACTAAAAAAATATTTTATACCATCTCAAAATCTGAATGAAAAAAGTTGCAATTGTAGGAGCTGGTATATCTGGTTTGTATCTTGCAAATGAATTAAACAAAAATACTGAAATAGACTATAAAATCTTTGAAAAAAAAGATTATCTTAATTTAAATGAAGGTTATGGCATTCAACTTTCAGTTAATAGTATTAATTTGTTAAATAAAGTAGGATTTAAAAATATTTCAGCATCAGATGTTTATTATCCAACAAAAGTTAATTTTTTCCAGGCTAAAAATATTAAAAAGATTTGTGAAATTGATTTAAAGCAATTCAACAATGTAAACGACCGTTACACAACACTTAAAAGATCAACATTAATAAAGTTTTTAATTGGCAATATACCTGAGGAAAAAATTCAATTTAAAGCCGATATTCAAAATATCGAATATAATGAAAAAATAAAGATTTCTTGGAATAATAAGAATGAAAGTTTCGATTATATAGTAATTGCAGACGGTGTTTTTTCAAAATTAAAATCTCAAATATCAAATAATCATTTAAACCCAATTTTTAATGGGAACATTGCTTTAAGGGCGAATTTAAAACAACATGAAAAAGATAATATTTCTGTTTATATGGGGTCAAATTTTCACTATGTAACTTATCCTGTAAATCAAAAACTCGAATATAATTTTGTTGCTATAATCAAAAAGAAACTAACTACTAAAGAAATTGAAAATAAAAATATTCTTAATTCAGAAACATTTATAAAATCTTTAAAAGACTTTATTTCACAAAATTCTATTATAAATTTGGAAAGTTTTGCAAATATAAAGTGTTTTCCTGTATTTGTAAGCACTGAATTACCCACATTAAAATATCAAAATACTTATTTGAGTGGTGATGCTTTATTTGCTTTCCCACCTTCTTTTGCACAAGGTGCTTCTCAAAGTATTGAAACAGCAAATGGTATTTTAGAAAATATTACAAATTCAAATAGTATTTATAAAGATAAGATAAGTAAAATATTACTAGTAAATAAAAGATCAAAATTAAACCATTTTGCCTTCCATTTAACTAATCCAATAATAATATTAATTAGAAATATTGTTTTGAAATTTTTATCAAAAAATAAAAAATTTCTAGAGAGTTATCTTGGAAAAATTTATAGAAATTAAGTAGTTGGCCTTAGTCTTTGCCTCAAATCATCAATTGGTTTCAGTAAATTACCTGATTTATAATACCAAAAAGTCCAACCGTTACAGCTCTCAGCACCTAATATTTGTGCAGCAACTTTATGAATTGATCCTTCTGATTTCCGATATTTTATACTACCATCAATCATAATTTTCGCATTGATTTGTTTTTTTTGATCAAAAATTTCAGTACCAGGTTTAATAATTCCTAATTCAACCAAAGATCCAAATGGCACTCTTGGTTTGGATCTATTATTTTTTATAGTATCTAAATATTCATCTTCTATAATTTTTGTATTTTTAATTCTTTTACTTGCAGCTTCAAAATAGTTTTTTTCTTTTTCTATCCCAAAATAATTTCTACCTAACTTTTTTGAAACTACAGCAGTTGTTCCCGTACCGAGAAACGGGTCCAATATTAAATCGCCTTTATTAGACGATGCTAATATAATTCTGTGCAATAAAGACTCTGGCTTTTGCGTTGAGTGAACTTTATTACCATTATTTTTAAGTCTTTCTTTTCCATTACATATAGGTAAATTCCATGTAGATCTCATCTGTAGATCATCGTTTAAACATTTAAGTGATTGATAATTAAAAGTATATTTTGAGCCTTCACTTTTTGATGCCCATATAAGTGTTTCGTGCGCATTCGTAAAACGCGTTCCTCTAAAATTTGGCATAGGGTTATTTTTGTTCCAAATCACATCATTTAGTATCCAAAAACCTAAATCTTGCATTTTTGAACCAACTCTAAAAATATTATGATAACTTCCTATGACCCATATAGATCCATTTTTTTTTAAAATTCTTTTACATTCTTTAAGCCATTGAACTGAAAACTCATCATAACTTTTAAAACTATCAAATTTATCCCACGCATCGTCTACAGCATCGACTTTAGATCTATCAGGTCGACTTAATTCTTTTTTCAGTTGAAGGTTGTAAGGTGGATCTGCAAATATCAGATCAAAACTTTCAGCCGGAATTTTTTTTAATTCCTTAATACTATCTCCATTAATAATTTTATTTTTTATGTCTGAAATGATCATTTTATATTTTTGAATTAGACTCCAGTAAGGAGTCTACGTCAACCTGTGATTGAATTTATTGTTTGATAATTGTTATGATTATTATTTAAGACTCAATATCTTGTGTATTGGTTGGAAGGTTTTTCTATGAAATCTAGTCACTCCAAATTTTTTAATAGCTTTAATATGATCCTTAGTTCCATAACCTGCATTATTATCCCAGCCGTATTTTTTAAAAGAAAAAGACATCTTTTTCATTAGCTTATCTCTTTCAACTTTAGCAATAATCGATGCGGCTGAAATTTCAGGAATTTTTTCATCACCTTTTACAATGGTTTTAATTACATAATTTTTTAAGTCTGGTGGTTTATTACCATCTATTAAAACTTTTTTAGGTTTCAATTTGAGTTTCTTAATTGCTCTTTTCATTGAAAGTAGGCTAGCATTTAAAATATTAATTTTTTCAATTTCCTTTATTGATGCAGATCCTAACGCCCAAACTGAATTTTTTTTTATATATTTAGCTAGAGTTTCCCTCTGAATTTTGTTTAGTTTTTTTGAATCTTTAAGAATTTTTCTATCAATTTCTTTATTTAATATAACAGCAGCTGCATAAACTGGTCCTACAAGGCTTCCTCTTCCAACTTCATCAACCCCAGCAATAATTTTTTTCATATAAAATATTATTAAAAATTTAAATCTCTAAACCAGTTTCATCTATTTTTTTTCTAATTTCTTTAAGATCGGCCCAAGAATATTTTTTTTGCTCTGCTTGTCTTAGTAGATATGCTGGGTGAAAAGTTATCATTGTTAAATATGTTTTATTATTAATTATTACTTCCTTCCATATTCCTCTTTCTTTAGAGATTTTAATTTTATTCCCGAAGAGCGCTTCCATTGCTGTGCTTCCCATTAAAATAAGAATTTCTGGATTTATAATCGAAATATGTTTTCTTAAATATTCAGAGTATCTATTTATTTCTGAAATTTCAGGCTTTCGGTTATTTGGAGGCCTATAATTTACAACATTAGTAATATAAACGTTAGTTCTATCTAAATTAATAGCTTTTAACATTTTATTTAAAAGCATTCCTGCATCACCAACAAAAGGTTTTCCTAATTCATCTTCTTTTTGTCCAGGTCCTTCACCTACAATCATTATTTTTGAATATGAATTTCCATCACTGAAAACAAGATTTTTTGCACTATTTTTTAGTTCACAATCTTCAATCTTTTCTATTTCAACTCTAAGTTTTGCTAATTCCTCAGATTTTTCCTCATTAGAAGTATTATTTTTAAATCTATTTATTGGCTCATCACTAAATTCATATTCAATACCTAGCTCGTTTAATAAATCATTATCTAATATGTCATTTTGATTTTTTTCATTTAAAGTCATAAAGTAAAAAATGTTCTTAAAAATTTTTTGTTTTATAATATTAATTTTATATCAAACAAATCTCTATTCAAAAGCAGCGAATGAAAAAGAATTCAACCAGAAGTATCTATCAAATTATCTTTCAGCATTATTATCATTTGATAACCAGAAAAATAACGATGCTCTTAAGTTTTTTGAAAATTCAAAAATATTAATTCAATCGCATGATAGTTTTTTGCAAGAATATGTATTTTCTTTACTTTTGGATGGACAGGTTAAAAAAGCGATTAAACAAGTAAAATATTCTAATACCTCAATAGGAGGAGATTTTTTTGAAGGAAATTTATTATTAATTTTAGATAGCATTAATAAGAAAAAGTTTAAACAAGCAGCTTTGAAGTTAAAAAAATTGGAAAAGTTCAAAGAGGACGACTCATACAAATTTATAATTTATTCTAGCTTAAAAAGTTACATTGATCTTTTTATATATAAAAAATCTGACATTGTTGAGCAATTTGGAAAATTAGATTTGATAAACATGGCTTTTCAAAATTGTTATTTGAATTCCAAAAAAACTGAGCCTTATTTTTTAAATTTAATTAATGATCCTCAAAGTGATTACTCTAGATATACTTTTTTTTATTTGAGTAACGAAGTGTCAAATAATGACCTTGCAACAGTTGATAATTTTGCAGATACAATAGATCCTTTAAGAAGTAGTTTGCTTATTTCTCAAGTAAAAAAATGGATCGATGAAAAAAAATACAAAAAATTAACACAGCATTTTTCATGTCAAAATGAGAATGATATTTTGGCAGAATTTTTTTTCCTTATATCTAATTTTTATTCATCTCAAAGTAGATTTGATTACTCAAACATATATTTAAATATTTCAAATTATTTAAATCCAAAATTTTATTTTAATTTATCTCTAATAGCTGAAAACTATCAGTCTAATAATAATTATGATCTAGCAAAAAAAACTTTCGAAAAATTTGATGATGAGGATGAAATATTTTTTTGGTACAAAACAAAGAAGATTGCGAGAATTATAGCAGAGGAAGAAAATTATGATGCAAGTTTGAACTATATATTAAAAAATCTTGAAAAATTTAATAATAAATCGACAAAGATGATTTATGATTTGGCAAATATTTACAAAAACTTTAAAAAATATGATGAGGCTATAAATTATTATACTTTGGCCTTAAAAAATTTGGATAAAAATTCTATGGCTTATGCAGATGTTCTTTATCGTAGAGGTGGAGCGTATGAAAGATTAAAAAATTATGATTTGGCGGATAAGGATTTGCTAAATTCAATTAAAATTAGACCTGATGAACCTTATACACTTAACTATCTAGCTTATAGCTGGCTAGAAAGAGGATATAAAATTGAAGAAGCAATAGAAATGTTAAATCAAGCTTATAAAGGGAAAGAAGAAGACCCCTACATAACAGACTCAGTTGGTTGGGGTTATTATTTGACAGGAAATTATATTGAAGCAGAAAAATATTTAAGAAAAGCTGTTGAATTGTTACCAAGTGATCCTGTTGCAAGTGATCATTATGGAGATGTTCTTTGGCAATTAAATAGAAAAATCCAAGCTAATTATTTTTGGAAAAGTGCTTTAAATAGCGATGAAGCAGACGAAGAATTAAAAATTAAAGTTAAGGAAAAATTATATAATGGCTTAAATAATAATTCTTAAATGAAGTTTCATAAAATAAAATCTTTTGCAAAAGTTAACCTAACTTTAAAAATTCTAAATAAATACTCAAATGGTTATCATAAAATTGAGAGTTTAATATCTAAGATCAATTTGGCTGATGAGATTTTAATAAAAGAGATACAAGGTTCAAAAAATAGAATATCTTTCAGTGGGAAATTTTCCTCAAATATTTCAAATACAAATACAATTTCGAAACTACTAAAAATATTAAATAATCATAATTATATTAAAAATAAAAAATTCAATATCAAAGTAAAAAAAAATATACCCCAATCCTCTGGTATGGGAGGAGGATCAATGAATGCAGCATCCATTTTGAACTATTTATTTAAAAAAAGAATAATTAAAATTACAAAAAATAATTTAATAAAAATTGCAAATAAAGTTGGTTCAGATGTAATTTTGGGTCTTTATGAGAGTCCAATGATCCTACAAGGGAAAAATATAAGTAAAATTAATAAAAAATTAAATTTTCATTTATTAATAATTAAGCCTAATTTTGGATGTTCTACTAAGATGATTTATGCAAAACACAGAGGATTTTCAAAGAGCCTATTCAATAAATCAAAAAAGATTAACAGACAGGATTTATTAAAAGTTTCGAATAACGATTTAGAGAGAGCAGCCTTTAATAGATATCCAATTTTAGGAAAGATCAAAAGTTACTTGCAAAATTTAGATAATATTTACTTTGCAAATATGACAGGCTCGGGTTCGACTATAATTGGTTATTTTTTAACCAAAAATGCGGCAATAAAAGCTCAAAAAAAATTAAAAAATAAATATAAAAACTATTGGTGTATTTACTCTAAAACTATATAAAGCTTTTTTTTTGTGTTATACGAAAAACATCTTGGGGTGTAGCCAAGTGGTAAGGCAGCGGTTTTTGGTACCGCCATTCCTAGGTTCGAATCCTAGCACCCCAGCCATTTATGAAAGCTTTACTTAAAAAAATTTTTCAAAACAAAAAAATTTCAAGTGATAAAGATCTCAAATTTCTAGATTTAAAAAATAATAAGGGAGTATATAAAATATTTGGTGCAATAAATAACTACAATGAAACTAGCGAGATTAGATATGTTGGTGGCTGTGTAAGAAAAATTTTAAATGATGAAAAAACAGATGATATTGATCTTGCAACTAATTTAACTCCTGATCAAGTTAAGCAATGCTTAGATAAAAACCAAATAAAGTTTTTTGAAACAGGAATTGAACATGGCACAATCACAGCGGTGATTGATGATCAAAATTTTGAAATTACAACATTAAGAAAAGATGTAAAAACAGATGGAAGGCATGCTGTCGTAGAATATACAACCAATTGGAAGGAAGATTCATTAAGGAGAGATTTTTCAATAAATTCAATATATTCAGATTTAGACGGGAATTTGTATGATCCAAATTTTGGTCATAAAGATTTAAATGTTGGAATAATCAAATTTATAGGTGATCCAGAAACTAGAATAAAAGAAGATTATTTAAGAATTATTAGATATTTAAGATTTTATACTGAATATAGCAAAATCGATCATGAAATTAATATTATAAAAATCATTAAAAAAAATATTCAGGGTTTAGGAAAAATATCAAAAGAAAGACAATTCAATGAATTAAAAAAAATTCTCAAATTGGATAACTTTTTAAAGTTATTTAAAAATAAAACCTCTTGTGAATTATTTTCATTAATTTTTCCTCAACTAAAAAATTTTAAAAAATTGAGCAAGTTATCAAAACCACAAGAAAAGATATTAAAAAATAAAAGTTTATATTTCATAATTTCTTTTCTTGTAATCGATGAAACTGACAATTCTGACTATTTTGTATATAAGTATAATTTACCCAATGAGTTAAAAGATAAAATTAATTTTCTAAAAAATAATTCGCTCAACAAAGATAGTATTAAAATTTTTAATAAGAAAGATTTACAAAAAATATTTTATTATAATGGTAAATCTAGCACAATAGATTTAATTGATTTCAATTTGTTATATTTTAAACAAAGTAAAAAACTTTCAGAATTAAAAGCTTATTTTGAAAAATTAGATAAACCAGAATTTCCAATAAAAGCTCAGTTATTAATAAATGATTATGGATTGAAGGAGGGAAGGGAATTGGGTCAAAAATTAAAAAATTTAGAAACTAAATGGATTGAAAATAATTTTAATTTATCAAAAAAAGATATGGAAAAAGTTTTATCAAATTAAACGTATTTTACGTCTACAATCTCAAAATTTTTTGTCCCTGCTGGTGTATTTATCTCTACAAGATCACCTTTATTTTTACCTATAAGACCTTTTCCTATTGGTGATTGAAAATAAAGAAGCTTTTGTTTTAGATCTGCCTCGTCTTTACCAACAATTTTGTAATTTATTTTTTCATTTGTATCTAAATTTTGAAGGTAGACTGTAGATCCAAATATCACTTTTCCATCATTACTAATCTTAGTGATATCAATTACATTTGCTCTTGCAATTAAATCCTCAACTTCTTGAATTCTTCCCTCGTTATGTGATTGCTGTTCTTTTGCAGCATGATATTCAGCATTTTCTTTCAAATCTCCATGAGATCTTGCTTCAGCAATGGCTGCAACAATTTCGGGTCTCTTTTTTTCTTTTAAAAAAATTAATTCACTTTTTAATTTTTCTAATCCTTCAGTAGTAATTGGTTCTTTATCCATAATTTACCATTTAGCTGTTGGTGGTAATGACATGAGTATAGCTTCAACATTTCCACCAGTTTGTAAACCAAATTTTGTCCCCCTGTCATGTAATAAATTAAATTCAACATATCTACCTCTTTTTTTGTATTGGATTTCTTTATCTTTAATTGTCCATTTTAATTTATTTTTTTTCTCAATTATTTCACTAGAAATATTTTTAAAACTTATACCTACTTCTCTAACAAAAGAAAAATCTTCTTCCCAATTATTTTTTTTATAATCAAAAAAAATTCCACCAATACCTCTTGGCTCTTTCCTATGCGGTAAATAAAAATATTCATCACACCACTTTTTATATTTTTTGTAATAATTTTTGTTGTGCTTATCACATGATTTTTTTAGTTCTAAATGAAACCAATTTTCTAATTTCTTATCTTTCATACAAGGTGTAACATCCATTCCACCTCCAAACCAACCAAATGAAGTAACTATATACCTTGTGTTAAAATGCATTGCAGGCACATGAGGATTTTTCATATGCATAACAACAGATATTCCAGATGCCCAAAACTTAGAACTCTTTTTAGTGCCTGGAACTTTATTTTTGAATTCATTTGAAAATTTTCCATAAACTTCTGAAAAATTTACTCCAACTTTATCAAAAATTTTACCGTTTTCTAAAATTCTATATTGTCCTCCACCTTCGTCATTACTTTTACTTCTACTCCAATTAGTGATTTTAAATTTGGTTTTTTTGCCCTCTTTTTCCTCTATTTCTCTACAAAGTACTTCTTGTAAAGTTTTAAACCAATTTTTTGCTAATTTCTTTTTTATGTATTGATCCATTTAACCTAACTGTCTTATAAATTCTGAAGCTCCTATGGCCACTGATATTGAAATGTTTAATGATCTTTTATTTTTTAGCATTGGAATCTTAATTCTTTCATTAACCTTAGAATGCACATCTTCTGGAACACCAGCACTTTCTCTGCCAAAGAGCAATATATCATTACGCTTAAATTTAAACTTTGTATAAACTTTGCTAGCTTTTGTCGTCATTAAAACTACTCTATTTTTACTATTTTCATCAAAGAATTCTTTAGGGCTCTTGTAAAATTTAATTTCACTGTAATCTAAATAATCCATAACAACTCTCTTGAACCTTTTATCGCTAAATAAAAACCCACAAGGTTCAATGATTTCTAAACTAGCCCCTAGGCAAGAACAAGTTCGAATAATTGAAGCTGTATTTTGAGGAATATCCGGCTGATATAGAGCTACTTTTAGACCGTGTTTTAAAGGTTTCTGTGTCATTGTTACCATAGAAATATCTCTTTTTTATTATATGAAATCATATATTACCAAAGATATAAAATATTAAAGATGTCAGACCAAAAAGACGAAAAAAAGACCAATAGAAGAGATTTCTTGTTTACTGCTACAGCCGCTGCTGGTGCAGTTGGAGTAGGTGCTGCTGTTTGGCCATTAGTCGATCAAATGAACCCAGATGCCTCTGTAAAAGCATTAGCAAGCACAGAAGTAGATGTTAGTTCAATGCAACCTGGACAGTCTTTAACAGTACTTTGGAGAGGTAAACCAGTTTTTATTAAAAGAAGAACTGAAGATGAAATTAAAAAAGCGAGAACAGTTGATATTAATGATCTTAAGCATCCTGAAAAAGATGAAGATAGAGCAAAAAATCCTGAATGGTTAGTGATGCTTGGGATTTGTACTCATCTAGGATGTGTTCCATTAACAGATAAAGGTGATTATGATGGTTGGTTTTGTCCTTGCCATGGTTCTCATTATGATACATCTGGTAGAATTAGAAAAGGACCAGCTCCAACTAATATGGAGATACCTAAATACGAATTTGTAAATACTAACACGATTAAGATTGGATAAATATGAGTGATCACGAATACACGCCTAGTTCAAAGTTTGGTAAATGGTTTAATGATAGATTGCCTTTGCTTACATTGGCAAATCACTTAACAGATTACCCTACACCAAAAAATTTAAATTACTGGTGGACTTTTGGTGGGATATTAACTTTTTGCTTAATTACCCAAATAGTTACAGGATTAGTTTTGGCTATGCACTACATTGCTCACGCAGATATGGCATTCAGCAGTGTCGAACATATAATGAGAGATGTGAATTATGGATGGTTGTTAAGATATGTTCACGCAAATGGTGCTTCTATGTTTTTCTTAGCAGTTTATATTCATATTTTTAGATCTTTATTTTACGGATCATATAAATCTCCTAGAGAAATAATTTGGATACTTGGAATTATAATTTATCTGCTAATGATGGCAGCTGCTTTTATGGGATATGTTCTTCCTTGGGGACAAATGAGTTTTTGGGGAGCAACAGTAATAACAAATTTATTTAGTGCAATACCACTTGCGGGAGAGAGTATAACAACTTGGTTATGGGGTGGTTATTCAGTTGACAATCCAACTTTAACAAGATTTTTTACTCTTCATTACTTGATACCGTTTTTAATACTAGGGCTTGTAGTACTTCACATATGGGCATTACATGTTCCTGGAAATAACAATCCAGTTGGTATTGATATTAAAAAGCCTTCTAAAGATACAGTTCCGTTTCATCCATACATTGTAATTAAAGATGCTTTTGCGTTATTAATGTTTTGTATTGTTTTTGCGTTGTTTGTATTTTATCAGCCAAACATTTTAGGACATGCTGATAATTATATCGAGGCGGATCCACTTGTAACTCCTGCTCATATAGTTCCTGAGTGGTACTTATTACCTTTTTATGCGATCTTAAGATCGGTTCCTGATAAACTTATGGGTGTTGTTGCTATGTTATCAGCTATTTTAATTTTAGCTGCTTTACCATGGTTGGATACGTCAAAAGTTAGATCAGCAGTTTTCAGACCGTTATTTAGACAGTTCTACTGGATCTTGGTAGCTGATGTTTTAATTCTAGGATATGTAGGGGCGATGCCAGCTGAAGGATTGTACTTGTTAATTGCAAGAGTTGCTACAGCGTATTACTTTGCGCATTTTTTAATTATTCTTCCAGTTTTAGGATGGAAAGAAAAAACTACCCCGCTGCCTTTGAGCATTACCGAGCCAGTTTTAGGAGGCTCGCCAAATTTAGCTGCAGTAAGGAGTGATGAAAAAATAGAAAAAACAATAAAGTGAGAAAGTTAAAAAATATTTTTTTTGTATTAATATTCTCAGTTATAGTACTTAATTCAACTAACTCTGCTGAAAAATCTCCTCCTTTTTTAGAGACTAAATGGACTTTCAAAGGCCTCTTTGGAAAATTTGATAGAGCATCACTTCAAAGGGGTTATCAAGTTTATACAGAAGTATGCGCATCTTGCCATTCTATGAAATATTTAACTTATAGAAATTTAGCAGAAAAGGGTGGACCAGAATTTTCTGAAGCAGAGGCCAAAGCAATAGCTGCAAGTTTTGAGGTAAAAGATGGCCCGGACAGCACTGGAGAAATGTTTGTAAGACCAGCCAAATTATCTGATAAATTCGTGATGCCATATGCTAATGAGCAAGAAGCTAAAGCTGCTAATGGTGGTGCTTATCCACCAGATATGTCTGTTCTAGTTAAGGCAAGAAAAGGCGGAGCAGATTATATTTATTCCTTATTGTTAGGATATTCTGAACCACCAGAAGGTGTAGAACTTGATGATGGTGTTTATTACAATAAGTATATGTATGGTAATAAAATTAAAATGCCAGCTCCTTTATCCGATGATTTAATCGAATATACAGATGGAACAAAAGCTACAGCTGAGCAAATGTCTAAAGATATTACAAATTTTCTGATGTGGTCAGCAGAACCACATTTAGAGCAAAGACATAAAACAGGATTTAGAGTTATAGCTTATTTGATAATATTGACTGTATTGGTTTATTTTACAATGAAAAAGATATGGTCACGTGTTGAACCTAAAGTTTAAAACATCCCCATCTTTAACGATATAATCTTTACCTTCTAATCTCATTTTGCCGTTTTCCCTTGATTTTAACCAACCACCACTACCAACGAAATCTTGATAAGACACAGTTTCTGCTCTTATAAAACCTTTTTCAAAATCTGTATGAATTATACCTGCTGCTTGAGGTGCCATGCAATTTTTGTTAATTGTCCAAGCCCTTGTCTCCTCAATTCCTGAAGTAAAAAACGTCTCTAAAGATAAAAGATCATATCCTTTTTTAATTAATAAATTTAATCCAGTATCATCAACGTTAATCATTTTCATATAGTTTTTTCTTTCTTCATTTTCAAGTTCATTTAATTGATTTTCTATTTCTGCTGAAATAGTTAGAGTGTTTTTAGAACCATATTTTTCAATAAAACTTTTTGTATAATCGTTGCCTTTATCAATACTATTTTCATCAACATTACAAACATACAATTTAGGCTTTATTGACAATAATCCTGACAATCTAACATCTTTTTTATCAAATTCATCGTATAATTTATTTATATCATTATTATCATTAATTAAATTCTGGGCTCTTTCTAGAATTTGGTTCTGATTTTCATCATTATTTTTTTTATTTTTCTTATCTAATCTTTTTTGAATAGATTCCAAATCTGCTAAAGACATTTCTGTTTCAATTATTTCTAAATCTCTAATTGGATCAACTGTTGTATTTACATTTTGAATATCATCTGAGTCAAAACATCTAATTAAATGAATAACAGCATCTACTTCTCTTATATGGGATAAGAATTTGTTACCTAATCCTTCACCTTTAGAGGCTCCTTCTACTAATCCCGCTATATCAACAAAAGATATTGTAGTATTAATTTTTTTTTTTGAATTTGAAATTTTAACCAATTCATCTAACCTATAATCTGGCACAGGAACTACACCTATATTTGGATCTATCGTGCAGAAAGGAAAATTTGCTGCTTGGGCTTTGCTTGAATTTGTAAGTGCATTAAATAATGTAGATTTACCAACATTTGGTAAACCAACTATACCACACTTAAAACCCATTTAATTATTGTTAACTTTGCTTGAGAATAAATCTAATTTTTTATCTATCAAAATAGCAATAGAGTCTATTATATTATGAGTAATTTTTTCTAAGTGTTCTTGTTCATCATCAGAAAAATCATTTAAAACAAATTCTGATACAGACATTTTATTCTCTGGCTTTCCAATCCCAATCCTCACTCTTGAATAGTCTTTTCCAATAAATTTATCAATTGAAGCAACTCCATTATGACCTGCACTTGATCCACCAAATTTTGCCTTTATTTTTCCAAACTCTACATCTAGATCATCGTGAAAAACAATAACATCTTCTGCATCTATTTTGAAATATTCGAGCAATTCTCTGATACATATTCCTGAGTTGTTCATGAAAGTCAGAGGTTTGATAGCATAAATTTTCTTTTCCCCAATATTACCTGTTGTAAGTAAACCCTTAAATTTTGGCTTTTGCTTTGAAAGACTAAATTTTTGATTTATAGCATCTACAACTTTAAAACCTATATTATGTCTATTATTATGACTGTTTGGGGTTGGATTGCCCAAACCTACGAGTAACAACATTTTATTTTATTATTATTTTCACAGATTATTATTTTTTCTCTGCTGGAGCTTTTCCTTCTTCTTTTCCTTTATCGCCATCTGCAGCTTTTTCTGCACCTTCTTCAGGTTTAGCATCTCCATCTGCAGCTGCCTCCGCAGCTTCCCCACCTTCTCCCTCAGCTTCTGCTGGTTTTTCAGGCTCTTTAACAACCGTTGGTGCTGCTACGGTTGCGATTACAAAGTCTCTTCCTTGAATTGTAGGTGTTACATTTTCAGGTAAATTTATAAAAGATATTTTAATACTTGCTCCAATATCTAAGTTATTTAAATCTACAACTAACTCTGTTGGTATATTTTCTGTAGGACATCTTAATTCAACTTTACGTCTTACGATATTCAAAACCCCACCTCTTTTTAATCCTGGTGACAATTCGTGGTTTATAAATTTAACTGGAATTTCTAAAATTACTTTCGCACCTTTAACAATTCTTAAAAAATCTAAATGTATGGGCTCATCTGTAACCGTATTAAAATCAATAACTCTTGGTAAAACTTTTTGTTCTTTCCCATCAATATTAATTGAAATTATATTTGATAAAATATTTTCTTTATTTAATAAATTTTTTACTTCTTTAACAGAGACAGAGATTTTTTGATTTGGCTCTTCTCCTCCATAAATAATTCCTGGAACCATACCTTTACTTCTAAGTGATTTAACTTCACCCTTAGTTTTTGTTTCTCTTATTGTGGCTGCTAATAAACTCATAAAGTGTCGGGTTTTTAACTTATGAAACTAAATTTTACAAGTAAATTATTTAAATAGATCTGATACGGAAGTAGAATTTGATATTCTTTTTATAGCTTCTCCAACCAAATTAGAGATTGTTAATACCTCAATATTCTTAGCTTTTTTAACTTTCATTGAATTATCTATTGTATCAGTTACAACTAAATTTTTTATCGAAGATTTCTTAATTTTTTCAACAGCATTACCACTTAATACTCCATGTGTTACATACACGTGAACATCTTTGGCTCCTCTTTTTTTTAATTCAGAGGCTGCATTTACAATTGTTCCACCAGAGTCGATTATATCATCAACTAATATACAAGTTTTATTTTTCACATTTCCAATTACATTCATTACTTCAGACTTTCCAGGAGCGGGTCTTCTTTTGTCTACTATTGCTAAATCTACATTTAACAATTTTCCTAAAGCTCTTGCTCTTGCGGTACCACCGACATCTGGAGCAACGCAGATTATATTATTTTTTTTTAATTTCTTTTTTATATGTCTAGCAAATATTGGAGTTGCAAATAAGTTATCTACTGGAATATCAAAAAATCCTTGAATTTGTCCAGAGTGCAAATCAACTGTAACGACTCTATCTGCGCCTGCCTTTGCGATAAGATTAGATACAAGTTTTGCAGATATAGATGTTCTAGGAACTACTTTTCTATCTTGTCTTGCATATCCAAAATATGGGATTACAGCAGTTATGTTTTTGGCTGATGATCTTTTTAAGGCATCAATCGATAGTAATAATTCCATTAAATTGTCATTTGCAGGAGATGAAACGGATTGAATTAAAAAAATACTATTGCCTCTAATATTTTCATTAATTTCGATATAGATTTCTCCGTCTGCAAATTTTCTTATATTTGAATTTACTAGTCTATTTTTTAAAAATTTAGATATTTTTTGACTGAGATGTTTATTACTGTTTCCTGTGAGAATTTTCATCCGAGATAACCTATTTAATCATAATTGCAGAAATATTTCTACCATAATCGTTATGCTTATTTTTTTTTGATCTCCTAGAACTAAAAAAGTTATTTTCTAGAGTGTAGGTATCTTTCCTTATTATATCTATTTTTTTAACTCCATTTTCATAAAATTGAGATTTTATATATTCGCTTAAATCAAAATAAATTTTTTTCTTTTTAAATGTGAAGAAATTCGTATTTTTTTTATTTTTATCCTTAAACAATTTAAAAAAATCATTTTTTACTTCGTAGCTATTTTTATTTATACATGGCCCAATGCAAGCGATCATATCTTTCTCTGAGCATCCATTTTTTTTTAAAAGTTGAATTGTTTTTTTTATTATTCCCTTAAAAGCACCTTTCCAACCAGCATGTATTGCACCAATAAATTTTTGTTTTTTTTCTATAATTAGAATTGGTGCACAATCTGCAGTGAGTATACTAATCGCAATATTTTGCTTATTTGTAATCATCGCGTCCCCAGTCAATCTTTTTTTGGGAACACCACTTATTTTATAAACTTTGTTACTGTGAATTTGATTAAGAGAAACCAGATTTCCACTTATGCAGCCTATTTTTTTTGAAACTATTTTTAAATTTTTATTTATATTAGCAATTTTATCTTTTGAACCTTTTCCACAATTTAAACTTTTGTAGATTCCTTTTGAGGTACCTCCTAATCTATTAAAAAAATAATGTGAAATTGATTTTTGATCTCTAAAAATTTTTGATTTAATCACTTAAAACCCAAGTTAAAATTATTTTTAGATTTGCTTACAAATAAAACTTTAAACAAAGAGCCCATATATTTTTCATCAATTAATCTTTTTATTCTATAAAATATGTCAGCTTTCTTACTAAATTGTAAATTTTTACTTATTATCTCAGCTCTTTTTAATATTCCCATTTTAGTTAAGAAATTACCTTGGGTAGTTATTAAAGATTTCAAATTACAATTTGCAAACTCTTTCTTATACATTTTAAAATTTATCAAATGAGTAATATCTGAGTTATAAGGATTTTCTAAAAAACTAATTTTTCTGTGATTCCGAACACTTTGTAGAGTATTTTTCATTTTTCCACTTGTAAAGCCATAGTCTATCATTAATAAACCACCATTATTTTTAAAAATAAAATTCGCTATTTCGTTAACAAATTTCATTGCTGAAGGTGAATATTCAACAAATTTTTCTTTTTCTATTTCCTTACCTAAATATTTCCCAATCGTTTTTGACGACACTTTTTGATCACAAACTTCAAACTTATTTTTTTTGTATGCTATATATTTTTCATACCAATTATCACTTTTTTTTAAAAACTGTTTGACAGGAAAAGCATCAAAAAACTCATTAGCCAAGAATATAGTTGGACCCTTTGGAATTTCTTTTAAATTTCTTATCCAACTTGCTTTTTTCTTATCTATTTTACTCTTCTGAATTTTTATCAGTAATGGACTTTTTTCTAAAATTAAGAAATTAGCAGATAAACTAATTTCACTAAAATTATTTAAAGTTTTTATAATTTGTGACATCATCTCACCGTTGCCTGCACCTAGTTCTATAATATTTATTTTTTTTGGCTTTTTTAAATTCTCCCAAAAAGAAATTAACCAAATAGATATCATTTCTGAAAAAAGAACAGAAATATTGGGAGATGTTATGAAGTCACCTTTTTTTCCAAAAGGATTATTTTTAATATAATAACCATTATCTTTGTCATACAAAGATTTGTAAATAAATCTATCTAATGAGATTTTTTTATTGTGTCCTATTAGCATTTTTATAATAAATGATAATTAATCCGCAGGTTAGTGCTATACAACTAATTATTTGCCCCATACTCAAGTTGAAAAATAAATAACCTAGCTGCTGATCTGGTTCTCTAAAAAACTCGATAACAAATCTAAAAAATGAGTATAAAATTAAAAAATACCCCGAAATAATCCCAGGCATGTTCCTTAATCTATTAAACAACATACTTAAAATAATAAATAGAACAATTCCCTCAAATATTGCCTCATAAATTTGTGATGGATGTCGATTTAAATCATCAATTTTTATAAACTTTACTGACCATGGTACATTTGTTTCTATGCCATAAAGTTCTGAGTTTATAAAATTTGATATTCTTCCTAAAAAAATTCCTATGGGAGAACAAACAGCAACCACATCTAAATAATTAAAAATATTTTGATTTTTATTTTTGCAGAAAAAATAAGTTCCAATAATAATTCCGACTAGTGCACCGTGAAAAGACATACCCCCTTGCCAAATTTTAATAATCTCAATTGGATTACTAATAAAATAAATTGGATCATAAATAACTACATATCCAAGTCTTCCACCAACGATGATACTTATGATCAAATAAGTTATATAATCGTCAAAATATTCTTTTTGAGTACTATCTTTAATTAGTTTGTTCTTCGCATAATACCAACCAAATAATAAGCCAATTATATAAGATAAAGAATACCATCTAATTTCTAATGAAAAGATCTCAAAAGCGACTGGGTCAAAATTATTAATAAACATTTAATTGTAATATTATAAATATTACTTAAACTTTGATAAGGAATTATTATGTCAAAATCAAGATTCGTATTTGATAAATTTGCAAAGTTCCTGGAAGAAGGACTAGTAAATTACAAAGATTTTAGTGACGAGGTTGTAAATATTTTACGATCAAAAAAAGAGGAAATTATCCTTAAAATGAATTTAGTAAGTAAAGATGAAATCGATATATTAAATAAAAGAATTGAAAGATTAGAAAAAAAAATTGCTGAAAAAAAAATAAAAAAAAAAACTAAACGGGCAAAGAAATAATAACTTTTAATCCACCTAAACTAGACTTATCAAATTTAAGATCTCCCCCGTGTGATTTTACGACATCTGATGATATAGCTAAGCCAAGACCAACACTAGATTTTGTTTCTGATCTACTTTTGTCAATTTTATAAAATGGCTTCAAAACATTTTGATGTTCTTTCTGTGGTATTCCTGGACCATCATCCTCTATAGAGATACTAATAGTCGATCTTCCTTTTTTTAGATACAATTCAACATTGTCAGCAAATTTTAGAGAATTATCTATAAGATTATTAATACACCTACTAATTAAATTCTTTCTTCCATCAAAATAAACCCTCTCTTTTAAGAAATATTTTATATTTGGTTTCTCATATTTTTTACAAATATCTTCAAGAAGAACAGAAATATCAAACGTTTCAGTTTTATCTTTTGCCCCAGATCTTGCGAATTGAAGATATTCATTTAACATTTTTTCCATTTCATCAACATCTCTGGAGAGTTTCTCTACAACACTCTTATCTTTAATCATTGCTATTTGAAGTTTTATCCTTGTCAAAGGTGTTCTTAAATCATGACTGATACCTGACAACATTTCAGATCTTTGATTTAGATGTCTAAGTATTCTCTTTCTCATTTTATCAAACTCTAAACCAGCTTTTCGAATTTCAAGTGCACCAGAAGGTCTAAATTCGTCTATATCTTCTCCTCTACCAAATCTTTCAGATGCTTCTGCAAGTTTTGTTATAGGTCTAGTTTGATTCTTTAGAAAAATTATTGCTACTGCTATCATTAATAATGCTGGTAATGTTATCCAAAGTCCAAACAATCTAGCTGAACTTGTAGTTAGTCTGTCCCTTGGAATATAAAATTGAAAATAGCCTTTTGAATACCCTATTTTTAAATCAACAACCTCTTTAAAGTTAGTTGTATCAAACCAATAAGTTAAATTTTTTTTCTTTAATTCTCTTCTTAGTGATCGATCTACTGGACTGAACCATCTTTCTGGAACTTTATTTGGTAAGATTTTATCTTTTTCATACTTGATATTAAAACCCAAATGTTCTTTGAATAAAATTATTATAAAATCTTTATTTGTTTCATCGTTATCATAAGCGTCTACAAAAGTTTTGACTTCAGAAACTAATGCTCTTGTCATTCCAGAATTAGTTTTTATCCATAGACTGTCAAAAAAAACTAAAGATATAGTTATTTGCATAACTACTATTGGAACAGCAACTATGAGTAGACCTCTATAAAAAAGTCTTTTAGGTAAGATGTTTTTTATATATTTACTCAATCCATAAAACATAACCTTCACCTCTTATTGTTTGTAAATAATTCGGGCTTTTTGGGTTTTCTTCAATTTTCTTCCTAAGCCTTGTAATTATTACATCTACTGATCTTTCTTTATCAATTTTTATAAGATTTCCAATTTCCTCTCTTTTGAATATTTTTCCAGGAGAATTAACCATTTTATCTAAAATTATTTTTTCTGTATTATTGATTTTTATAGATTTGTCATTTTTCATAATAAATTGCTTATTAAGATCAATTTCAATTTTACCAAATTTAAATTTTCTCTTTGTATTTCTATATTTTGTTTTATTTAAGATATTATTAATTCTAAGTATTAATTCTTTTGGCTCAAAAGGTTTTGGAAGGTAATCGTCTGCACCAATATCTAAACCCTCTATTCTTTCCGAGGCTTCACCTTTCGCTGTTAAAAGAATTATTGGGGTTGAAATTTTGTCTTTATTTTCTTTTGTAAATTCTAAACCACTTTTGCCTGGCATCATTATATCAAGCACTATTAAATCAAATTTTATAACTTTAACTTTTTCAAGAGCATCTTCGGCGCTATTT
Organism: uncultured Pelagibacteraceae bacterium; assembly: GCA_902532525.1. Lineage (GTDB taxonomy): Bacteria > Pseudomonadota > Alphaproteobacteria > Pelagibacterales > Pelagibacteraceae > Pelagibacter. The sequence continues at coordinate 41,005 of CACAIK010000008.1, forward strand.
GAGCTAGTTACGAGATAATTATTTTGAGAAAGATATTCCTTAACTAATTCTCTTATACCATCATCGTCATCTACAACTAAAATATGTGCTTTAAATTTTTCCATTAATTATTTTTTTTAAAACATTATCAAAACTAACAACCTCATTTGCCTTTGATGCGGAGAATGCTTGGTAAATTCTTTTCTTTTGAGCTGAGAAAATTTCGTTAAATAATTTTTCTCCTTCCTCTGTTAAGAAGACATGTTTTATTCTGGTATCTACTTGATCTTTTTCATATTTTATAGCTTTTAAATTTATTAAATCTTTCAAAACTCTATTCAAACTTTGTTTTGTAACTTTCAATTTTCTTAAAAGTTCTGATATTGTGATACCCTCATATAATGAAATTAGATGAATAACCTTGTTATGTGCGACACCTATGGAGTATTTATTCAACACATTTCTAGCATCTGAGACTGTCTCTCTGTAGCCAAGAAATATTTTTTCAATATATTGTTTGAGATCATCATCTTTTAAATATAAAAGTTTTTTCATATTGGTAAGTTATATTGACATATTATATATACAAATATATTTTTTTATAAAATTAAATAATGATACCTTTCGATAAACGATCAGGAAAAATTTGGTACAATAATGAGCTTGTTGAATGGCAAGATGCAAAATGCCATGTAATCAGTCATGGACTTCATTATGCAAGTTTAGTTTTTGAAGGTGAAAGAGTATACGACGGAGAAATATTTAAGCTAGAAGAGCACACCGATAGATTATTTTATTCTGCAAAAAGATTAGACATTAATATTCCTTATACAAAAGATGAAATAAATGAAGCTTCTAAAAAAATAGTGGCGGTTCAAAATATTCAAAATGGATATGTAAGACCATTTGCGTGGAGAGGAAGTGAGATGATGGGTGTGTCTGCACAGAAAACTTCAATTAATGTAGCAATAGCTACGTGGGAATGGCCTGCATATTTTGATCCAAAATTAAAAGCTGAAGGAATAAGATTAAATATTTCTAAATGGCGAAGACCGGCTCCAAATACTATTCCTTGGGATGCAAAAGCAGCTGGATTATATATGATTTGTACTCTTTCAAAACACGAAGCTGAACAACAAGGGTATTCTGAATCATTAATGTTAGATTTTGAGGGTAATGTTGCTGAAGGAACAAGTGCAAACATTTTTTTTAAAGATAAAAATAATGAATTACATACACCAACACCAGATTCTTTTTTAAATGGTATTACAAGACAAGCTGTAATTGAATTAGCCAAATCAAAAAATATTAAAGTTCATGAAAGAAAAATTTCTCCAGATGAACTAGGTAATTTTGATGGATGTTTCTTGACTGGTACTGCTGCTGAAATAACACCTGTTGCAAGCATAGCAGATCATAAATACAAAATTTGTGATGTTATATTAGGATTATCAAAAAACTTTGATCAGTTAGTTAGACAAAAAAAAGCTGCCTAATCCTTATTATCTTCAGATATTGCATGGTCTATTCCTTTTCTAAGATAATCATATCCAGTATAAAGTGTTAAAAACGCAGATAGCCATAAAATAATTATGCCAATTGTTTGAGCATTATAATCTTGAAAATTTATTAATTTATTTCCTGTTTCCCCAGTCAGAAGTATTGCTATCGAAAACATCTGTAAGAATGTTTTAAGTTTTGCTAAATTAGAAACTGGAAGTTTTATTTTTCCTTTCGCTAGAAATTCTCTTAAACCTGAAATTAGTACTTCTCTTGTAAGAATTATAATAGCTGCAATAACTTCGTAATTTTTTATTGTTTGGTCCATAACTAATAAAATTAACGCAGTTGCAACAATAATTTTATCTGCAATAGGATCTAAAAGTTCACCAAGTTTAGACTCTTCTTTAAACATCCTCGCCAAAAGGCCATCTAAAAAATCTGTAAATGAGGCAATTAAAAAAAGAGCAAATGGTATAACGTCTCCATAAAATCCAGGAAGGTAGAATGTAAAAACAAATATTGGAACAATTATTATTCGTCCAATTGTTAAATAATTAGGTATTTTAAATTTCATTCGTGAAAGAAGTTATATATTTTTTTTGCAACTTTTTCCTCAACTCCGTCAACTGATTTTATTTCATCTAAACTAGCAGATTCCACAGCTCTGGCTGAACCAAAATGATTTAATAATGCTCTTTTTCTGATTGATCCAATACCATCAATTTGATCTAATAATGATTTGCTTATGCCCTTTTTTCTTTTTGCTCTATGAGCACTTATTGCAAATCGATGGGATTCATCTCTCAGTCTTTGTAAAAAGAATAATGTTGGATCATTTTTCTCGAATTTGAACTCTTTTCCATTATGAAAAAATGTTTCATTTCCACTATTTCTCATTTTACCCTTTGCTATTGCTACAATTGGAATTTCATGTAAACCAAGCTCATTCATCGCTTCTCTAGCAACTGAATATTGACCTTTCCCTCCATCAATTAAAACTAAATCAGGGAAAGTTAAATAATTATCTTTCTCTTGAACTGCTCTTTTAAATCTTCTGTTAAGAACTTCTTTCATCATTCCATAATCATCTTGAGCATTTTTTTGAATTTTTATATTAAATTTTCTATACCTTTTTTTAACGAACCCTTCATCACCATAAGTAATTAAAGCGCCCACACTATTTGTGCCTTGAATATGGCTATTATCATAAACCTCAACTAAATTAATATTAGTTTCAAGATTGAATTTTTTTGATACTGCATCGAAAAGATCTCTATTATTCTGACTCTCGTAAAGTTTTCTATTCAAACTATCTTTTGCATTACTTATTGCTTGATTTATAACTTTTAGTTTCGTCCCTTTTTTTGCAACAGTAATTGTGATTTGTTTACCCTCTTTTTGTGTAAGTGTTTTTTCAATTAATTCTTTCTCTTTAATTTCATTTGATAAAATTATTGAAGATGGCACACTTTTATTTTCATAAAATTGAGAGACAAAAGAATTAATGATATCACTTTGATTTTCTTCTGGATCATGCTTTGGAAAAAAAGCTTGATTACCCCAATTTTGTTTTGACCTATAAAAAAAAACTTGAATACAAGTTTTTCCAGACTCTTTATATCCTGCGATAACATCTGCTTCGACTAAATTTGCTTCATTAATTCTTTGAGAAGATTGGATAATATTTAATGATTTAATTCGATCTCTTAATATTGCTGCTTTTTCAAAGTCTAAATCCTCACTAGCCTTTTCCATTTGATTAGATAAGCTTTTCTGAATTTTTCTAGATTTGCCCGACACAAACTCAATTGCATCATCAACAGTTTGTTTATAATCACTCTCAGTTACGTAACCAACGCAAGGTCCTGAGCACCTTTTAATTTGATAAAGTATGCAGGGTCTTTCTCTATTTTTGAAAACGGTATCATCACAAATTCTGAGATGAAATATTTTTTGGATCATTTTTATAGTCCAATTTGCAGATCCAGCTGATGCAAATGGTCCAAAATAAAATCCTTCTTTACCTTTTTTTCCTCTGTGCCTTTTGATTTGTGGCCATTTATCTTTGTCGCCTATAAAAATAAAAGGAAAGGATTTGTCATCTCTTAGTAAAATATTAAATTTTGGTTTAAACTTTTTAATTAAATTCGCCTCTAAAAGTAAAGCCTCACTTTCATTTGAAGTAGTAGTAATTTCGAGTCTTTTTGTTTGAGAGAGCATTCTCTCAGTCCTAATGATATGACTTTTCTCTGATACATAACTTTTAAGTCTGTTTGGAAGATTTTTTGCTTTACCCACATAAAGAATTTCTCCTTTTGAATTTAGCATCCTATAAACACCTGGCAACTTAGGAACCAAGGGCAATTCTTTTTTAATTACTTCTTTACCTATATCAGAGCTGATCATGGCTTCTTTTTTTAGAAATTTGGATCCCAACTGAGCTGCAATCCTTCATTATTTCTAATTTTTCGATTTGAAGAGTAATTTTATCTATTCTTTTATCTTTGAATAGCTCGTCAAAAACATCTTCTGCCAATGTTTCAAGAAAATTGTAATGTTTGTTTTTTACTAGTTTTTTTATTAATTTTACTATTTTAGCATAGTTAACTATCGATTTAATATCTTTATCATTCGATGGCTGTTTATCTTGATAATTTACTTCTAAATTAAATTTTACTTTTTGAGGCTTTTCTTTTTCAAAATCAAAATAACCAAGTTTTAATCCCAGTATTAATTCTTTTATTAAAACTTTTTTTTCGTAATTAAATAAGCTCTTTATTTTATTTATTTTAACAATCTTTAAGTTATTCTTTTTCATTCCTTACCACCCATAATGTCTGGAGTTTGCCAGTTTAAGATTTGGCCACTATCAATTGCCAAAACTTGACCGGTAATAGATCTATTTTTAATAAAAAAGTCAACAGCATTGCAGATTTCTTCTACATTTGTCTGTCTTTTAAGAGGTGTTGCCATGTATTGTTTTTTAAAGTGCTTGTCAGACTGTCTTTTATTTTTAATAGTTGGACCCGGAGCAATTCCATTAACTCTAATATTTGGGGCAAGACTCATAGCGCTAGTTTTGGTTAAAGTGTAAAGACCAGATTTACTTAATGTATATGAAAAAAAATATGGAGTTAACTTGAATACTCTTTGATCAATTATATTAATAATATTATTGTTTTTGCCTCTAACATTTTTAGCAAAACCCTTTGATAATAAAGCTGGCGCTTTTAAATTCGCTTTTAAATGGCTTTCCCAACTTTTTGTTGTGAAATTTTCAAGTTTATCGTTCTCAAATAATGAGGCATTATTAATTAAACAATCAAAATATTTCAACTTTGATTTTGAGAATTTAAGCATTCTTTCTATTTCTTTTTCTTTAGTTAAATCTGCTTTTGCTAAATAAATCTTTGTACCACTTTTAATTAAATCTTTTTTAAGATTTTCTGCTTTGGATCTAGATTTGTTATAATGAATAACAATTTCAATATTAGGTCCAGATAATTTTTTAGCTATGGCTGCTCCCATTCGAGTTGCTGCTCCAGTAATTATTATCTTCCGTGCTTCCATTTTTTATCTCTTTTTTTTGTAACTCTTGTTCCTGGCATACCTAATGTGGATCTACCTTTAGGATAAATTTTATTTTTAACATCGTACTGTCTAATTTTGGGGTTTAAAGTAATTTCTAATTCAGTACTTTGAAGTTTTCTCATCTCATCTCTAATTTTAGCCGCTTCCTCAAATTCCAGATTAGATGCAGCTTCTTTCATCTTTTTGTCTAATCCTTTTAAATGTTTTTTAAGGTTACCACCAATATTAGAACCTTCACTTATTTTGACGTAATCTTTCTCGTAAACACTTTCTAAAATATCACTTATTTCTTTTTTTACAGATTTAGCGTCGATTTTATTTTTCTTATTGTACTCTAATTGAATCTTTCTTCTTCTCTCTGTTTCTTTAATTGCTTTCTTTATACTTTTTGTTTCCTTATCGGCATAAAGAATAACTTTTCCATCTACGTTTCTTGCGGCTCTTCCTATTGTTTGAATTAGTGAAGTTTCTGATCGCAAAAATCCTTCCTTATCAGCATCTAGTATTCCAACTAATGCACATTCTGGAATATCTAAACCTTCTCTTAATAAATTTATTCCAACTAGAACATCAAATACACCCATTCTGAGATCTCTCATAATCTCTATTCTCTCAAGTGTATCTATATCAGAATGAAGGTATCTTACTTTTATCCCATTTTCATGAAGATATTCGGTTAAATCCTCTGCCATTTTTTTTGTAAGTGTTGTAACCAAAACTCTATAATTATTTTCAACTACTTTTTTACATTCATGCATAAGGTCATCTACTTGATTTTTAGCTGGTCTAATCTCAACTGGTGGATCTATTAAGCCTGTAGGTCTTATGACTTGATCAATAAACTTACCTTTAGTCTGTTCCAATTCCCACGGGCCAGGAGTTGCTGAAACAAATACAGTTTGTGTTCTCATCAAATCCCACTCTTCAAATTTTAAAGGTCTATTGTCCATGCAAGAAGGCAATCTAAAACCATACTCAGCCAACGTACTTTTTCGAGATCTATCTCCCTTAAACATCCCATTAAGTTGGGGAACTGTAACATGAGATTCATCTACAAAAACTAATGTGTTATCAGGAAAATATTCAAAAAGAGTAGGTGGTGGCTCTCCTGGTTTTCTACCAGATAAAAATCTTGAATAATTTTCAATTCCTGCACAAGATCCAGTTGCCTCAATCATTTCTAAATCAAATTTAGTTCTCTCCTCTAATCTTTGCGCCTCTAATAATTTGTTTTCTGCTTTGTGTTTTTTTAAAGTCTCCTCTAATTCTTTTCTTATTTTTATAATTGCTTGTTCTACAGTTGGTTTAGGAGTGATGTAATGAGAATTAGCATAAACTTTTACTAGACTAAGATCTCTAACCTGATCTCCTGTCAAAGGATCAAATTCCTCAATCTTCTCAAGTTTATCACCAAATAAACTTAGTCTCCATGCTCTATCCTCTAGATGAGATGGAAATATTTCTAAATATTCTCCCCTTGCCCTAAATGTTCCTCTAAAAAAATTTTGATCATTTCTTTTGTACTGAAGAGCAACAAGAGATTTTATTATTTGTTCTCTATTATATTCATAGTTTTTTTGTAGAGTTAAAGTCATTTTGCTGTAAGCTTCAACTGATCCCAAACCATAAATACAGGAAACACTTGCAACAATTAAAACATCGTCTCTTTCAAGAAGAGATCTTGTTGCCGAGTGTCTCATTCTATCAATCTGCTCATTTATTGATGCTTCTTTCTCTATGTATGTATCTGATCTTGGCACGTAAGCTTCTGGAGTGTAGTAATCATAGTAAGATACAAAATACTCAACAGCATTATCTGGAAAAAAAGTTTTCATCTCACCGTAAAGTTGAGCTGCCAAAGTTTTATTTGGTGCCAATATTAAAGCTGGTCTATTCGTAGCTTCTATAACTTTTGCCATTGTAAAGGTTTTTCCAGATCCAGTTACTCCTAATAATACTTGATTAAACTCATTTTTTTTAGCTCCTTGGACAAGCCTTTTAATTGCATCCGGCTGGTCACCAGCCGGTGTAAAATCTGACTTTATTTTGAATTTTTTTCCACCTTCAAGTTTTCCACTGATTTTTGGGTTTTTACTTTGAATGTCTGTAATTAGGTCTTGATATGTATTCTCCATATATTAAACAACGTAATTGAATAATTTCATAATTCAATGAGCATAATATCTAATAATTTAAAAAGAATTAAACCATCCCCAACTATTGCAGTTACTCAAAAGGCAAGAGAATTAAAAGCTGCAGGAAAAGATGTAGTTGGACTTGGGGCAGGGGAACCAGATTTTGATACTCCTATCAATGTTAAAAATGCAGCCATTAAAGCAATAAGAGACGGAGACACAAAGTATACTGCGGTTGATGGAACTCCAGCATTAAAAAAAGCAATTTTAAAAAAATTTAAAAGAGAAAATAAACTAAATTATAAACTAGATGAAATCACAGTTGGAACTGGGGGGAAACAAGTTCTCTATAACACTTTTATGGCAACTTTAAATAAAGGAGATGAAGTAATTATTCCTGCTCCATTCTGGGTTTCATATCCGGATATGGTTCTCCTAGCAGGAGGAAAACCAAAAATAGTAAAATGTCATGAAAAAGATGGATTTAAAATTACACCTGCAAAATTAAAAGCTGCAATTACAAAAAGAACGAAATGGATAATCTTTAATTCTCCATCTAATCCAACTGGATCTGGATATAGCAAATCAGAAATTCAAAAATTAGCGAAGGTTTTAATAAAAAACAAAAAAGTTCACATTTTGAGCGATGATATTTATGAGCATGTTAAATATGATAATTTTAAATTTTTTACTATTGCTCAAATTTCAAAATTAAAATCTCGAACATTAACAATGAATGGAGTAAGCAAATCTTATGCAATGACTGGTTGGAGGATTGGTTATGCAGCTGGACCAAAAGAAATAATTTCTGCAATTAGAAAAATTCAATCTCAGTCTACTTCGAATCCTTCATCAATTAGTCAAGCAGCAGCTGTTGAAGCTTTAAATGGCAAACAAGATTTTATTAAAAAAAGAGCAAAATCATTTAAAGAAAGAAGAGATTTTGTTGTCAAAAGTTTAAATAATATTGATGGTATCAGCTGCTTGAAACCTAATGGTGCATTTTATGTATTTCCAAATTGTAAAAAACTATTAAATCAAAGAACCAAACTTAAAAAAGATACTGATTTTGTCCAAAAGCTGCTAGAAAAACAAAATGTTGCTGCTGTTCAAGGCTCAGCATTTGGTTTAGATGGATATTTTAGAATTTCATATGCAACTTCAATGGCAAAACTTAAAATAGCAATGGCCAGAATTAAAAAGTTTTGTGAGGATTTAGGATAAACCTATTTTTTTTTATTTAGTCCAATTAGAGAAGAATTTCTAAATCTTAAAATTACAATTGCTAAAGCAATTAAAACAATCGCACCAGCTTCATATAGTAATATCTCTGGATTTAGAGATTTTCCTTGTAAAATAATAAATCTAGCAAGTGCAGTTATAGCAATAAATAATGGCAGTGTAATTTGAATTGATTGGCTCTCCCAAAAAACTCTAACCATTGCAAGCACTTCAAGATAAAGAAAAAGTAAAAGCAGATCTGCTAATGTAACTCTTTGCACGAGTATCATCTGATACATCTCTTGCCCAAAAGCAATAACTGTACTAACTAAAATGATTACTAATGCTACAAGCTGGATTTGCTTTACAATGTTTTCCATTTACATTCTTTTATAATTTATAATAACTTTTTATTCTATACTGAAATAGCTTGTAAATTACAGATATTATACTAATCCGAGTCTAACTGCCGATTTTGCTGCTTCTTCGATACACCCTTTTGCTGGTTGAAATTTAAATCCTAACAAATCCTCAGCATACGAAGCATCGGTTTGCATTTGAATTCCCAGGTCAGGGACCATCATTTTTGCACTTGTATCTATATGACTAATTATTTTTATCAAAAAGTTTGGCAAAACTCTTTTTGGAAGTTTTTTTGAATATTCAGGTAATGCTTCAGACATAATATTAGAAAAATCTATCATTCTTTTGACCTCTGAGCCAATTATCAGTCGTCTTCCACCAACATCTGGCCTTGTTAAAGAATTAATGTGAGCTTTTACAACATCTTTCATATCAGATACCAAGATACTAAAATCAGGAGCGCCCGGATATTTACCTTTAAGAAATAATTTTATATAGCTTATTGAAGTTTTTTCTTTTGCATCTAAAGCGTCACCAAAAACACCTCCAGGACATATACATATCAACTTATTTTTTAAACCTTTATTATTCATAAATTCCCAAGCAGCTTTTTCAGCTTTTATTTTTGAAACAAAGTAATCATTACAACCATGCCAATTTTCGTCACTCCAATCATTTTCACCAAATGTATATGGATTTGTCCTATTAGGCTTTCTAAACATTGCTACAATTGACGATGTTTTAATTATACGTTCGACTCCCGCATTAACAGCAGCTTTTAAAACTCTTATGGTCCCATCTTTAGCAGTTGGAACAAGACTTTCACGATCTCTAGAAGTTTTTAAAGGGAAAGGGGAAGCAACGTGCATTACATATTTACAACCTTTTAATGCTTCATCCCAACCTTCATCTTTCAAAAGATCTAATTCGACAAATGATAATTTATCAATTGATGCATATTTATTTATGGTTTTTTTTGTTTGATCAATTAGTTTCGAGTTTCTAACAGTTCCTAAAACCTTATATCCTGAATTTAATAGTTCAATTGCGGTGTGTTTAGCGATCCATCCACTTACACCCGTTAACAATACTGTTTCATTCATTTATTCGGATAAATGTTTTTCAGCTTCTAATGCCGCCATACATCCCATACCAGCTGCTGTAACGGCCTGTCTAAATATTTTATCTTTTACATCACCAGCAGCAAAAACTCCCGGTATATTTGTTTCAGTGGATTCTGGTTTTGTTATTAAATAACCCTCATTATCCATTTCTAGTTGGTCTTTAAATAATGACGTTGCTGGATCATGCCCTATAGCTATAAACAATCCATCAATTTTTAGTTCGTCTATTTTATTTGTTTTAACATTTTTAATTTTTAATCCAGTTACATTTTTAGGATTATTATCCCCAATAACTTCATCAACAACAGAGTCCCAAATTATTTCAATTTTTTTATTTTCCATTAATTTCTTTTGAAGTAATTTTTCTGCTCTTAGACTATCTCTTCTGTGTATAAGCTGAACTTTTGAGGCAAATTTTGTTAAAAACATAGCTTCTTCAACTGCAGCATTTCCTCCCCCGACAACAGCAACAGTTTTGCCTTTAAAGAAAAATCCATCACATGTTGCACATGCAGACACACCAAAACCTCTAAAATTTTGTTCAGAGTCTATATTCAACCATCTAGCTTGAGCTCCGGTTGAAATAATAATTGAGTCTGCTTCATAAATTTGGCCGCTATCTCCAACAGCTTTAAATGGCTTAGATTTTAAGTCTACTGACGCTATATGATCTTGTATCATTTCAGTCCCAACAACTTCTGCCTGACCTTTCATTTGATCCATAAGCCATGGCCCTTGTATTACATCTTTAAATCCTGGGAAATTTTCAACATCAGTTGTTGTTGTTAATTGGCCACCAGGTTCCATACCGTGAACTAATATTGGTTTTAACATTGCTCTTGCAGCATAAATTGCCGCTGTATATCCAGCGGGACCTGACCCAATTATTAACACTTTTGTGTGTTTAGTTGGATTTTCATTCATATGAAAGCTATATAATGATTAATGACTAAATTGAAAGGTATATTATTAACAGAAGGTATGCATGGGATGATTAGCCAAGTAGAAGGTTTGGCTAAAGCTTTAGATATAAATTTTTCTCACCATACAGTTGTAACAAAAGATTTCTGGAAAATTATACCACCAAAATTCACTCCAATATCCAGCTCAGTTTTTAAAAAAATTGAATGCGAAGATGTTGATATAATTATTTCTTGTGGGAGAAAAAGTATTATTCCATCATTATTCTTAAAAAAAAATTCAAAAAAAAAAATATTTAATATTCATATTCAAAACCCAAAGGTAAAATTAGATAATTTTGATTTAGTTGTTGTACCAGAGCATGATAATCTTAATGGGTTAAACGTAATAAAAACAAAGGGTGCTATTCATTATTTAACTTCTAGAGAAATTGAAAATAATAAAGAATATTTATTTAGCATTTCAAAGAAATTAAAAGATAGAAATGTAATTTCATTAATTATTGGTGGTCCGAC
>CACAIK010000009.1 GCA_902532525.1 uncultured Pelagibacteraceae bacterium
TTGCATCTTGCGTTAGATATTTAAAGCATAATAAGAAAACTAGTGAAAAAATTTTCTATAGTGGTCAAGCATTTAGAAAAGGATTAAATAAAAAAGATTCTGTTATCAGAAATCAAATTGGTTTTGAAATATTGGGATCTTTTACTGAAAAAAAAGATGATAAAAAAATAATAGAAACTTCTCTAAAAGCATTATCAAAAATTAAATATAATAGTGGAAATTTAGTAATAGGTAACATAGAAATTTTTAGGCTTTTATTAGATAAATTGGATTGTCCGGCAAGATGGAAATTAAGATTAAAACGTCATTTTTGGAGAGAAAAATATTTTAATGATTTACTAAAACGACTGGAGACCAACTCTGATATTGATCCAACAATTGTTGAAATAGATAAAAAAAAATTTTCTAGAATGATAAATGGAAATCAAAAAAAAGAAGTTGCCGGAAGATCAATAGAAGAAATATTATTGAGATTTGACTCAAAGATTAAAGATCCAAGAAGAACAAAAAAAGGAAGCAATGTCGTAAAAATTTTAAAAGAGTACTTAAAAATACAGTGTCCAATTAATCAAGCATCTAAAAAGTTAAATTTATTTTTTAAAAAAAACAAAATCAATCTTAGAGTTCAGAATGATTATTTTCCAATAACTAAAAATAAAATTAATAAATTAAATGTTAGATTTAATTCTTCTTTTGGAAGACATCTAGAATATTATACTGGTTTGGTATTTAAGATTGATATTAAATCAAAGTCTGAAAAATTAAATATTAGAGGTGGTAGATACGATTCTTTAATTAAAGATCTTGGCTTTAAAAAAAATATACCAGCTGTTGGAGCTGCTATTAACTTAGAAAAAATATGATAATTTGGTTAGCTTCATATCCCAAAAGCGGAAATACTTGGTTAAGATCTTTAATAGCAAATTATTATTTCTCAGAAACAGGTGAGTTTAATTTTGACCTATTAGAAAAAATAGACGCTTTTCCAAGCAATAAATATTTTAGAAAGTATTTAGATAAATTTAACCAGCCTCACGATACTTCAAAGTATTGGATAAAGGAGCAAGAAAAAATTAATCAATCCGAAGGTTTGAAATTTTTTAAAACTCATAATGCACTTTGTAAAATAGAAGGTAATCAATTTACAAATAAAGAAAATACGTTGGGCGTTATTTATATAATAAGAGATCCTAGAAATGTAATTTCTTCATTATCAAACCATTATCAAATTTCTGTTAATGAAGCTTTTCAATTTATGACAGATGAAAAAAGAGGAATTGTCTCTAAAGAAAATGATCGATTTTTAGGTTTTCAGGCACTTTTTTCTTGGAAATTAAATCAGAAATCATGGGTTGATAATAAATTATATCCAGTTTTAACTGTAAGATATGAAGATTTACAAACTGATGCACTAAACACACTTAAACAAGTCATTAATTTTATTAATAAACTTTCTAAATCAGATGAAAAATTTAAAAAAGAAAAAGCTTTAAAGTGCATAGATAATTGCAATTTTAATAATTTAAAAAAACTAGAGGACGAAAAAGGTTTTTCAGAAGCTATTACAAAAAAAGGTTCTGATGAAAAAATAAAATTTTTTAATTTAGGAAAAGACAATGATTACAGAAAGTTACTTAATGAAAATTTAATAAGTAAAATGAATAATATATTTCAAGAAGAGCTGGTAAAATTTAAATATGAGTGACGACATCATAAAAATTGGAATTCCAAGTAAAGGTCGTTTACGGTCTGGAGTATTAAAGATTTTTAAAAAAAAGAAATTAAAAATTCTCTCTGAAAGAGGTGAGAGAGACTTATTTGGATTTATCAAAGGAAAAAAAAATATAGTTATTAATTATCTGCATGCTAGAGAGATAATAGAACGTCTTGCAGATGGGTCTTTAGATATTGGTTTTTCTGGATACGATTTATTAAAGGAAAGCGAAATTAATATTCAAAAAAAGGTGATTGTAAAAAAAAAGTATGATTTCGGAGAGGCTACATTGGTAGTTGCAATTCCAGATGATTGGATAGATGTACAGACAATGCCTGATCTAGAAGAAATAGCTTTTGAATTTAAAGATAAAAAAAGAAATAGATTGCGTATAGCTACAAAATATCCAAACCTAACTACGGAGTTTATGTTCTCTAGAGGAGTTACACAATTTAAACTAGTAAAGAGTCTTGGTGCTACTGAGATATATCCTTTTACCGGATCATCAGAAATTATAACTGATATAACTTCAACAGGAGCAACCTTAAAAGCTAATAAATTAAGGATATTAAAAGACGGAATAATACTTAAATCCCAAGCGTGTTTAATGACCCCAAAAAAAAATAAAGAGGTTAAACTCTTAAAAGTGTTTTAAATAAACTTTAAATATTATTAAGTAAGTGTAACATACGAATCATGGATATAATTTTAATAATTATTTTAGCTTTAATATTAATAGCGACTTTATCTATCCTTTATTTAAATATTAAATCAAATACAAAAAAAGAGGATGAAAACAAAGCTGATGAGATAGCTAATCTAAATGCTGAAATAATTAAATTAAAAGATAGTTTAAATACTACTATAAATACATCTTTAAGTTCAATGTCTTCATCTTTTAATAACCTTTCAACTGGTGTTACGAAAGATATGACAGCAGCTCTGACAAAAGTTGATGAGAAAGTTGCAGCTTTTAATTCTCAAGTTGAAAATTTAAACGAAAGTCAAAAAGGTATTAATAAAATTCTAGCTGGAGTTAAAAAGTATGGAACTTTAGCCGAGTTTAGCTTGGGCTCACTTATAAAGGATTTGCTACCTTCTTCGCAGTATCTTTCGAATGTTAAAATGAAGGAGGAAACTGGTGAAAATGTTGAATTTGCTATTAAACTTCAAGAGGGAGTATTGGTTCCTGTTGATAGCCATTTTCCTGTTGAGAGATTTAAAGCTATTCAAGATGCTCATCAAGAAGACGATAAAAAAGCCATTATGGATGCAAGAACTAAACTTGCAAAAGCTTTCAAAGAAAAAGCTAAGAGCATAAATGAAAAATATATTGTTCCACCTAAAACTACTGATTTTGCAATTGTGTATGCACCTACAGAGAGTTTGTTTTTAGAGTTAGCTAATTATCAAGATCCAAATACTAAGGAATTATTAACTCAAGAATTAATGAAAAAATATAAAGTAACTGTTATGGGACCAAATAATTTGTCTGGCTATTTACAATCATTACACATGGGTTTTCAAACTTTAAAAGTTCAAAAACATGCAACAGAAATATATGATCATTTAAAAACAATAAGCACTAGATTTACAAAACACTTTGATGGAATTGTTAATCTCAGAAAAAAATTAGAAGAGGCAATGACAGCTGTTGATAAATTTGGAACAGATGCAAGATCAATTAAAAGAACATTAGAAAATATAAAAGATCCTGAGCAAATTGAAAAGGCTATTGAAACAGAAAATGTCGAAAAATTTGAGGACATTCCAAGACAAGCAAAAAATTAAATTAATTCTAAAACCAATAACTTAATGAAATGGAATAACAAATTTAATTATCCCAAGTCTTCAAGGTCAATTGAAGACGGACAAAGAAAATATTTGTTAGGAGAGAACAAATTACCAAGTGTTACTACTATTCTAAGTGTTACGAAGTCAGAGGAGGAGAAGGCAGCTTTAGCAAATTGGAAAGAGAGAGTGGGAGTTAAGGAAGCAAATAGAATTAAAACAGAGGCGTCATCAAGGGGTACTTCTATGCACTCATATATTGAGGACTACTTGAGAGGTAGGATTAACGAGAGTTTTTTTGAGAGTAATGAGCAATATAAAAATATGGCTAAAGAAATAATTCAAAAAGGGATTACCGGAAGACTTAATGAAGTATATGGTATTGAGGAAACTTTATATTATCCAGATCAATATGCTGGAACAGCTGACATGATAGCGGTATACGAAGGTAAAGATGTTATTGTAGATTTTAAACAGTCTAATAAACCAAAAAAAGTAGACTATATTCAAGATTATTTCTTACAATTAGGAGCCTATACATTAGCACATGATACTGTTCATGGAACAAAGATGAAAGCAGGAATAATATTACTATGCACTAAAGATATATTGTTCCAAGAATTTAAAATTGAGGGAGCGGAATTAGAAATGTATCAAAATTTATTTTTAGGAAGGGTTAAAAAGTTTTACGAATTGAATAATATATCTTGACTTTACCTAACCTATCCATAAAAGAGTTATTATTACCTGAGCTAATCGTTTATATGCTAATGGTTAAGTCTTTAAAAAACTTTCCAAAAAACTGTAAAATATTAGCTAATTTGAGGATAAAATTATGAATTTAGCAATTTGGGACATAGAATCATCGAGCGCAAGCACTGACTTCGGGAGCATCATTGAAATTGGTGGAGTTTTAGTTGATGAGAATTTTAAAGAGAAAGACAGATTTAATTTAAGATGCAGTTTACCTGAAGGAGAAATCTTTCAGGCTATGGCACTTATTGTAAATAAAACATCTATAAAGCAATTAACTCAATCTAATCTTTCACACTATCAAATGTTAGCAGAAGTTGAAAAAATATTCAAAAAGTGGAGCCCTGCAGTATTTCTTGGTTGGTCTAATATTGGATTTGATGATGAAATGATCAGAAAAGAGTTTTTTAAAGGAATTAGATATCCATATCTTACAAATGCTGCTCCAAATAAAAGACACGATGGTATTAATATTGCTCGTGCAGCTTATGCGATAGATCCGTCAATTTTAGAAGTAGAATATAATGAAAAAAATAACGCAGTATTTAAATTAGAGTCATTAGCAAGAATGCAGGGCATAGATTCAACTGATGCTCATAGTGCTTTAAGTGATAGTATTATGACAGCCAAAGTCTTAAATATTGTCAAAAAAAAACAACCGAGTACTTGGGAGTCTTTTTTTAAAACTGCAAATAAATCTGACACTGAAACTATTATAAAGAAAGGTGAAATTATTACCTTAAATGAGTATTATTATGGTAAATCTAGACTTCATCTTGTTGTACCTCTTCATCAAAAATATTGTATGCATCCAATATATGCCGGCTGGTATTATGCATTCGACTTAAGGATTGATATAGAACCTCTATTAAATTTATCGATAAATGAGCTAAAAGTTGAAATGAAAAAGTCTCCTAAATTTTTAAGAACTATTAGATCTAACAAAGCTCCAATTATTGTAGATGCTAAATATGGCATGCAAGCAGAACCTTACAATGTGATGGATAAATCGTTAATTAATAAAAGAGCAGATATAATTAAAAACAACGAAAAATTTTCTCAAAATATACTTCATGCATTAAGAGAAGTAGCTGAAGAGAAAGAACAATCTAAAACACAAGAAGATATATATGCTGAAGAGAGCATTTATACCAAATTTACATCAAACAAAGATACTGCCTTATTTCCTGCTTGGCATGCAGCATCATGGAAAGATAAACTTAAATTATTAGATAAATTTGATGATGATCGTTTAGTGGGATTTGGAAAAAAAATTATTTTTCAAGAGGCGCCCGAAGTTCTCCCCGAGAACATGTTTAAAACAATAAAACAAGGAATTGCAAAGCGGATTTTGAGTGAAAAAAAAGAAAAATGGTGGACAATTCCTACACTCTATACAGAAATTGATACACTAAGAGAAAAATATACTAATGAGAATGACAATGAAAAGCTCGCATTATTAGATGAATTTAATGAATATGCAATGTCAATACAGAAAAAGTATGAAAATGTTTAATGTGGATAATTTAAACATTTCTCTTTTAACTATTGATAAAAAAATTTTTATTTATATATAAAACTGATGGCTACATTAAAAGTAACAGACGAAAAATTTGAAGAACAAGTTTTAAAAAACGAAAAACCAGTTTTAGTAGATTTTTGGGCCGAATGGTGTGGACCTTGTAAAATGGTTGGACCAATTTTAGAGGAAATTTCAGAGGAGATGGCGAATGATATCGTCATTGCAAAACATGACATAGACTCAGAGCCTAACATGCCTACTAAGTATGGTGTTCGTGGAATTCCTACAATGCTTTTATTTAAAGGTGGTGAATTAAAAGCTACTAAAGTTGGGGCTACACCAAAAAGCGATATAGTAGCTTTTATAAAAGAAAATATTTAATTTAAATTAAGTAACTCTCCGGCAAGATATAGAGACCCAGTAATCATTATCAAATCACCTTTCCCTGGATTTAAAGAATTAAGAGCATCTTCAATAGATTTTTTGTAATTAACATTAGGATATTTATTTAATTTTTCTTTTAAATCTATTCCTTTTATAGCATTCGGTTGGTTAGGAATATCAATTGTTGTTATGGAAGAAATATTATTAAATTTGCTTAAATATTCCTTGTGATCTTTATTAGACATCATTCCAAGAATTAAATGCTTTTTACAATCAAGAGTATTTAAATATTCATTAAGAGCTTTTGCACCTAAAGGATTATGTGAGCCATCTAAATATAATCTATTATCCTTACAAATATTTTTAAGCTTTCCAGATTTAATTTCTTGAAGTCTTGCAATACTTTTAATCTTTGTAATACCTACTTTAATATTTTCATCTTTTACTTCTAGTTGTAAATTTCTTACTGTAGCAATAGCTGTCGAACAATTGTCAATTTGAAAATTACCTAATAGGTTTGGTTTTGGTAATTTTAAACCACCATATTCATCCTCATAATAAATAAAACCATTTTCGCTTAATGAATAATTAAAATCATCTTTATAAATGATTTTTTTTGATTGATTATTATTAATTGTTTTTTTTATTAAATTTAAGGTTTCATCCGAGCTTTGTTTGCTAACTACAATAGTAGAATTTAGAAGGGATGAGGTTTTTTCATAAACAATTTTTTCAATATTTTGCTCATTTTTTGGTAACCAGTCTAAATGATCTAAACCAATTGAAGTAACAATACTAGATAAATTATTATCAATAATATTTGTTGCATCAAATCTATGAAATAGACCACTTTCTATAATATTTATTTTGTCTTTGAATTTACTTGCATGATAAAAATATGCTGCAGTTAATATTTCGAAGTAAGTTATTTGTTCTCCATTATTAACATTTTCAACTTCTATTAATAACTTAGATAAGTTATCATCAGATAATTCTTTGTCATTAAAAATAAATCTCTCATTAATTTTTTGAATATGTGGACTAGTATAAATATTACAATCTATATTAGCTGTTTTTAAAATTGATCTTACTGCTTGTATAGTTGAATACTTTCCATTTGTTCCAACTACAGATATGTATTTTAATTTTTTTTGAGGATCACCTAATTTTTTACAAAGATTTTTAACTCTATCTAGACTTAGATCGATTTCTTTAGGATGCAGCTTTTGCAAGCGGTTCAATATTGTCTGAAGTTTCATTTATTTGCTTTTCATTTACCGCGTTATCTTTTTTTAACAATATTGATAATAGTAAGCTTATTTCGGTTTTTAAATCTTTTCGTTCAACTATTCTGTCAACAAATCCATGCTTTTCGACGAACTCAGATGTTTGAAAGTCTGAACTAAGTTCTTCTTTAACTGTTGCTTGTATAACTCTTTTTCCCGCAAAGGCTATTAAACACCCAGGTTCAGCAAAATGAATGTCACCTAACATCGCAAAAGATGCAGTAATTCCACCAGCTGTTGGATCTGTAAAACAAACTAAATAAGGAAGATTGTTTTTTTTAAGTTCATTAATAGCAAGGGTAGTTCTTGTCATATTTGCAAGGGCAATAGGAGACTCAAACATTCTTTGTCCTCCACCACAAGGAAAGAAAACAAATGGTGTTTGATTGTCAATAGCGTGTTGAACACCATAAATAATTGCTTCACCCTCAGCTGCACCAACAGAGCCACCAATAAACTCAAAATTAATAGCTCCTGCTGTTACTTCTACTCCATTTATTTTTCCTCTGGCAATCATCACAGCTGAATTCTGATTAGTTTTCTTTCGTGCAGATTTTAATCTATCTTTATATGATTTAGTATCGATCCATTGAAGAGGGTCTTCTGCTGGAATCGGTGTATCAATTATTTCGTAAGCGTTTTTTCCAAAAATAATATCAAATCTTTGTCGACAATTAATTCTATGATGTTTACCACACGAGTTACAAACCCATAAATTTTCTTCAAGATCTTTCTTTAATATTGGGCCTTTGCAACAACTGGTCCAGTCAGAGTTTGCTATATCTTCTTTTGATGGTCTTTTTTTTAAAACTCGTTTAATTTTTTCACCAAAACTTAAAGCTTTTGTAATCCAATTCATAGAATTTTATTTTTTAATTTTTTTACTAGCTTACTTACATTTGTGACAGGATTTTGTCTATTGTTTAAACTTCTTGATATTTCTTTACTTATTTGACTTCCAACAACCAAACCATCTGAAGATTTCAATTTAGAAATGTTTTTTTCTGTTATTCCAAATCCTATAATACATTTTTTTTTTGGATTAATTTTTTTAATTTTATTATAGTTAAGAAGAATTTCTTTTGGTGAAACTTTTAGTTTTCCACCTGTTGTAGATAACATGCTTATGTAATAGATAACATTATGAGAATCTTTTATAATTTTCTTTAATCTTTCAAAAGATGTTGTTGGTGATATTAATTGAATGAAATCTATAAAATTATTTTTACATTTTTTTGCAAATTTTTTATTCTCAGGCCAAGGCAAATCAACAACAATAAGACCATCTACTCCAGAGTTTTTACAACTTTTTAAAAACTTATTCTCACCATATTGGAAAATCATATTATAGTAACCCATTAATATAATAGGTTTTGAATTTTTGTTTTTTCTGTAAATTGACACTATATCAAAAACGTCTGAAATTCTTATTCCATTTTTTATTGCCCTGTATGCACTAGTTTGTATTTGTCCACCATCTGCAATTGGAGTATTGTGAGGAAATCCTATTTCACAAATATCAGCATAATTAGAAATAGCATTCAATATTTGTAGAGATTTTTTTTTACTGTTGTCTCCAGCAACAGTATAAGTTAGTAAAGCAGGTCTTTTATTTTTGTTTGCTTTTATAAATGCTTCAGCAATTGGTGAATTCATTTTTTACCTAATCTTTGTTTAAGAATATCTCTATCTTTTTTTGCATCACCACAAGAATTAACAATAATCATATTATCTTGACTTAATTTGGGAGCGATCTTTATGGCTTCTGCAAATGCATGGCTTGGTTCTAAGCTTGGATTAAGTTTTTCAAATCTTGTAACAAGTTTGTATGCATTTAAAGCATCCTCATCAGTCGCATAAGTATATCTTGCTCTTTTGGCATCTTTTAGAAAACAATGAATTGGACTTACACCTGGATAATCAAGTCCTGCACTTATAGATTCTGTCTCGTTAATTTGTCCTTCTTTATCTTGACAAACATAAGATGCTGCTCCATGTAATATTCCTAATTTTGCATTTCTACTTAAAGGAGCAGCATGAAGTTTAGAATTTTTTGGTCCACCTGCTTCGACCCCAATTAATTCTATTTGAGTTTTTGGATAATCTATAAACTCACTCCAAAAGCCATATGCAGAGCTTCCTCCACCAACACAATTAATAAGCTTTATTTTTTTTGGTATATTCTTGAATTCTAAAATTAATTGAGCTTTTAATTCTCTTGATATTTGGGCAGTACTCCATCCACATATTTTCACAAATATATTTGGACCAACTGTAGACCCTACACACATATGAGTAGTATCACAATTTGATACCCAATATCGCATACATTCGCTTACAGCATCTACTAATGTTTGACTTCCTGTCGTAACAGGAACAATTTCAGCCCCATTTTTTCTTATTGCATCACAATTGGGTTTTTGTCTTTTTATATCTTTCGCACCCATAAATATTTTACATTTGAGACCAAATTTTTTAGCTGCCATGCTTAACATTTTTCCAGCATATCCGGCGCCGGTATCACCAATAATATACTTTTTACCCATAGCTTTGCATATTAGGGCATGGACAGTGGCGTTATATATTTTATGTGCACCACCGTTTGCGTCAGATACGACTTTTGCCCAAATTTCCGCACCACCTAAGTGTTTTGATAAGTTATCTAATTTTATAAATCTTGTTGGTGACCCAATATAGCTTTTAAAATAAAAATCTCTCTTAGCTATAAAAGACTTGTTTTTGCGCAATTTTTTAAACTTTTCCGTTAGCTCATTTACTGGTTTTTTTAATGTTTCAGGAATATAACTGCCACCAAATTTACCTCCCCAAAAACCTAACTTGTCATGTTGGTCAATTAATGGAATATTTTTCTTAATTTTCATTTTTTAAATAATTAATATTTTCTAAAAAAATATTTATTTTTGAAATATCTTTTTCTCCTTTAGTTTCTAAACTTCCTGATAAGTCTACAATATCTGTTATTTTTCTATATTTATCAAGTTTCTCATTGTATTGAATATTGCCCGCTAACATAATCTTAATATTATCAGTAACATTTTTCAAAAAATTATGGTCAAATCCAATAGACTCCTCATATCCTTTTCCATCAAATAAAATTATTTCAGATATATTTTTGTATTTCTTGTACAAACAGACATCATTTAAATTCTGAACAGTAATAGCGCTTATAATCTTTATATTTAATCTTTTTTTTATATCTAAAGTCTTCTCAGGATCAACATCATATAACTGTAAATAATCAAAATTTAATTTACTTATTTTATTTAAAATTTCATCATCTGGATCTACCAAGACTGAAACAAAATTAATATTTTTTCTATTTTTTATATTAATTAAATCTTTTAAATTTTCATAATTAACATGTCTTTTTGATTTTGGATAATTGCTAATAAAGCCTATATACTTGGGTGGAAATTTGTGATTAACAAGATAATTTAAAATTTTCGAACTTTTTATACCACAAATCTTTGCATCCATAATTAACTAAGATGATCTATTAATTTTTGAATATTATTTTTTATATTACCTTTGGTTATTGGCCTACCAATTACAATCCAATCGCTACCATTTTTAAATGCTTCATTTGGTGTTGTAACTCTTTTTTGATCATTATTATCATAATCAAACCTCACTCCTGGAGTAATAACCTCTTTTTTAAATACCTTTTTTACCAATTTTACTTCTTTAGGACTGCACACAATTGCATCAAGATTTGCTTTGTTTGCTAGTTTTGCTTGATGAATAACAAGTTGCTCAACATTCTTATTAAATCCAATTTGTTTAAGGGAATAATTATTCAAAGAAGTCAGAGTTGTGACACCTACAAGTTTACATTTACCCGAAACTCTTTTTGCTGCTTTTAGTGCTTGAAAACCACAGTTTATATGAATAGTAATATAATTAAATTTTAAGTCCTTAACAGCCTCAATTGTTGAAACACAAGTGTTAGGTATATCTGATATTTTGTAATCACCAAATATAATTTTATTTCTAAGTCTTGAAATAAATTTTCTTCCATTCTTAGAGTTTAAAAATTCTAGTCCAAATTTATACCCTATAGTTAGTTTCTTATTTTTTGTTAAATTTATAATATGACGTATTTTAGAGATTTTTGTACTATCGCACGCTATAAATATTTTATTTTTTTTCATTTATTTTTTTTGTCCATAGCTTTGAGGCTTTAAAGTTAAGCGAATACTTCTCTTTAACAAAAATTCTTTCGTTTGTTTTGGGGTTTCTTGCTATTCTAGACTTCTGTAGCTTAGGCTCTATTGAAAAAACATCTCTTAGCTCTATTCTTTCATGCCTTTTTAACGAAAATCTTACTTCGGATATAAAAATTTCAATAACTTTTTTTAGGTCTCTTTTAATGAAATTTGGGTAGTAAGATGAAAGTTTATTTATTAGATCTGATTTTTTTGTAGACAATTAATTACTGATCATCCTTATCTTTTTTATCTTCCAATTGTTCTGAAAGAGACGAAAATGGTAGGTTTTTTCCACTCAATGGACTTGAAAATTTTGATACGGCTTCTTTGTTTTGAAGTTCTTCAAGTAATTTAATACTTAAGCTAGCTTTTCTTTTATCATAATTTAATTCTGATATTGCAGCATCTATTCTTTCACCACCAACAAATCTTGATGGTCTAGCGTCTGATGCATTAACTGCAATGTTTGATTTTTTTATTAAAAATTCTAATTCACAATTTTCTGGTTTAACCATTAAACCTTTATTGTCAGTTGATACTACTTGCACAGTTATAATGTCATTAACTTTTTTGCCTTTAAACCATTCAAATGGATCTTTTCCGAGTTGTTTTAAACCAACTCTAATTTTTTGTTCTTCTGTTTTTATTTCTAAAACCTTAACTTTTAATTCATCACCTTTTCTGAATTTTTTAAGCTCCTCTTCAGCATTATTAAGATAACTCAAATCATTAGCATGTAAAAAACCATCAATTTCTAAATTTTCAAGTCTCACATATAAAGCATACTCATTAGAGCTTGATATAACTCCCTTCACCTCACTTCCAACTGGATACTTGTCAACAAAAGTTTGGTATGGATTATCTAATGTTAGTTTGTGCGAAATAGCTATTCTTCTCTTTTCCTTATCTATCTCTGTTATTACACAATCAATCATATCACCAACTTTAAACAATTTCTTTGGTATGATGTTCCTTTTTGTCCAGCTCATTTCACTACTATGTAACAGAGTGCTCAATCCAGGTTCTAATGAACAAAAACATCCATAGTCAGTAATTTTATCTACTTTTACTTTATATTTTCCACCTATCTCATAATTTGATATATGTTCAAATGGATCAGGTGAAAGTTGCTTTATTGAGCATCCGATCTGAAGTTTTTCCTTGTCTATTGATATAACTTTTAAATCATGCTTCTCGCCAATATTAAATATCTCATCAGGATGATTTACTCTTGAGTAAGATATTTCTTGTAAATGAACTAGCACATCTATTTCATTATTTACCTCAAAAAAACAACCAAATGAAGAATATCCTTTTACTACAGCATCTTTAATGATGTCACCAACTTTAAATTTTTCAATAATTTTTGCTTTATCTTCTCTCTTATTTGAAGAAACAATTTGCCTTCTTGATACGCATGCATTACCTCTTAGTTTGTCTAGTTTAATAATAGCAAATTTTTGTTCTACTCCAATTAAATGATCTATATTTTTTAAGGGCTTATCACTTATTTGCGACCCAGGGCAAAACATTAGAGAGCCAGTATCAATATGCTCAACTATAACACCACCTTTACATTTTGTTGTTATTTTTCCAAGGATTGACTCATTATCTTCGTAAGCCTTTTCGAGTCTATACCAGCCTTTAATTTTTTGAGCTTTTAAAGCAGAGACTACTACCTCTCCATTTTTGTCCTCAATTTTTTCTAGTAAGACAGGAATATTTTCTCCGACTGAAACTTTATCTTTTAAACCTATAATTTTTAATTCGTTAATATCGACAATTGGCTCACTTTTAAGTCCAGGGATAAATATAAATACAAACTTATCTGTAATTTTAGTTATTTTTCCCTCGATAATTTTACCTTCTTCTATTTTTTCTTTGGATAGCTGAGAGTTTAGGAGCTTTTCAAACTCTTTATTTTCTGGTGATTTTAGATCTTTATAAATTTCCATTAAATATTTAATTTTTTGTCCATAATAGACTTTATTTTATTAAAGCACGACTTCTTACTTAATTTAGATGTATTAATCAAGATTGAATCTTTGGTTTTTTTTAGTGGACTATATTTTCTATTTTTATCCAAATAATCCCTATTTCTTAAGCTTTTTAGTACTTCTTTATAAGTAATATTTTTATTCATTTTTTTAAATTCAAGGAATCTTCTTTTTGCTCTAATTTTTAAGTTTGCAGTTATATAGAACTTAAACATTGCATCTTTCATTATAACACTTGTGATATCTCTACCATCAAGAATTGAGCCTGAATATTTTAAAGGTGGATTGTAAGCACAGTTTAATTGAAAATTTTTTACAAGTTTTCTTATTTTTTTATCTTTCGCTATTATTGATGCTGAATTTGCAACATTATTCGATAAGAGCAATTCACTTTTTAAATTTTTTATATTTAATTCATTAATTTTTTTTTGTATAAATCTATAGCTTAATTTATTATTAAATTTTAGTCTCAAGTAACCAATATATCTATAAATTTTTCCAGTATCTAAATATAGCAAGTTATATTCTTTTGAAATATATTTTGCCTGAGTACCGGCTCCAGCTGCTGCGGGAGAGTCAATTGCAACAGTAATGATATTTTTTCTTAATTTCAAAATATATTTGCTCCAAGTTTTTTAATTATTCTAAAAAATTCAGGAAACGAAGTCTTACTTGAAGATGCATCATATATTTTCCATTTTCCTCCTAAAGTTAAAGCGGCAATCGTCGACATCATCATCACTCTGTGGTCTTTCATAAAATTTTTAATTATATAATTACCACTTAAGTTTAGATATGGATTTCCATAGATTTTTATATCATTTTTATTTCTTATTACTTTAATACCAATTTTCCTTAAGAAATTTATCGCAATTTCCAGCCTTGGACTCTCTTTTTTGTTTAATTCATCTAATTCACTAAAAGTTGAAACTCCTTCTGCTTTTGCTGCTACTAAAAATATCACTAAAAACTCATCTATCGCAGAACTATTATATTTTTTTGGACAATTAATACTCTTAAATCTATTTCTACTTTTTATTAAAATATCAGAAATTAATTCTCCATTCATTTTTCTTTTATTTTTATATAAAATTTTTGCATTCATTTTATTTAATATATGAATAATTCCTGTTCTGGTATTATTAATGTTTACATTTTTAATTGTTAAACTTGAGTTCCTAGAAAGTAATGTTAGAACAATAAAAAAAGAGCTTGAGCTTATATCTCCGGGCACATGATATTCAAACCCTTTAAAGTTATATTTTCCTTTAACTTCAATATAATCGTAATTAGCTTTTTTTATTATTTTTATTGGTACACCAAGTTTTCTAAATAAAAGTTCAGTATGATTTCTAGATTTTTTAGCTTTTATTTTTGTTATACCCGCTGTCTTTAATGCAGCTAACATGACAGCACTTTTGCACTGCGCACTACCCAATTCCTCATTATATTTTATTGGCCTAAGAAACTCAGTTCCAGTAATTTTTAATGGTAGTTTTTTCTTTTCAGAAAAAAAATTTGCACCAAATAAACTCAATGGTTCTGTAATTCTTGAAAAATCTCTTTTGCTTAAACTTTGGTCACCCTTGACTTCAATTTGATTTTTTGAGTCGACTAGTAGTCCTAAAATTAATCTAGCAAAAGTTCCAGAATTTCCTGCATTAATTACAGTTTTTTTATGTGTATTAAAACCACTAATACCAAATCCATATATCTCATAGTAATTTTTAATTTTTTTATATTCTATTCCTAATTTTTTTATTGATCTTAAAGAGTTCAAAACATCGTCTGACTCTAACAAGTTGTAAATTTTTGATTTTCCTATAGCTTGTGAGGCTAAAAGCACACACCTTATAGAAATGCTCTTATCACCACTTACTTCAATTTTTTTATTAAATTTTTTTATTTTATCTTTTATTGTGATATAATTTTTCATAGATGAATTAATTTATATTAAATTCATCACCAAAATATTGAGTTTTTGCTGCTTTATCAGTTATAACCTCGTTTGGACTACCAGAAGCAATTATCTTTCCACTAGATAGTATTATCGCCCTGTCTACACAACTTAAAAGATCTCGAGCTTGATGATCACAAATAACTACAGAAATTTCTTCAGTGGATTGTAAATTAAGTATTATCTCTTGTAACATTTTTATTGTAAGAATATCTAATGCAGCAAAAGGTTCGTCTAGCAACAGTATCTTAGGATCATTTACCAAAGCCATTGCAATCACAAGCTTCTTTTTTTGACCTCCTGATAAATGTTTAGCTTTTATTTTCAAGAGAGCTTCAAATTCAAACTGAGTTATTAGTTTATTAATTTTTTGATTTCTTAGATCTTTTTCTTTTATGTGTATTTCAGCAACCAATTTTAAATTTTCTAACAAAGTCAGGTCGTGAATCAGTCCTCCATATTGTGGCACAAGACCTAGTTTAAACTTAGTAAATCTCTCGTTTATTGGTAGATCTGTGCAATCTATACCGTCTATAATTATACTTCCATGATTAGGGTTTTTTAAACCAGTGATTAAATTAAAAATAGTTGACTTTCCAACTCCATTTGGTCCCAACATACCCAAAATTTCTTGTTTATTAATTTTCAAATTTAAATTATTAAGAATTTGCCTTTTATTAAAAAAAACTGAAATATTTTTAAGATCAACAATTACTTCCTCAAATTTGTAACTTTTAATTCTAAATTTTTTTATAAGTGCCATTAATTTTCTAAAATTTTTATATTATCTTTAGAATTTATATTAATATCTTTTGTTATAATATCTATAGTTATTGTATCTGCTTTCATTATTGACTTATCATCTACAACTAAAACATTATCATAGGCTATTGCCAAATTATCTTCTAAGATTATTTTTAAATTATCACAAGTAATCAACTTAGTATCATATTTTATTTCAACATTGCTATAAAATTTTGAATTCTGATTGTTATAATTATATTCAGCAAAATCTGAAGATATCAAAACTTTAGATCCTTTTTTCAATTTTATAATACCATTGACTTTTTCTAAATCTAAAATATTTGTGTTTTTTATATTTGTTTTTCCATACTTTGCTAATATTTTAAAACTATCTCCATTCTTATTTATTGTTGAATATTCAATTGCTTTTGTAAGATTATCAATTTTTTTAGAATTATCTGTATTAGAATTAATTTTTACTTCTTCTTTATTAATTTTCTTTTTTTTGGAATTATTTGATACTTCTTCATCTGGAAATTCCAAATTTTCAGTTTGGCTATTGATTACAGACTCTGTGTTAAGTTCTTTTAATTCATCTTTTTCTATGGGTTGAGTGTAGAAATATACAAAATATATGCTTCCAATAATCATTAATATAAGTAAAAAAAGTATTATTTGAAGCAGAGACTTTATAGACATTAATTAATATTTGATCTTAAAATATCGTGCATATGCAATATGCCTATAGTCTTTTTTGTTTTCCCTTTTCTGTGAACACACAAAGATGTAATTTTCTTTATATTCATCATGGATAATGCTGAAGCCGCTAATTGATTTTCTTCAATACTTAGTGGATTTTTTTTCATAACTTGTTTAATTTTTAAATTATCAAATTTGTTATATTTTTGTGCAATTCTTTTTAAATCACCATCTGTAATTATCCCAGAAGTATTCCCTAATTTATTTCTTATTATTAAAACTCCCAATTTTTTATTATTAATAATTTGCAAAGCTTTTTTCATACTAATATTTTCTTCAACAATCGGTAACTTTCTCCCAGTTATCATTAAATCACTAACAGTTTTCAATTTAATAGATAACGATCCTCCTGGATGAAATTTTTTAAAATCGAATTTAGTGAAATTTTTGTGTATCATACATGCTATAGCAATAGCATCTCCAAGGGCCAACTGAGTTGTAGTAGATGAGGTGGGCACAATATTTTCAGGC
This sequence comes from uncultured Pelagibacteraceae bacterium, assembly GCA_902532525.1. Lineage (GTDB taxonomy): Bacteria > Pseudomonadota > Alphaproteobacteria > Pelagibacterales > Pelagibacteraceae > Pelagibacter. The sequence continues at coordinate 17,608 of CACAIK010000009.1, forward strand.
CCCGCTTCTCTTGATGACGGTATATGAAATGAGGTATCAGAATTTTTATGAAGTAAGGAGTCTTTCTTTGATGTAACTCCTATCAATTTAATATTTTTATTTCTTGATGTATACTGTATAATATTTTTTAGTTCTTGGCTTTGCCCACTATTACTTATTAAAATTACAATATCATTAGAAGAAATTTGGCCCATATCCCCATGACTTGCATTTGATGGATCTAAATAAAAAGACGGAGTTCCAGTTGATGAAAAAGTAGCAGCCCATTTCCTCGCAATAATTCCACTTTTTCCAACTCCTGAAATTATTATTTTACCGTTTTTACAATTAATTATTGTTTTAATAACTTTTATAAAGTCACTATTTATAGATTTTTTTAATTTTTTTAGAGCATTTATTTCAAATTGAATAACTTCTTTTGCAATATTACTAATTTTATTTTGTTTCATATCAGTGGGACCAAATATCAGATGTAAAAGATGCTAAGTCTAATTCTACTCTACTATGAATAAACTTTATTGCATTTTGGTACAGTTTTTCTCTTTTTTCTCTTATTAAAATTTTATTTAAACAATCATAAATTTTGTGAAGGTAAATTACATCTTTTGCACAATACTGTAACTGTTTATCAGACAACTCTCCTCCAAAATCTGAAGATTGAAGATTCTTACTAATATCGTTTCCAGTAAATTCTTTGATTAGATCTTTTAAACCATGTTTATCGCTATAGCTTCTAGCTAATTTACTCATCACTTTAGTACAATTTATATTTTCCACATCAATTTTTAGATATTTTTTTATGAACTGTAAGTCTGCTCTTGCGTAGTGAAATATTTTATTAATTTCTTTATTTTTTAAAACCTTTTTTAGGTTTGTGGCTTCATAAGTATCCCTATTTAATTTAATTATATGAGCATCATTTTTTCCTGTTGAAATTTGAACCAAGCAAAGGGGATCTCTTTCAACATTTAAGCCCATAAATTCACAATCTACTGCAATATTGTCACTTATCACTAAATGATCTGGCAAATCATCAATGTGTAATTTAATATCTATATTCATTTTTAGAATATATATATGAAACAAAAAGAAATTCTACTTTTCGGTGCATCTGGTCAAATCGGGAGAAATTTAATAAGAAAGTTATCACAAAAAAACTATAAAATAACAGCTGTTACAAGAAATATTCATAGAAAAGGATATATATTAAAAACTCAAGCAAATCCTGGATATTTAGATTTGGTAGAGATAAAAAATTTTGACAGCAATAATATTGAAAAACTTATTAAGAAATCCTCAATTTGTATAAATCTCATAGGAATACTATTTGAAAAAAAAAAAAATGATTTTAATCTTATACACTCAGATTTTCCAGCACTACTATCAAAACTGATAAATAAGCATAAGTTAGATAAATTTATTCATTTATCTGCTTTAGGAATAGAAAATGCAAAAGATTCTGACTATGCAATTAGTAAACTTAATGGGGAGAAAAGAATTAGAGAAAACTTTAAAAAATCAATTATTCTTAAGCCTTCAATTGTTTATTCAATTGATGATAAGTTTAGCACAAGCTTTATGTCATTACTAAGCAAACTTCCAATTATGCCGTTATACTATAAAGGAAAAACAAAATTTAGTCCAATTCATGTAAGTGATTTAGTCGATATAATAGAAAATTTAATCGAGGAAAATCATAATGGACTAACCTTAGAATGTGTAGGTCCCGAGGAGATTACATTCAAAGAGATTTTACAAAAATTACTTCGCGCAATAAACAAAAAAAGAATCTTATTACCACTGCCTTATCCTGTTGCAAAATTTTCAGCTAAAGTTTTGCAGTTATTACCAACTCCATTATTGACTGAAGATCAACTAAAATTACTCAAATACGATAATTGCAGATCAAACATGTATAAATGTAATTTTGATATTGGTTTTGAATCAAAAAAAAAGTTTGAAAATGAAATTAATAAGTATAGTTATAATTGGAAATCTGGAGGACAATTTGCTATCAATAATTAATATAATTTTAACTAATGCTTAATTATATTGTCATAGGTATTTGTGTAATTTTATTATTATTGGTAGTATATATTTCTGCTAAGCCTATTAGTATGGGTATTGAAGCAAGAAGAAATATAAATGAAATAAAAGATACAAATTTTGATAGCTCAGATCCCTCCAAAGATGAAGTAAAAAATACTAATAAGATTGAAAATATTTCTATTTCAGATGAAATAATAAAGTTAAATGAACTTAAAAAAAAAGGTTTGTTAACTGATGAAGAATACAATAAAGCTAAAGATAAGCTATTTAATTAGGCAGATTTTATTTTTTTTTCAATAAACTTTGGAACTTCGTCATCTTTATCTACTAAATCTTCTTTTTTACCTTTAGGTTGGAAAACAATCATTAAATGTAAAGGGCAATAAGAAAATTTTTCGACGGTTTTTCTTCCACAAAAACTTGCATTTTTTTCATCAGGATTGCCCTCCATGTATTTGCAGGTACTTTCTGATAATTCTTCTAAACTCAAATTTTTTGCAGCCTCGAAATTTTTATCTAAAAGCAATGACTTAAACTTGTTTCTTTTACCTTTTAATTTGACTTCACTTTTTTCACTATTATTAAAGGCCTTTTGATTTTGAGATGATAATCTTTGTTTTATTTTCGAAGATAAATTTAGTCTGTGTGCTTTACCTATTACTGCGTTTCTAGAAACACCGCCTATAATCTCAGCTATTTGACTTGCAGTTTGGCCTTTGCCCCACATCTCTTTCAATTTGTTAACTTTTTCTTCAGTCCAACTCATTATTGTTACTATATTTAGTATTTAATTATATATATATCACATCATGTGGCATAATTCCGAATGAAAACAAGTTTTTTTTCTTATTTTTTAACATAATAAAATTCTTTAACTTGAGGTTGTATATTACTCTTCCAAATAAAATAAAAAAAATTATAAGTAAATATGAGCGCTTTAGCACCAAATTATAAAAGAAAAAATTTATCTTTTGTTAGAGGTAAGGGGAGTTTTCTAATAACATCAAATGGTAAAAAATATTTAGATTTTGTTCAAGGAATCGCAGTAAATTCCCTTGGACATGCAAATAAAAAACTTATTAACGCAATAAATAGTCAATCAAAAAAACTTTGGCATGTATCTAACGCTTTTAAAATACCTGAGGGAGAAAGATTAGCAAAGAGATTAACAGAAAAAACTTTTGCAGACTCCGTTATTTTCCAAAATAGTGGAGCCGAGGCTACAGAAGCAGCAATTAAAGTTGCCAGAAGATATTTTTACTCAATTGGTAAAAAACATAAAAATAGAATTATTTGTATCAAAAATTCATTTCATGGAAGAACAATTGCAGCAATACATGCAAGCGGTTCAAAAAAAATGACAGAAGGATTTGGGCCAAAAGTTCCTGGTTTTGATCATTTTGAATTTGGTGACCACAAAAAACTTAAAAAATTGATTAAAAAAAATACAGCAGCTATTATGATTGAAACAATTATGGGCGAGGGAGGTATTAAAGTAATTCCAAATTGGTGCATAAAAGCAATAAGAAAAATATGTAATCAAAGAGGAGTCCTTTTAATTCTTGATGAAGTTCAGTGTGGCATTGGTAGATCGGGAAAATTTTTTGCTTTTGAGTACGCAAAGGTCAAACCTGATATAGTACCCATAGCAAAAGGGATTGGTGGTGGTTTTCCTATTGGCGCAGTCCTAATGACAAAAAAAGTTGCGAAAGCTATGGTTCCAGGAACGCACGGTTCAACATTTGGTGGAAACCCCCTTGCAATGGCAGTAGGTAATGCTGTTTTAGATCAAATAAATAAGAATTTACTAATTAATGTAAAAAAAAAATCGAAATATTTTATTCATGAACTAAATAAAATAAAAATTAAATATCCCAAAGTAATTAAAGAGGTCAGGGGACTGGGCCTATTAATTGGTTTACAACTTTTTAAGGATCAAACTGAGTTTATAAAAAAATTAATGGAAAATAAATTATTGACTATTAGAGCTGCTGAAAATGTAATAAGAATTTTACCCCCATTGAATGTAAAAAAAAGAGAAATTGATATGGCTTTAAAAATTATTAGCAAAGTTTGTAATGAAATAAAATGAAACACTTTATAAATTTAAAAGATATCTCCAGCAAAGATCTTAGAAAAATAATTGTTGATGCTAAAAAAAGAAAAAAACAAAGAAAAAAATTAAATATTTTGGAGCCAGACAAAGGATCGCCCCTTAAAGGTAAAATGCTGGTACAAATGTTTGAAAAAGCTAGTTCAAGAACAAGAATTAGTTTTTATCTAGCTATTAAACAGCTTGGAGGAGGAACATTGACACTTAGATCTAATGAACTCCATCTTGGACATGGTGGTGAGACGATTGCAGATACCGCTAAAATTCTATCTACATATGGTGATGGTTTCATGTTGAGAACTGATGATGATAAAAAAATTGAAGATTTTCAAAAGCATTTAACTATCCCAATAATAAATGGTTTAAGTCCATCATCTCATCCAACTCAAGTGTTATCAGATATTTTTACTGTTGAAGAAATAAAAAAAAAACCAATATCAAAATTAAAAATTTGTTGGATTGGAGACTCCAATAATGTTTTGGACAGTTTAATTGCAGCATCTGTTAAGTTTTCTTTTAGATTGAGTATTGCTTGTCCAAAAAAATTTGCACCTGACAAGAAGGTTAAAAATTGGGTAAGAAAAAATAAAAAAAAAATCTTTATTTATCACGATCCAAAAAAAGCAGCTTTGGATGCAGATGTAATTTTTTCTGACAAAGTAATATCTTTAAATGATAAAGTGAACAAAAAAATGAAAAAAAAACACTTTCAAAAATTTAAAATTAAAAAAGAGATATTTAATTACACAAAAAAAAATTGCATTTTTTTGCATTGCTTGCCAAGAGGGGATGAAGTAGAGGAGGAAGTGTTTTTAGGGAAAAATTCCTATGTGTGGCAACAAGCTTTGAACAGAGTTCATGTTCAAAAAAGTATTCTATTGTATTGTTTTGGAAAACTAAGGTAGAGGTAATGGATTATCTGAATTTTGGTTAAGATATAAAATGACTGATGCTCTGTCTTTTTCTTTTCTCAATCCAGCAAATGCCATTTTAGTTCCCTTAATATAACTTTGAGGCTTCTTTAAATAACCGTTCATCTCTTCAAATGTCCAATTTTTGTCATATGCTGCCATTGCTTTTGAATATTTATAATCTTGTTTTGATGCAACTTTTCTTCCTATTACACCGTACAATGCAGGTCCAATTTTATTCTCTCCACCTTTATTTACTAAATGGCATGCGGAACATTTTTTGAAAACTTTCTCTCCATGAGAAACATCTCCTAAAGCAAGTAATGCAGAAATATCTACTTTTTCCTCAATTTTTTCTTTCATTGAACTTGAGGCTTGGCTACTTTCCTGAATATCTACTTCGTATGCTGATTTTTCTGGTTTATCAACATGGAAAGCGATATCAGAAATTTTTCCAATTCCAATTACGATAAGTGCTATAAGAAGTACAGCTGCAATGATTTTATTTATTTCGAATGAATCCATTATTTATTTTTTAATAAGGTCGTATAACATGTTAAACAAAATTTATAAGAAATTTAATTTATAAATTTGCGTCTCAAAGACGCATAAAATATGAATATATGAGTAATTCAGTTATAATAATTCCATCAAGATTAGCAGCAACAAGGCTGCCTCAAAAGCCACTAATAAAAATTAATAATAAAACTCTAATTATGCATGTATATGAAAAAGCTGTAGAAAGCCAAATAGGAGAGGTTTATGTCGCAACATGTGATGAGGAAATTGCTTCTGAAGTAAGAAAAAATGGAGGTAAATTTATAATGACAGACATAAATCATACAACTGGTACAGATAGAGTATTTGAAGCCTCTCAAAAATTAGATTTAAAAGATGTAGATTTTGTTATGAACATACAAGGCGATGAACCAATGATTAATCCTTTAGATATAAAAAATTTAAATAAATTATCAAAGGAAAAAAACTTAAATATTTCAACATTAGCATACAAGATTGAGAAAAAAGAAGATTATCAAAATGAAAATATTGTAAAAGTTATTACAAAAAACAAGATATATGATAACTCGGTAACAGAAGCTTTAAATTTTTATAGAGTAATTAAACAAAATAGCTCTAGCAATATTTATCAGCATTTTGGAATATATATATATAAGTATTCAGCTTTAAAAAAATTTGTGAATTTCGAAAAAAGTGAAAATGAAACTAAAGAAAGACTGGAGCAGCTTAGAGCTATTGATAATAATATAAAAATCAACGTAATATTGGCAAACTATTTTTCTGGTGGCATTGATACAAAAAAAGATCTAGAAGATTACATAAAATCATTTAAAAAATAATATAATGAAAATAGTTTATCAGGGCATTGCAGGAAGTTATAGTGAGAGTTGTGCCAAATTTCTTTATCCAAGTATAGAGACTATTCCTTGTAAAACTTTTGATGAATGTTTTGAGTTAGCAAGTAAAAACAGTGACATTAGAGCAATTATTCCAGAGTCAAATAAAACAACAGGAAACATTGGAGTAGAATATTTAATATTTAAATACAGATTAAACATTTATGAAGAAATCTTTTTTCCGATTAATCATAATCTAATAGGTATTAAAGGTTCTAAATTGAAGGATATCACAAATGTTTACTCACATGCTCAAGCATTGAGTCAATCTTCTCAATTCATAAAAAAGAACAATTTAATCGGAAATGTAAGAGCCGACACAGCTGGCTCAGCGAAATATATATCTGAATTAGGCGATAAAAGTAAAGGCGCAATTGCTTCAAGACTTAGTTCTGAAATATATAATTTAGAAATTATAAGTGAAAATATTCAAGATGATCAAGAAAATTTCACCAGATTTTTAATAATGGGAAAAGAAATAATCCAACCAGAAATTGATAAAAAGAAATATATAACTTCGTTTCTATTCAAACTTAGAGATAAGCCTGCAGCATTATATTCAGCATTATCGGGATTTGCTATAAATGGTGTTAATATGACAAAACTTCAAAGCTTTCCTGAAAAGAACTCATTTTCGTCATTCTTTTTTTTGTGTGATATTGATGGTCATCTAGATGAAAAAAAAATTAAAAATTCTTTAGAGGAATTGGCTTTTCACTGTGAAGACATGCACGTCCTAGGTGTCTATAAAGCACATAATTTTAGAGAAAAAAAATAATTAACTTTATTGTAGATTAGAAAAAATTATTGTTATAATACAAATGGAGGCCTTCCAGGTGGAATTCTTGTGAACTCCCCCAGACTTGAAAAAGAGCAAGGGTAATAAGATATCTCCAGGTTGGTGGGTCTCCTGTTATGAAAAATAAATCAGATGTTTTAGCACTAAAATATAGGCCTCAGATATTTAAAGACCTTATTGGTCACGAAGATGTAGCAACATCGATTTTTAATTCAATAAAAAATAATAAAACTTCTAATGCTTATTTATTTACAGGTATAAGAGGCGTAGGCAAAACAACTTTTGCAAGGATAGTTGCCAAAGCCCTTAATTGTTTGAATGGCATTGATAAATTATGCACTGTAAATTATTGCTCAAATTGTGAGGCTATAATTAATTCAAATCACATTGATGTTCTTGAAATAGATGCGGCAAGCAAGACAGGGGTAGACGATGTTAGAGAATTAATAGAATTTTCAAGATACGCACCTTCTATTGCAAAGTTTAAAATTTATATTATTGATGAGGTTCATATGCTTAGTAAACAAGCATTTAACGCCTTGCTTAAAACATTAGAAGAACCTCCTAAATATCTTAAATTCATCTTTGCTACAACTGAAGTAAAAAAAATTCCAATAACTGTTATTTCTAGATGTCAAAGATTTGATCTACCAAGAATAAAGTCAGAGGAGCTATATAATTACTTAAAAAATGTAGCTGAGAAGGAAAAAAAGAAATTTGAAGATGACGCTTTAAAGTTAATTGTTAAAATTTCAGAAGGATCGGTCAGAGACTCCCTTTCTTTGCTTGATAGAGCAATAATCTCAAAAAATGAAAACTTAATTACTTTAGAAAATGTGCAGAAAATTTTTGGTTATGTAGATAAGAGTTCGTACATAGATCTCGTAGAATTTATTTTAAAGGGTGATGAAGAAATAGTAATAAAGTTTTATAGAAATTTATATACATCGGGTGTAGATGCAAATAATTTTTTAAATGAATTCTTAGAAATTCTTTATTATATAAAAAATATTAATTTTATTGTTGATGACGGAACAACTTTTTTACTGAATGATAATGACTATAAAAAAATTTTATTATTATCAAAAAAAATATCATCTAGCGATATAATATTATTTTGGGAATTTACATTGAAAACTATTAGAGAAATAACTATGGTGAGTAACCCAAACCTTTCAATTGAAATGCTTTTAGTTCAATTAATGTACTTAAAAAAAAAAAAATCAAAAGTTAATGATATAAATTCATTATCAACAAATAATTCTCAAAATTTTAATTATCAAATGCAAAATAAGACAATAGATGCTGTTAACCAAATAAAAAATGTAAAACAAGAGCAAGAAAATATTGAAAAAAAAAATATCGAGAAAATTAAAAACCTTGATGATTTAATTCAAATTTGCCAAGAAAATAAAGAAATGAATTTGAAATATGAGCTGGAAAACAATGTTAACTTAGTTTCTTTTTCAGAAAATAGAATTGAGATATCTTTTAATGAAAAACTTGACAATAACTTTGTTAAAGATTTATCTGAAAAGCTCTTGGAATGGACTAACAAAAGATGGATAATTTCTTTTTCTAAAAACAAAGGAGACATTTCAAAAAAAGAAGAAAAAAAAAAAATTAAATTAAATAGAATTAAAAAATTATTAAATTCAAATGAATACCAAGATTTGATTAAATCCATTCCAGATATTGAATTAATTGATATAGAAATAAAAAATGACTGATTTTAATAAAATATTAGAAAAAGCAAAAGAGATTGAAAAAAAAATGAAAGAGAGTCAGGAGAATCTAAAAAAAATAGAAGTGAGTGGATTATCTGGGGGAAAATCTGTTCAAATTATTTTGAATGGCGAAAGTGAAATGATTAAAATTTTACTAAGTGATGAAATATTAAAAGAGGAGAAAGAAATAATTCAAGATTTGATAATTGCTGCTTATAATGATGCCAAATCAAAGTTAAAAGCAAGAACTTCTGAAGAACTTTCAAAAGCCACTGGAGGATTAGGTGTTCCTGGTTTTAAATGGCCATTATAAATAAATGCGAAATCTTCCTGAAATAGAAAATTTAATTAAAATAATATCTAAACTTCCAGGCCTGGGACCAAAGTCCGCAAAAAGAATAATTTTAAAAATGATTAATAATCGAAATGAAATATTAAAACCTTTAGCAAATAATCTGAATGATGTATTTAAAAATATAGAGCGATGTAAAATTTGTGGGACATTAAAATCTAATATTAATCCTTGCAGTAACTGTGAAGATAAAAGTAAGAAATTTAACAAAATATGCGTAGTCGAAAATATTTCAGATCAATGGGCGATAGAAAGTTCTTCTATTTTTCAGGGTTATTTTCATATTCTTGGAGGTACTATCTCAGATACTAACAACAGCAATAACAGAGAGAATTTATTAATTAATTCTCTGATAGAAAGAATTAAAAATGACAAAATTGAAGAAGTAATTTTAGCAACCAGTGCAACAGTTGAAGGACAAACTACAGCATTTTATATTCAAGATAGTCTGAGAAATACTAAAACAAAAGTCTCAAAATTGGCACAAGGTTTACCAGTCGGAGGAGAAATAGAAAATTCGGATGACGGTACACTTATATCTGCTTTTAAAAACAGAAAAGATCTAGACAATTCATAGCTTAACTTTTTTTAATTAACCTGTTTAAATGCAACAAAGGTTCCGTATAACCTGAAGGTTGAGATTTACCATGAAATATTAATTCACAAGCTGCTTTAAAAGAAATTGACTTATCGTAATTTGGAGACATATTTTGATATTCTGGGTCCCCTTGATTTTGTTTATCAACTATCTTTGCCATTTTTTTAAGAATTTCTAAAACCTGTCTATTAGAGCAAATTCCATGATGTAACCAGTTAGCTATGTGCTGTGAAGATATTCTAAGTGTTGCTCTATCCTCCATTAATCCAACATTATTTATATCTGGAACTTTAGAGCACCCTATCCCTTGATCTACCCATCTTACAACGTATCCTAATATTGTCTGAGCTGAATTACATAACTCATTATTTATCTCTTCTTTACTCCAATTAGGTCTATCTGCAACTGGAATAGATAACAGATTATCAATATAATTTGTTTTATTATCATTTAATTTTTTGTGCTTTTCAAAAATATTTAACTCATGATAATGCATAGCATGCAAAGAAGCTGCCGTAGGTGAAGGTACCCAAGCACAGTTTGCGCCAGCCTCAAGATGTAATATTTTTTGATCTATCATATCCTTCATTTTATCCGGCATAGCCCACATACCTTTACCTATTTGTGCAACACCTGAAAATCCACACTTCAAACCTATATTTACATTGTTATCTTCATAAGCCTTAATCCATTTTGATTTTTTCATGTCACCTTTTTTTATCATTGGACCAGCTTCCATTGACGTGTGCATTTCATCGCCAGTCCTATCTAGAAAACCTGTGTTTATGAAAAAAACTCTACTTTTTAATGTTCTGATACATTCTTTTAAATTAACGGATGTTCTCCTTTCTTCATCCATAATACCGCATTTAATTGTATTTTTTTCAAGTTTTAAGACTTCCTCTACTCTTGAAAATATTTTATCTGTAAAAGCGGTCTCTTCTGGTCCATGCATTTTGGGTTTTACTATATATATAGAACCTGCCCTTGAATTACCTTTTCTTTTTAAGTCATGAATTGCTGCAGCAGTTGTAATAAATGCATCCATGATGCCTTCTGGAATTTCAGAACCATCTTCTAATATAATTGCTGAATTAGTCATGAGATGACCAACATTTCTAATTAAAAGTAAGCTTCTACCATGTAATTTTTCTTTTTTGTTATCTTTTGAGATATAACTTCTGTCCGGATTGAGTTTTCTTTCAAAAGTTTTCCCATTTTTTTCGAAGACAGATTTTAAATTTCCTTTCATCAAACCTAACCAATTTCTGTAACATAGAATTTTATCTTCTGCATCTACTGCAGCAACACTGTCTTCATTGTCACAAATTGTAGATATTGCAGATTCTATAATTATATCACTTATTCCAGCAGCATCTTGAACAGCGCTAAAAGCTTTAGGATTAATTATTATTTCAATTTTTAAATTGTTGTTTTCTAAAATTATTGTAGTTGGGTTATTTGGTTCCCCTCTGTAACCAATAAATTTATTTTTATCTTTTAGCTCAAATTCTTTATTATCTTTTAATAATTTAAGATTATTTCCTTCTATTTTAAAACCAGTTATATCTTTCCAATGAATTTCATTGATAGAGAAGTGGTTGTTTAGAAAACTACGAGCATATTTTATTACCTCTTGTCCTCTTAAAGGATCATACTTCTGGCTACCCGTTTCTTCAGACTCTATCAAATCTGTTCCATATAAACTATCGTAAAGACTTACCCATCTTGCATTAGCTGCATTTAATGTATATCTAGAATTCATTATTGGAACTACAAGTTGAGGGCCTGCAATATTAGAAATTTCGCTATCAAGATTTTTGGTATCTATTTTAAAATCACTTCCTTCTTCTTTTAAGTATCCAATCTCTTTTAAAAAATTTTTATACTCTTTATTATTAAACTCTCCATTTCTATTTTTTTTTAACCATAAATCAATTTCAGATTGAAGAGTTTCGCGGATTTCTAACAACTTTTTATTTATTGGTGCAAGTTCATTTATACTTTTATCAAATCCATCCCAGAAATCTTTTTCGTTAACATCTAATCCTGCAAGAAGTTCGTTTTTTACAAAATCAGCCAAATTCTTAGAAACAGATAAAGTATTTATTTTTACAAATGAATCACTCATATTTTTAAAATTTAGAAACCGTTGTATATGATAATCAATAAATTATGTCATTACTTTATTTAAAAAAATGTTATTTTTCATTCGAAAAGAATGTAATTTTTGTAATTTGATCATTTTATCGCCTAAAAATTATATATAATAAAGCAATGAAAAATTATTTAAATTTTGAGACTGATATAAAAAACTTAGAAACAGAATTAGATAAATTAAAAGATCCTTATAATCAAGATGGCATTTCAGAAGTTGATACAAGTAAAATAACAGATTTACAAAATGAAATAGATAAAAAACTTAAAGATGTATATTCAAATCTAGATGCATGGCAGACAACATTGGTTGCAAGACATGAGGATAGACCTAAATCAAAATTTTTTATTGATAATTTATTTGATGAATTTATTTCACTTTCAGGGGATAGATTTTATGGAGAGGATAAATCTGTGATATGTGGTTTTGGTAAATTTCATTCTAAGTCAGTTTTAGTAATAGGACAGGAAAAAGGTGAAAATTTAGACTCAAGGATTGAGAGAAATTTTGGGATGATGAGACCAGAAGGTTACAGAAAAACAATAAGGTTAATGAATTTGGCTAATAAATTCAAAATACCAATAATTAACTTTGTTGATACACCAGGTGCTTACCCTGGAGTTGGTGCTGAAGAGAGAGGACAGGCAGAAGCAATTGCAAAGTCTATTGAATGTTCTATGCAACTGACTGTTCCAACTTTATCTATAATTATAGGCGAAGGAGGGTCTGGTGGTGCTATTGCATTAGCTTCTTCAAGTAAAGTATTGATGTTAGAGAATGCAATATATTCAGTAATATCTCCAGAGGGATGTGCAACTATACTTTGGCGAGATCCAACAAAGACTTTAGAAGCTGCGAAAGCAATGAAACTTTCAGCGAAAGATCTTTTAAAACTAGAAATAATTGATGAGATAATACCCGAACCTTTAGGGGGTGCACATCGAGATAAAGACCTTATTTTAGATAATGTACGCAATGCTATTGATAGAAATCTAAGTAAGTTTCTTACATTAAATGAAGAAGAAATATTAAATCAAAGAAAGAATAAGTTTTTGGATATTGGAAGAAATAAAGGTTTCAGTACTAATGTATCGCATCAAAATAAACTTACTATTAAACATAATCTCCTTCAAAATTTAATTTCGAATATTAAATTGAATAAAAAATTATTTATTTTAATTACATCAATTCTTCTAATATTAATTTTATTAACAGTGATTTTCTAATTTATAAGGCACCACAGCAGTGTTTATATTTTTTCCCAGATCCACATGGACAAGGTTCATTTCTTCCAATTTTACTTTTTGCAATAGATTTTAAGTTTTCTTTCACTTTGTTTTGAGAATTATCTTCCTCTTCTTTTTGTATTATTTTTAAATTTAAAAGCATTGTTACAAGATCAGTTTTTAATTTTCCCAGTAAATTTTCAAATAATAGAAAAGCTTCTTTTTTATATTCTACTAAAGGATCTCTTTGTCCATAGGATCTTAAACCAATTACTTGTCTTAACTGCTCTAGGTATTGAATATGTGATTTCCAGTTTTGATCTATAATTTGTACCAATATTCTTTTTTCAATTTCTTTTCCTTGTTCAACACCTAATAAATTATTTCTTTCATCTCTTTTACTGATAAATTTATCCTTTATTTTTTTTTCCATTGTTTTTATATCTGAATTTAAAATTTCACCCAATTCATCATCAGTTATTGATTTACCTAAAGTCTGCTTTAAAGTATTTGGAAATTCTTTAGAATTTGGAGATTTTTCGTATAATATTTTTTGTCTTTTTAAATTTTCTAGAACTTCTTCTAGGAAAATATCTGAATAATTCTCCTTTTCTTTGCCATTTATTACATTTTTTCGTTGTTCAAAAATTACATGTCTTTGGTCATTAAGAACATTGTCAAATTTAATAAGCGTTTTCCTGATATCAAAGTTTCTTGCTTCAACTTTTTGTTGTGCTCTCTCAATTGCCTTATTTATCCAAGGATGATCAATACTTTCACCATCTTTAAGACCAAGCTTTTCTAGCATTGAATTCATAGTTTCTGAGCCAAATAATCTCATCAAATCATCTTCTAAACTTACAAAAAACATTGAACTGCCTTCATCTCCTTGTCTTCCCGATCTTCCTCTTGCTTGATTATCAACTCTCCTACTTTCCATTCTTTCGGTTCCGATTACAAATAAACCTCCCCTTTTTTTCACATCATCTTTTTCAGATTGATTTTGTCCACCCAACTTAATATCAACACCTCTTCCTGATATACTTGTTGTAATAATTACAGAATTTGTTTTGCCTGCGTTTGCAATAATTTCGGCTTCTTTCTCATGATTTTTAGCATTTAAAACAATATGTTTTATTTTTTCTTTTTCTAACAAATTTGAGTAATGTTCAGATTTATTTATGCTAGATGTAAAAACTAATAGTGGCTGTCCAATTTCATTACATTCTTTTATTTTTTGAATGATTGCATTATCTTTTTCAAAACTTGTTCTAAAGATTTGGTCGTTAAGATCATTTCTTATCATGTCTTTGTTAGTAGGTATCTGTAAAACTGGCAAGTTATAAATTTCAAAAAATTCTGCTGACTCTGTTTGCGCTGTTCCTGTGCAACCTGCCAATTTATCATACAACTTAAAAAAATTTTGATAGGTTATTGACGCCAGTGTTTGATTTTCAGCTTTAACTTCTATTTTTTCTTTAGCTTCTAAGCTTTGATGAAGTCCATCACCAAATCTTCTACCTGGCAATTGCCTACCTGTTTGTTCGTCAATTATAATTATTTCGTTATCTTTAACTATATAATCTCTTCCATTCTCAAATAAATAATTTGCCCTTAATGCTTGGTTTACATGATGTACTAAATGTAAATTTTCTGGGTCGTAAAAATTATTATTTTTTAAAATTCTGGCATCAGAAAATATTTTTTCAACATTATCTATTCCTTCATTTGTTAAGAGTATATTTTTTTCTTTCTCATCTAAGTCAAAGTCTGTTTTTTTTAAACTTTTAATTAATTTATCTACTGCAATATATTGCATAGTTTTATCCTCTGCTGCTCCGGAAATAACTAGAGGAGTTCTCGCCTCGTCAATTAAACAAGAGTCAATCTCATCAACTATTGCAAAATTGTGCTTCCTTAATACCATTTCGTTTTTTGAATATTTCATAT
Source organism: uncultured Pelagibacteraceae bacterium (assembly GCA_902532525.1). Taxonomy (GTDB): domain Bacteria; phylum Pseudomonadota; class Alphaproteobacteria; order Pelagibacterales; family Pelagibacteraceae; genus Pelagibacter. The sequence goes on from CACAIK010000009.1 coordinate 32,906, forward strand.
TATCTCTTAAGAAATCAAAACCTAATTCGCTATTAGTGGCATAAGTTATATCTTTATTATAGTTTTCTTTACGTTGCTCGTCTGACTGGTCTGAGTTTATAAATCCACAGCTCAAACCCAAAAAATTGTAAATTTTGCCCATATTTATACTATCTCTTTTTGCCAAGTAATCATTTACAGTAACTATGTGAACACCTTTTTTTTCTAATGCGTTAAGGTATGCCGCGAGAACAATAGTAAGTGTTTTGCCTTCACCTGTTTTCATCTCAGCAATCTTATTCTCGTGCAAGGCAATTCCACCTATAAGCTGAACATCAAAATGTCTTTCATTATTAATTCTTCTCGAAGCCTCCCTCACTAATGCAAATGCTTCTGGCAATAAATCATTTAATTTTTCTCCATTTTTTAATCTGGAAATAAATTCATTTGTTTTTAAAGGAAAATTTGAGTCCTCAAATTTAGTAACGTCATTTTCTAAATAATTAATTTTATTTACAATTTTCTGAATTCTATCTAATTCTTTTTGATTACCACTTTTTATAAATTTGCTAATAATGTTTAAAGGATTAAGCATAATTTTTGATGTTTTAATAATAATAAATTATATAGTTATTTATTTAAAAAATTAAATAGCATGGATTTTAGTATAAACAACTTTTTTGATAAGAAACATAAAGTTTCTAAAATAGGACATTTTCAAGATCTTGAACATATTGATGGATTGTCTATTTCAACAGTTAGCTGTGGTCTATATGATAAAAAAAGAGATGATTTAGTTTTATTTTACTTTAGGGAAGGAGCAAATTATGCAAACGTCTTTACGCAATCTAGATTAGTCTCTGAAAATATTAAATGGAATAAAAAAATAAAAGATAAAAAAATATTTGGAATTTTAATCAACACAAGAAATGCAAATGCTTTGACAGGAAATGATGGTTATAATTCTTTAAAAAAAATTTCTTTAAATTTATCAAAATTATTAACCTCAAAACAAATTGCAGATGAGGACAAACCAAGAGAAATTAAACCAAATCAAATATTATTTGCTTGCACAGGAACTATTGGAGAAAAATTTCCTGAAAATATAATTTTGAGCAATACTAAAAACTTGGTTGAAAAAATAAAATATAATCAAAATAAACTAATTTGGATCAAAGCAGCTCTTGGAATTATGACAACAGATACTAAACCTAAATTATCAATGGCTGAATGCAAAATAGGAGGTTCTGAAGTAAAAATATATGGAATTGCAAAAGGATCAGGAATGATCTTTCCAAATATGGCAACGACCTTAGGATTTATTTTTACTGATGCAAATATTTCTTCTTCAATTTTGAAACAGATACTTAATTTAAATATTAAGACCACGTTTAATGCTATAACTTGCGATGGAGATACTAGTACAAATGACATGGTTTCAATTTTTTCAACAGGTAAAGCCAATAATAAAGAGATAAAAAGTTTTAAAGATCCAAAATTAAAACAATTCATTAATAGTGTTCATCAGGTTATGCTTAACTTAGCAAAAAGAGTTGCAAGTGATGGAGAGGGAGCAACAAAATTTGTTACCATTAATTGCCTTAATTGCAAAACAGAGAAAGATGCAAAAAATATATGTTTCTCCATAGCCAACTCACCATTAGTTAAAACAGCAATCTTTGGAGAAGATCCTAATTGGGGAAGAATAGCCATGGCCGTTGGAAAGAGTGATGCAACTATTAAATATGAAAAACTATCTATATTAATGGGATCTAATATTATCCTTAGAGATGGTAAATTAGATAAAAATTATGATGAAAGTATTTTAAGTGAGTATATGAAAAATGAAAATATAGAGATAACGATTGATCTATCTATTGGAAATAAAAAGTTTACAGCATATACCATGGATTTATCTAAGAAATATATTGAAATTAATTCAGATTATAGATCCTAGGTATTGAAATCTTATAAAATACAATTATTTAATTCTAATGATAAAGTACCTATTAAATTGTAAAAATTGTAGACTTGAGTTTGAAAGTTGGTTTGCTAGCTCTAAAGAATTCGATAAATTAAAAAAACTAAAGCTTCTTAATTGTCAACAGTGCAATTCCCAAAAAATCGAAAAATCATTAATGAGGCCAAATTTAGCGAGTTCCAACTTTAAAAATGATAAAGGTTCAAAAAATAGTAAAGATGTTAAAAAAAAATTAAGAGAATATCAAAAATTTATTAAAGAGAATTTTGAATATGTTGGAGAAAACTTTGCTTATGAAGCAAGATCTATCCATTATAATAAAAATAAGAATAAAAAAAATATTTACGGTAAAGCATCAATCGAAGATATTAAGGATCTAAAAGAAGAAGGAATAGAAACATCAACTATTCCATGGATTGAAGATAAGGAAAATTAACCTTTCCTATATTTTGTGATATAATTTATAGATTTATCACTGGAAAGACTCCATTTATTTAAAAGAGGATTAAATTTTACTCCATCTATCCTTTTTAATACAAGTGAATTTTTGCTGCATATATTTTCTAGATTTTTGGGTTTTACAAATTTATTCCAATCGTGTGTTCCAATTGGAAGCCATCTCAAAATATATTCAGCGCCTATTATTGCAAATACATAAGATTTTAACGTTTGGTTTAATGTAGCAATAAACATTATGCCATTATTTTTTAAAAATTTATTACTCTCATTTATAAATTTAGGAATATCCTCAACATGTTCAACTATTTCCATGTTAAGAATTACATCAAATTTTTTTTCATATTTAAAATTCTCTGGAGATTTATCATAATATTCAATTTTTAAATTACTTTTTTTTAAATGATGTTTTGCAATATCAATATTTTTTTTGGATGCATCAATACCTACAACTTCTGCCCCAAGTCTTGCTAAAGGCTCAGATAATAAACCTCCCCCACATCCAATATCGAGAATACTTATTCCCTTTAGCGGTTTGTGGTTAGATGAAATGTTAAAATCTTTAATAATATTGTCTTTTATATATTCTATTCTAATTGGATTAAATTTGTGAAGTGGTTTAAATTTTCCCTTAGGATCCCACCATTCTTCTGCAATTTTGTTAAATTTTTCTACTTCTTCCTTGTTTATAGTATTATTGCTCATTCTTTATTGACATTATAAATAAGATGTATTTTATCAATATTATAAAACTTGTAAATAAAACTACCAATGAAAATTATTGTATTAAAATTTGGCGGTACTTCAGTTGGGTCAATTCAAAGAATAAAAAAAGTATCCAAAATAATTAAATCTTACACAAAAAAATACAAAGTAATAGTATTATCATCTGCAATGAGTGGCACTACTAATAATTTGATAAATATGTCAAAAAATATCAGTGAAAATTTTCCTGATAATGAATATGATACTCTAGTTTCTGCTGGAGAGCAGATTTCATGTTCGTTATTAGCAGGTCATCTAGTGGCAAATGGTCTTAAATCTAAATCTTGGATGGCTTGGCAAATACCCATTTTAACAGAGGGAAAACACAAATATTCAAGAATTAAATATATAAATAAGAGTAAAATTTTAAAATTTTTAAATTCTGGAGGAATTCCTATTATTGCTGGATTTCAGGGTGTAGATAAAAATTTAAATATCACCACTATTGGTAGAGGCGGTTCTGACTCTAGCGCAATTATGGTAGCTAAGTTTTTCAAAGCTGATCGATGTGTTATATATACAGATGTTGAAGGTGTGTATACGACAGATCCGAAGAAACTTAATTCCGCAAAAAAAATTAAAAATATATCTTATGAAGAAATGTTAGAAATGGCTTCATTAGGATCAAAAGTAATGCAGCCAGATTCAATACAGGATGCAAGATTAAATAGGATTAATATTGAGGTAAAATCATCATTTGCAAACAAATCAGGAACATTAATAACTAAACGGAAAAATATTATTAATAACAAAATTATCACAGGAATTTCCTCTACAGATAATGATGCAAAAGTAAGTTTGTTAGGAGTTAAGGATAGACCAGGTATAGCGGCTTCGATTTTTAAACCACTATCAGAAAATTCAATAAACGTAGATATGGTAGTTCAAAATATATCTTCTGATGGTAAGCAGACAGATCTTACTTTTACAATAAAGTCTTATGATTTAAACAAAACTAAAAAAATTATAAATAAAAATAATAATATTATTTTCAAAAAAATGATTTTTGATAAAAATGTATCAAAATTATCTATTATAGGTGTAGGCATGATTACAACACCCGGTGTAACATTCAGAATGTTTCAAGCGCTTGCAAGAAAAAATATAAATATACAGGTTATTTCAACTTCAGAAATTAAAATATCAGTTTTAATAAAAAGGACAAATGTTACAAAAGCAATAAAATGCTTACATCAAGAATTTAATTTAGACAAATGATATCTGAAATAAGACCATTTAGAAATATTAATAGAAAGCAAACGAAAGAAATAAGTGTAGGAAAAATTAAAATTGGTGGAAATAATCCAATAACAGTTCAGACAATGACAAATACTTTGACTACGGATCATAAATCTACAATAGAACAAATAAATAAAGTTACAGAAGCAGGAGCAGATATTGTAAGAGTTTCGTGCCCTGATAGTAAATCAACTGAATCATTAAAAACTATAATTAAACATGTAGATGTTCCAATAGTTGCAGATATTCATTTCCACTACAAAAGAGCAGTTGAAGCAGCCGAAAACGGTGCAGATTGCCTTAGGATAAATCCAGGAAATATAGGGAATACAAAAAAAATAGCAGAAGTAATTTCTGCAGCAAAAAATAATAATTGCTCTATTAGAATTGGTGTGAATGCAGGATCACTTGAAAAAGATATTCTTGAAAAATATAGAGAACCTTGCCCGGAAGCTTTGGTAGATAGCGCATTAAGAAATATCAAAATAATTGAAGATATGGATTTTTCAAATTTTAAAATTAGTGTTAAATCCTCGGATGTTTTTTTATCTATTGCTGCATATAAATTATTATCAGATAAAACAGATTATCCTCTTCACTTAGGGATAACTGAAGCAGGGAGCTATTTGCCTGGCAGCGTTAAAACCTCAATTGGTTTTGGAAGTTTATTATTGGCAGGAATTGGTGATACGATAAGAGTTTCACTTTCTGATGATCCGGTTGAAGAAATAAAAGTAGGTAATGAAATTTTAAAATCACTCAACTTAAGAAATAGAGGTGTAAAGATTATCTCATGCCCTTCATGTGCCAGACAAGCATTTCAAGTGATTGAGACTGTCAAACAATTAGAAAATAAGTTATCTCACATAAAAAAACCAATAACATTGTCTATAATAGGTTGTGTTGTTAATGGACCAGGAGAAGCAAAACAAACAGAGATAGGAATTACAGGTGGTGGAAAAGATAACCATATGTTGTATTTAAATGGTGTTGAAACAGAAAAAGTAATGACAAAGGACATGATTGATAAAATTGTCACTTTAGTAGAGGAAAAAGCCTCAAACTTATAAGTAATATATAAATGCTTCCTCAAGAAAAGGTCCAGAACTTAATTGACAGACATCTTAAACTTGAAAAGGAACTTTCCTCAGGTGAGATAGATAAGAAAAAATATGCAGAAATTTCAAAAGAATATTCAGATTTAAATGATATCGTAAAACATGCAAAAGAATATTTAAGCTATAAAAAAGATACTGAGGAATTATATAACATAATTAATGACAAAAACTCAGACACAGAAATGAGAGATTTTGCAAATAGTGAGCTTGAAAATTTAAAAATTAATTATCAAATTAGTGAAAAAAAAATTAAATTATTTTTACTTCCTAAAGACCACGCAGATAGCAAGAATGCAATTATTGAAATTAGAGCGGGTACTGGAGGACTTGAAGCAAGTTTATTCGCATCTGATTTATATAAAATGTATGAAAAAATCAGTCAAAAAAAAAAATGGAATATTGAAATTATTTCAATATCAAAAAGTGATGCTGGAGGATTAAAGGAAATAATCGCTTTAATAAAGGGTAAAAATATTTATTCCTCTTTAAAGTATGAGAGTGGTGTGCATAGGGTTCAAAGAGTACCAGATACAGAAACTCAGGGAAGAGTTCATACTTCAGCAGCCACAGTTGCAGTTTTACCTGAAGCAGAAGATCTTGATATTAAATTAGATGAAAAAGATTTGAGAATTGACGTATTTAGAAGTAGTGGGCCTGGAGGCCAAAGTGTAAATACTACTGACTCAGCTGTTCGAATTACTCATGTTCCTACTGGGATCGTAGTTAGTCAGCAAGATGAAAAGTCTCAAATACGAAACAAAGAAAAAGGGCTTAAAATATTAAAATCTAGAATTTATGACTTTGAAAGACAAAAAATTGATCAAGAAAGATCCAAAGATAGAAAAAGTAAAATAGGAACAGGAGATAGATCAGAAAGAATTAGAACCTATAATTTTCCACAAGGGAGAGTCACTGATCATAGAATTAATTTTACTCTTCATAAATTAGATGAATTTATGGAGGGTGAAATTTTTGATGAAATGATCGAGAATTTAATAATACAGGCACAGCAAGATGAGCTTGGGAAGTTAAATTAATGAATTATTTAGAAGTACTAAATTTAGGCAATGATATCCTTAAGACAAAAAATATTAAAACTTCAAGTTTAGACAGCGAATTATTATTAGCAAAAGTTTTAAAATTAAGAAGAGAAAGATTACTAATTAATTTAGATAGACAGCTATCTAAAAAAAACTTAGAAAATTTTTTGAAATTAATAGATAGAAGACAACAAAAAGAACCAATAGCTTATATATTTAAAGAAAAAGAATTTTGGAAATATAATTTTATTGTTAATGAGCATGTTTTAATCCCAAGGCCTGAGACTGAAATTATCGTTAACGAAGTATTAAATTTAACAAACCCCAATTCATCAAAAAGATTACTTGATGTTGGGACAGGATCTGGCTGTATTATATTATCTATCCTTAAAGAGAGACCAAACTGTTATGGTACAGCAATTGATATAAGCAAAAAAGCTTTAAAAGTAGCTATATCTAATGCAAAAATGCATCATTTAACAAATAAAATAAATTTCATCAATATCGATATTGACAAATTTAATTATAATAAATATGATTTTATTATATCTAATCCTCCATACATTAATAATTATGATTTAATAAGATTAGATAACAATGTTCGAATTTATGAACCAATTGTAGCTTTAAAAGCCGGAATTGACGGATTAAGTGAAATTAAGAAGTTGATAAATAAAAGCAATGCATTGTTAAAAAAAAATGGAAAATTGATATTTGAAATAGGTGAAAAACATCAACATAAAATTATGAAACTGCTAAAAAAAAATGGATACTATGTAAACAAAATTTGTAAAGATTTAAATTATAAACCCAGAGTATTTATATCAACAAAAATAAATTAATGAATAATTATAGAAATAATAATAGAAAAAATAGATTTAAATCCAACGGTGATAGAAATTTTAGAAAAAGATCAATAAATGTTCATAAAGGCCATAATGATCTGGCGTCAAATTCTGATTTCAGGCACAGAAATTCAAATAGAAATAATCAAAATCCTGCAAAATTAGTTGAAAAATACAATAACTTAGCAAGAGAAGCTTTATCCACGGGTGATAAAATATTATCTGAAAATTATTTGCAACATGCAGATCATTTTTCAAGAATTTTAAGTTCACAAGAAATGAATAAACCAAATAAAGATGAAAATAATGTTATTGAGCAAAATTTTAAGAAAAACTCTGAGAATGTCCAACCCCAAGAAAAATTTGAAAATAATAACTCTGTTATCAAAATAGATTAATTATACTTAATAATGAGATTAGATTTTAAGACATCAATTTTAATTTTAGAAACCTCAAATTTCTTTCTATCTTCACCTTTTAAAATTTTACCAGAAGGTAATTTCATTTTTTGAGAATTTATTTTTTTACCATTCTCAATAACCTCATAGTGTAAATGTGGTCCTGTGGACATCCCAGTTGATCCTACATATCCAATTATTTGACCTTGTTTAACTCTCGCACCTTTCTTTATTCCTCTTCCAAATTTTGACATGTGTGCATAGACAGTCTGATAAGTACTATTGTGTTTTATTTTTACACAATTCCCACCACCTCCACACCAACCTGCTTTAATGATTTTACCATCTCCTGATGCCATAATAGGAGTGCCTGTGGGTGCAGCAAAATCAGTTCCGGTATGCATTTTGGTATAACCTAAAATTGGGTGTTTCCGTTTTCCATATGATGAAGATAGTCTAGCACCGTTTATGGGAGTTTTCATTAAAGTTTTTTTTACACTTTTTCCATTTTCATCAAAATAATCTATTTTATTTTTCTCATATTCATATTTGTAAAGTTGAAAATCAGTATTTTGTAAATTTAAATTAGCAAAAATAATTTCACCTGTATCAACAACTATGTTCTCTTCGTTTACAAATTCTTCATAAATAATTTGAAAACTATCATTCTTCCAAACATCCCTCTGAAAATCTACCTGAAAACCATATAGTCTTGCAAACTCAACAATTATATTCGGTTTTATCCCTAAATTGATAGCACTATTATATAGACTATTTGTAATTATTGTCTCTTTATAGACTAATTCTTTTTTAAAGTTTTTCTTTATCTTTTTTGAAACAAACTCACTATTTGTTTTTGATTTTTTAAATACTATTTCATTTTTTTTGTCAGTTTCTATTTTAAACGCGACTATCTTATTTTTTTGTAGATGATCAAACTTAAATATAAATTTTTGGTTTATTCTTAAAATCTTAAGTGATTTTTCTTTCAGAATGCTATTCAATAATTCCTCTTTCTCCTTTTTATTTATATTTAACTTGTTAATTATACTTTCATATGTATCTCCAGATTTAGAAAAAAAAGTTACTTCGGTATATCTTGGTTTTAAATTTGATGTTATTTCCTCAAAAGTTTTTTTAAAATATATATTTTCTAAACTTGATTTAATTACTTGACTCTGCTCATTTTTGATATTTGAGTAAATTATTGATATAAATATTCCAATTAATGCGATTAAACATAACCAAAAAAAAATTGAGTACTCTTTTAAGTTGTTTATTTTAAAATTTCTCATTTTACAAAAAACGTTGATTTATAAGGCATTTTACATCATTTTTTATTAATCTAATATCTTGATTTATTATTAATATTATTTATAAGCGGTCCACTCAACATTTAAAAAATGTTATTTATTGAGAAATTACTCAATTAGCTATTTAATTTGTTTATATTTAAGAAGAGAAGTGTGGACGGTTAAGGTTACCAAAATTTGTCGTACACACTTCAACATTACATAAATATTATTCTTAGTATTTATGTAGAAGCTAGTGTGCGCCGTTTTTAAACTTGAGAGTTTGATCATGGCTCAGAACGTACGCTGGCGGCACGCCTTATACATGCAAGTCGAACGAAGTAGCAATACTTAGTGGCAGACGGGTGAGTAACATGTGGGTATCTTCCCTTTGGTGAGGAATAACGCGAGGAAACTTGCGCTAATACCTCATAAGTCTTTACGGAGAAAGCTTTATGCGCCGAAGGATGAGCCTGCACTTGATTAGTTTGTTGGTGGGGTAATGGCCTACCAAGACTTTGATCAATAGCTGATCTGAGAGGATGATCAGCCACATTGGGACTGAGACACGGCCCAAACTCCTACGGGAGGCAGCAGTAGGGAATATTGCACAATGGAGGAAACTCTGATGCAGCGATGCCGCGTGAGTGAAGAAGGCCTTTGGGTTGTAAAGCTCTTTCGTCGGGGAAGAAAATGACTGTACCCGAATAAGAAGGTCCGGCTAACTTCGTGCCAGCAGCCGCGGTAATACGAAGGGACCTAGCGTAGTTCGGAATTACTGGGCTTAAAGAGTTCGTAGGTGGTTAAAAAAGTTGGTGGTGAAATCCCAGAGCTTAACTCTGGAACTGCCATCAAAACTTTTTAGCTAGAGTATGATAGAGGAAAGCAGAATTTCTAGTGTAGAGGTGAAATTCGTAGATATTAGAAAGAATACCAATTGCGAAGGCAGCTTTCTGGATCATTACTGACACTGAGGAACGAAAGCATGGGTAGCGAAGAGGATTAGATACCCTCGTAGTCCATGCCGTAAACGATGTGTGTTAGACGTTGGAAATTTATTTTCAGTGTCGCAGCGAAAGCAGTAAACACACCGCCTGGGGAGTACGACCGCAAGGTTAAAACTCAAATGAATTGACGGGGACCCGCACAAGTAGTGGAGCATGTGGTTTAATTCGAAGATACGCGCAGAACCTTACCAACACTTGACATGTTCGTCGCGACTCTGAGAGATTAGAGTTTTCGGTTCGGCCGGACGAAACACAGGTGCTGCATGGCTGTCGTCAGCTCGTGTCGTGAGATGTTGGGTTAAGTCCCGCAACGAGCGCAACCCTCACTTTTAGTTGCCATCATTTAGTTGGGCACTCTGAAAGAACTGCCAGTGATAAGCTGGAGGAAGGTGGGGATGACGTCAAGTCCTCATGGCCCTTACGTGTTGGGCTACACACGTGCTACAATGGCATTTACAATAGGAAGCAAGATGGCGACGTCAAGCAAATCCTAAAAAGATGCCTCAGTTCGGATTGTACTCTGCAACTCGAGTACATGAAGCTGGAATTACTAGTAATCGCGGATCAGCGCGCCGCGGTGAATACGTTCCCGGGTCTTGTACACACCGCCCGTCACACCATGGGAGTTGGTTCTACCTTAAGGCAAGGTTTAAAACCCTTGACCACGGTATAGTCAGCGACTGGGGTGAAGTCGTAACAAGGTAGCCGTAGGGGAACCTGCGGCTGGATTACCTCCTTTCTAAGGATGATTTAGAAAACTTTTCTAAATCTAAATAATATAACAGGTTAATGTTGACCGTCCTCATTTCTCTTCTTAAAGATTGTGTTTCACTCTTCTGCGAAAAGGGCCGGTAGCTCAGTTGGTTAGAGCACACCCTTGATAAGGGTGGGGTCGAAAGTTCGAGTCTTTCTCGGCCCACCATTAAATACTGGGGGATTAGCTCAGCTGGGAGAGCGCCTGATTTGCATTCAGGAGGTCAGCGGTTCGATCCCGCTATCCTCCACCAAGAAACACTTAGTTATTAAAAATTGTGAAATTAAAATTATTATCAATATCTATATCCGATTGTTCGTGAGTTTGAACAATCAGTAAATATTCGAATAGATGAATATTTAAAAAATTTAATTCAACACAGAATTTTTTTCTGTGCATAAATTAAGCGTTTAAGGGCGTGTGGCGGATGCCTTGGCACTGAAAGCCGATGAAGGACGTGGTATACTGCGATAAGTTACGGGGAGCTGTATGCAAGTTTTGATCCGTAAATTTCCGAATGGGGAAACCCAACACTTTATGTGTTACTTTAAACTGAATACATAGGTTTAAAGAGATAACCCGGAGAACTGAAACATCTAAGTAACCGGAGGAAAAGAAATCAATTGAGATTCCGTTAGTAGTGGCGAGCGAAAACGGAATAGGCCAGTAGATTTGTTAAAAAAATTTGAATAGTTTGGAAAAGCTAACCATAGAGGGTGATAGTCCCGTATGAGTAATGTTTAACAAGTTTCATGAGTAAAGCGGGACACGTGAAATCCTGCTCGAATATAGGGGGACCACCCTCTAAGCCTAAATACTCTTCAGTGACCGATAGTGAACTAGTACCGTGAGGGAAAGGTGAAAAGAACCCCTATTAGGGGAGTGAAATAGAACCTGAAACTGCATGCCTACAATCAGTCGAAGCTCTTTTTAGAGTGACGGCGTACCTTTTGTATAATGGGTCAGTGACTTAATTTATAAAGCAAGCTTAAGCCATCTAGGTGTAGGCGTAGCGAAAGCAAGTCTTAATAGGGCGATTAGTTTTATGAATTAGACCCGAAAACGAATGAGCTTACCATGAGCAGGTTGAATGCAAGGTAACACTTGCTGGAGGACCGAACCAGTTGACGTTGAAAAGTCTTTGGATGACTTGTGGTAAGGGGTGAAAGGCCAACCAAATTCGTAGATAGCTGGTTTTCCGCGAAAACTATTTAGGTAGTGCGTTGAATAAATATGCTTTTAGAGGTAGAGCACTAAATGGGCTAGGGGGAAGAGATTCTTACCAAACCTAATAAAACTCCGAATGCTAAAAGTAGTTCTTCAACAGACAGACTGTGGGTGCTAAGGTCCATGGTCGAGAGGGAAAGAGCCCAGACCACCAGATAAGGTCCCAAAATTGTGATTAAGTGTGAAAGGATGTGGAAATTCCTTAACAGCCGGGAGGTTGGCTTAGAAGCAGCCATCCTTTAAAGATAGCGTAACAGCTCACCGGTCTAATAGAGTTTCTGCGCCGAAGATGTAACGGGGCTAAAATCACATACCGAATCTGTGGGTTTATAAAGTTTTCGAACTTTATAAGCGGTAGCGGAACGTTCTGTAAGCCTGTAAAGGGATACCCGTGAGGGATCCTGGAGGTATCAGAAGTGCGAATGCTGACATGAGTAACGATAAAATAAGTGAAAAACTTATTCGCCGAAAATCCAAGGGTTTCTGCGCAAGGTTAATCCGCGCAGAGTTAGTCGGCCCCTAAGGCGAGGGCGAAAGCCGTAGTCGATGGAAATAAGGTTAATATTCCTTAACCAGATGGTAGTGACAGATTTTGTAAGTTGTAAGCTCTTAATGGATTGAGTTTGCCGCGAAAAAGTCTCAGGAAATAGCTCCATCATTAGACCGTACCCTAAACCGACACAGGTGGATTAATAGAGTATATTTAGGCGCTTGAGAGAATGATGTTGAAGGAACTCGGCAAAATGCTTCTGTAACTTCGGGATAAAGAAGACCTTTTTTTGGGCAACCATAAGAAGGTGGCACAAGCCAGGGAGAAGCGACTGTTTATCAAAAACACAGGGCTCTGCTAACACGTAAGTGGATGTATAGGGTCTGACGCCTGCCCGGTGCTGGAAGGTTAATGCGATGGGTGCAAGCTCATTTCTGAAGCCCCAGTAAACGGCGGCCGTAACTATAACGGTCCTAAGGTAGCGAAATTCCTTGTCGGGTAAG
>CACAIK010000010.1 GCA_902532525.1 uncultured Pelagibacteraceae bacterium
TGAAGTATTTATTTAAAGATGAAGTTAGAATGTTAGGTCTAGAATTAAATTTAAGTAAAGAAATTATTTCTAGACATCCTTTTCCTGGTCCTGGTTTAGCAATTAGAATGCCAGGCATAATTACTAAAGAAAAAATAAAAATTTTAAAAGAAGCAGATAATTATTTTGTAAATGCATTAAGAGAACACAATCTATATCATAAGATATGGCAGGCTTATGCTGCATTACTGCCTGTTAAAACTGTTGGTGTCATGGGAGACAATAGAACCTATGAATATTTATGCTTGCTTAGAGCAATAACATCTGAAGATGGGATGACAGCGGATTATTTTCAATTTAATAAATCATTTATGCAAATGGTATCGAATAAAATAGTTAATAATATTCGAGGTATAAATAGAGTAGTTTATGATGTGACTTCTAAACCACCAAGTACTATTGAGCTAGAATAGAAATAAATTATAATTTTACCATGAAATATTTACACACAATGATCAGAATTTCTAATATTCAGGAGTCGTTAAAATTTTTTTGTGATGGACTGGGTTTAAAAGAGACAAAAAGAATGGAAAATGAAAAAGGCAGATATACATTAATTTTTTTAGCTGCACCAAACGACAATAATGCAGAAATTGAACTAACTTATAATTGGGATGGAGATAACTTAGGAGAGGGATCTAGAAATTTTGGTCACTTAGCTTATAGAGTTAAAAATATATACGAAATATGTCAAAGACTAATGGATATGGGTTATACAATTAATAGACCACCTAGAGATGGTCATATGGCATTTGTGAAATCACCAGATAAAATATCAATAGAAATACTTCAGGAAGGAAATCTTCCTCCCAAGGAGCCCTGGTCATCTATGGAAAATACTGGAACTTGGTAATATTAAAAATACTTTATATATTTTTCATTAATATTTAAAATTTCTAAATCGACTAGTCCGCCTATTACTAATTGAATAGCAACCAATAATATAAAGCCTAAACCTATATAAGCTATCCATAAATGTTTTTGTATATAATTTGCTAAATAAGTAGCTAAGGCTCCAGTAAGAACTACTGATAATACTAAGCCAAAAATCATAAAACCAAAATTACCTTTGGCTGCACCCACAACGCCAATAACGTTATCAAAACTAATCGTAATATCTGCAAATAACACTTTGTAAATACTTTTGATAAATGAAGGTTCCATAGATTTCTTTTTAGGAGACTTAATTTTTTGAATTTCAAATAAATCTTTTCTTAAGTCATTAACAATCCAAATTAAAAGTAATCCACCAAGAATTTTAATGAAGTAATACTTAAATAAATATGTTGCAAATATTGCAAATATAACTTTGAAAACTAACGCTCCAACCACTCCCCAGAATATTATTTTTTTTCTATTTTTTGGGACAAAATTAGCTGCTATTAATCCTATTATTATTGCATTATCTGCCGCGAGAATAATATCTATAAATATAATTTGCAGTAAAATGAGTGATTGTTCGATCAAAGTGTTATTATAATAATAATTATTTATTATTTTTCAATAAAACATCAAAAATTTTTATTGATTTAAGTTTTAATACATAATGAGATATGTTTTTTAAAAATATGGAGGATTTATGAAACTTTTCAAAATTTTGCTCTCTGTTTTATTTTCTGTTCTTTTAACTGCTAATGCTTTTGCTGCAGAAAAATGGGATATGGCACTAGCATATGGTGCAAGCAACTTCCATTCTGCTAATGCAGCTGAATTTGCTAAAAATGTTTCAGAAAAAAGTGGAGGAAAATTAACAATAGTAACGCACCCGGGTGGATCTCTATTTAAAGGTGGAGAGATATTTAGGGCTGTTAGAACTGGACAAGCTCAAATTGGTGAGAGATTTATGTCGGCTCTAGGTAAAGAGGATCCGTTATTAGAGATTGATTCACAACCATTTCTTGCGACATCTTATGATGATGCTATGAAATTGTATAAAGCATCTAAGCCTGCAATAATTAAAGGTCTAGATCAAAAAGGTCTTGTATTTTTATACGCTGTACCATGGCCTGCGCAAGGTCTTTATAGTAAAAAGGAAATTAATAGTGTTGCTGATTTAAAAGGTTTAAAATTTAGAGCATATAATTCTGCAACAATTAGAATGGCCGAGTTGACAGGTATGGCTCCTACAAAAATAGAAGCAGCAGAAATAAGTCAAGCATTCTCAACCGGCGCAGTTGAAAGTATGATTACTTCACCAACTACTGGTAAGAACAGTAAAATTTGGGAAAATGGAGTAAAGTATTTTTATGATATTGCAGCTTGGTTTCCAAAAAATATGATTGTAGCTCACAGAGGTTCTTGGAATAAATTAGATAAAGCTACACAAAAAATGATTATGGAAGAGGCAGCAGTTGCTGAGAAAAAAGGTTGGGCACTTTCAAAAAAAGGAAATGTTGCTGATAAAAAAGCTTTAGCTGATGCTGGAATGAAAGTAGGCAAAGTAAATGCAGCCCTTGAAAGTCATTTCAAAAAAGTTGGTGCTACAATGGCAGAAGAATGGAAGAAAAAAGCTGGCGATAGAGGTGCTAGTGTTCTTGCTGCTTATAATTAAATCATTATAATTAAAAAGGCCGTATTAAACGGCCTTTTTATATGTTTACTAAAGTCAATAAATTTTTAAATAATCTTTATAGTTACTCAGGCTATATTGCTGCATTCTTTCTTATTTTGGTTGCAGTTTTTATTTTAATTGGAATTTCATCAAGAATATTTGGTTTTTATATAAGAGGCCTAGCTGAATATTCTGGGTACTGTATGGCTGCCTCATCTTTTTTTGCTTTATCTTATACTTTTGTAGAAGGTGGTCACATTAGAATTACTTTATTTTTAGAAAAAGCTACTGGGATTAAAAAAAGATTTTTGGAATTATGGAGTTTGGTAGTTGCAACTATATTTTCTGGTTATCTAGCTTTTTATTTTTTAAAAATGC
Organism: uncultured Pelagibacteraceae bacterium; assembly: GCA_902532525.1. GTDB lineage: Bacteria > Pseudomonadota > Alphaproteobacteria > Pelagibacterales > Pelagibacteraceae > Pelagibacter. Next base: position 2,969 of record CACAIK010000010.1, read on the forward strand.
TTAAAATATCTTATGAATTTCAAGAGAGAAGTGAAGGAGCCGACGAAATTTTAATTTGGATACCACAAACTAGTGTTGCTTTAGGATCGCTAATATTTTTCATATGTGTATCTCATCAATTAGTTTTGAAAATACAAACAACGAAAAATGACTGAAATTTTACTTACTATATTTTTCATAAGTGTTCTCTTGATATTTTTAGGCTCGGGAATTTGGGTTGCTATAAGTATGGTTGGTGTTTCATCAATAGGAATGATGCTGTTCACCACAAGGCCAGTTGGTGATGCGATGGCAACAACAATTTGGGGAGCTTCATCTTCATGGACTTTAACTGCACTTCCTTTATTTGTTTGGATGGGTGAAATTTTATTTCGGACGAAGTTATCTGAAAATTTATTTGAAGGATTATCTCCATGGATGCAGAAACTACCCGGTGGCTTAGTGCATGTTAATGTAGTTGGATGTGCTTTATTTGCAGCTATTTCAGGATCTTCTGCAGCAACTGTAGCCACAGTAGGAAAAATGTCTATTCCAGAACTAAGAAAAAGAAAATATCCAGAAAGTATTTTACTTGGAAGTTTAGCTGGTTCAGGAACGCTGGGTCTTCTAATTCCACCTTCAATTATTTTAATTATTTATGGTGTGACTGTCCAAGAGTCGATAGCAAAACTATTTATTGCAGGAATTGTACCAGGAATAATGATTGCGTTGATCTTTATGACATATGTAATGATTTGGTCGTTAATAAATAAAAAATCCATGCCTACTTTTAAACAAGACTTCTCACTTATGGAAAAGGTAAGGAAATCAGGAAAACTGATACCTGTAATATTATTAATAGTTTCAGTTATTGGCTCGATTTATACTGGTATAGCAACCGCAACTGAAGCAGCTTCTTTGGGTGTAGTAGGTGCATTAATTTTATCATACTTTCAAAAGAGTTTGTCTTTAAGAACATTTAAAGAGTCTCTCTTGGGTGCTACTAAAACTTCTTGCATGATAGCTTTTATATTAGCTGGAGCCACTTTTTTATCTTTGGCAATGGGTTTTACAGGATTACCAAGAAATCTCGCTTTATGGATTGAAGGAATGGAACTTTCTCCTTATGTTTTAATTTTTGTTTTAATGATCTTTTACATAATTCTTGGAATGTTTCTTGATGGTATCTCTGCTGTAGTTTTAACAATGGCTATAATTGAACCAATGATTAGACAAGCAGGTTTTGATATGATTTGGTTTGGTGTTTTTCTAGTTATTGTTGTCGAAATGGCTCAGATTACGCCGCCGGTAGGTTTTAATCTTTTTGTTCTTCAGGGTATGGCTAATAAAGATATGGGTTATATAGCAAGAAGCGCGTTTCCACTCTTCTTGCTAATGATTTTTGCTGTTATCTTGGTTGTGATATTTCCAGAAATTGCTCTTTGGATGCCTGAGCAAATGATAAAAAATATAAACTAGTATTTTGATTTTTTAGATCCGTCTATAACACCTTTTAGCTGATTGTATTCTTCACAATTACATCCCTCTAGAACACTCAATCTTTCTTTTGCTAAATTCATCCTATTGGTTGCAACATATAATTCACCAAGATATTCGTTAATTCCTATGTGATTTGGTTCAATAGCTAAACCTTGAAGATAATATTTTTCACCATTTTCAAAATCACCAGTTTTTCTAGTTGCAAATCCAAGATAATTTAATGTGTCTGCTTTATTTGGCTTCATCTTATTTGACTTTACTAAAAATTTAATTGCTCTTTCGTATCTTTTAATTGCTTTCTCTGTTTTACCTTTTTTTTCTAATTTTTTTGCAGCTTTAATCAATTTCACTGCCTTATCATAATGGCTTTCTGTTGATCCAGAATCACTACTAGATCCAGCAGCAAAAGATGTTCCTGCTAAAAAAATTAAAAAGAACATTGAAAAAAATATTTTCTTTATCATTATTTAAATTTCCTTAAATTAGTTAGTGTTTTTAGTTCTAAGCCATTATCTATTAAATTATTTTTTATAGATATAGCTGTAGCTAGAGAACTTTCGTTATCACCATGTATGCACACAGAGTCTATTTCACAAGGTATTTGCTTTCCGCTGTGACAATTAATGGCTTGGTTCTGAACCATGCTTAAAACGTGACTTTTTGCTTTATCTGGATCTGTAATAAGTGCATGAGGCTCTTTTCTAGATACTAAGTTTCCATTATCTTCATAATTTCTGTCTGCAAAAATCTCACATGCTATCCTCATATCAAATTTCTTTGCCGCTTCTTCCATCTTCGAACCTGTAGGCACTAAATAAATTAAATCTTTATTAAAACTGCAGATTGATTTTGCAATGATCGTTGCAAGTTCAATATCTTCGCATGCCATATTATTTAATGCACCATGTGGTTTAATATGTGTAACGATTTCACCATGTTTTTCAGCTATAATTTGTAAAATTTCATACTGATCAATTAATAATTTATTTATTTCATCTGAGGATAAATTTAGTCTTTTACGCCCAAAGTTTTCTGGATCATTAAATGATGGATGCGCACCTATGCTCACACCGTTTTTCCTACAAATTTTTACAACTTGGTTCATGCTATCTTCATCACCAGCATGATAACCACAAGCAACATTAGCTGAATTGACAATTTCCAGTAATTTTGGATCATTTTCATCTGAATGATGCTTTGATTTTTCACCTAAATCACAATTGATATTAATTTCCATACTAATAAATCATAAGTATAACATGGTATGATAAAAAATATATTAAATCTTGGTGACGCAGCTTTGTATTGCGATTTTGGAAGCGATGTAAATCAAGAAATTAATTCAAATGTTATCAAATATTTTTACCATATAAAAAAATTAAATTTAAAAGGTATTACAAACTTAACTCCATCTTATAATAAATTAATAATTTCATATGATTTAAATATACATTCTTTTTTATCTTTAAAAAAAAAAATTGAAAATATAGAGATTAAAGAAAACAATAAATTAGAAAAAAACTTAATCGAAATTCCTGTGTGTTGTGATAATAATTTTGCATTAGATATTAAAAGAGTTGAAAATAAATTAAAATTAAAATCAGAAATAATCCTAGAAAAATTTTTTAGCAAAAATTACTTTTGTTATATGACAGGATTTGTGGCTGGCATGCCTTTCCTCGGTGATCTTGAAAAGGATATGAGATTAAAAAGATTAGAAACACCAAGAGTTAAAGTTCCAAAAGGTTCAGTTGGAATAACGGAACAATTTTGCAACATATATACTTTTGAAACACCCGGGGGATGGAATATTTTGGGAAATACACCACAAAATATTTTCGACACATCTAATCAATCAAACCCTAATCTTGTTAATCCAGGTGATACAATAAAATTTTATAGAATAACTTTAGATCAATATAATGAAATCAAAAGATAGAAACTACTTTAAAATTTTAAGAGCTGGTATCAACACCACATATCAAGACTTAGGAAGAAATAATTTATACCATATTGGTATTCCTTTTAGTGGAGCGATGGATAAAAGAAATTTTCAATTGTTAAACTCACTTCTACAAAATGATTACAATTCACCTGTAATAGAATTTGCTTATCAAGGCCCGCATTTGAAGTATTTTGGAAAAGATATTTTTTTTTGTATTTCTGGAAATGTATCATTTAAAATTATAACAAAAGAGGGTGTTATTGATGGTAATTCCTACCAATGTTATTTGTTAAAAAATGGTGAGGAAGTCGATATTCATTCAACCAACAAGTCTGTTTATGGATATCTTTCGATTAATGGAACTTTTGATGTTGATTATTATTGGGAAAGCTGTTCAATAAATACACAAGCTCAAATTGGACCAAATAACGGGAATAAATTTTCTAAAGATTTAGAAATTGAAATAATTGATATTAATAATTCTTTTAATAAAAGAAAACTTGATTACTTAGGTAGCACTATTGAAAATATAAGGGTCATTAAAGGCACAAACTATGATTATTTTTCTGAGTCTTCACAAAATAAATTCTTTAAAGAAAGTTTTAAAATTACAAAACTTTCAGACAGGATGGGTATGAGATTAGAAGGTCCAAAAATTGAAAATATCGTTGATCCTAATATAAAATCTGAAGGTTTGGTAAAAGGTGTAATTCAAATAACATCTGCTGGAGATCCAATAATTATGTTATCAGATCATGGGACTATTGGTGGATATCCGAAGATTGCAACCGTCATATCTGCTGACTATGATCGACTGGTACAATTAACACCAGGATCTAATATTAAATTTAAAGATGTAAGTTTAGAGGATGCTGAAACATTATATAAACTTTATCAGATGGAGACTAATAATATTATTTCTCAAATTAAATGAATTTAATTACAAAATTACCAGGACCGCTTTTGATTTTTTTTGGTGCTTTCAGTTTAAGTTTTGGAGGGTTGATAGTCAAATCTTTCGAAGGTTCCACTCTATGGCAGATTCTATTTTGGAGATCAGTTTTTTTTATAATTGTAGTTCTGATCTTTCTAATTATTAGTTATAAGCAAAATTTTATTTCGGCATTTTATAAATCTGGAATCCCTGGTCTTATTGGAGGCATTATACTTGCCTGTGGCTTTAGTGGTTATGTTTTTGCGATGTATAATACTACTGTAGCAAATACTAATTTTATAATTCAAACCCAAACATTATTTTTAGCAATCTTTGGATATATATTTTTAAAAGAAAAAATAAACTTAATAACATTAACTTCTATAGTTTTAGCAATTTCAGGAATAATTTTGATGGTTGGAAGCTCATTAACAATTGGACAAATGAGTGGAAATATTGCTGCTTTTATTATGCCAATATCATTTGCAACATTAATTTTAATAGTTAGAAAATTTCCAAGTGTTGATATGGTTCCATTACAATTTATTGCAGGTGTTATTGCTTTGATCATTGGATATTTTATGTCTAAAACGATCTTTATATCTTTAAATGACATTTTTTTGGGATTTTTAGCTGGTTTTTTCCAACTTGGTTTTGGTTTTATTTTTATTACAATCGGTGCAAGATCTACACCTTCAGCCTTAGTTGGAATCATAATGTTATCAGAGGCAGTTTTAGGACCTTTTTGGGCCTGGATGTTTATAAATGAAAATCCTCCAACCACCGTTTTAATTGGTGGTTTAATAGTGATATTTGCAGTTTTAATACAATTTCTTTCACTTATGAAAAAAAAAAGTGCAACAAATTAGAGCTATAAATTTATATTAGTTATGTTATAAGAAATTATACGGGAGAGACTACTTTTGTAGCGCCGAAGGAGCAACCACCCCGGAAACTCTCAGGCAAATGGACCGTACATATTAACTCTGGAAAGAGAATTATTCTCGCCGAAGGAGCAAATCTCTCAGGCAAAAAGACAGAGGGGGCATAAAGAGTTAATATGACTATAAAAAAAACATCGTTAAATAATCTCCACATTAAGTATGGCGCAAAGCTCGTAGAGTTTGCTGGATATCAAATGCCCATCCAATATAAAGATGGGATTATACAAGAGCATAAATACACACGTTCACACTCTGGTATTTTTGATGTTTCTCATATGGGTCAATTATTTATATCGGGTGGTGATGATCTTACAAATGATCTTGAGAAGATTTTTCCTGCAGATTTGAAAAAATTGAAAACTAATCAAAGTAAATATTCATTTTTAATGAATAACAAAGGAGGAATTCAGGACGATCTGATAATTACCAAAACATCTGATGGATTTTTAATTATCTTGAATGCTGCATGTAAGTATAATGATTATGAAGTAATAAAATCTAAACTTAATAATCAATATAAATTAAATCTTGACGAGTCATTGTCACTAATTGCATTACAGGGCCCCGAAGCAAAAAATGTTTTAAATAAAGTTATAACTGGTTGTGACAGTCTAAAATTTATGAACGGAAACAACTATGTCTATAAAAATGAAAAAGTATACATAACTAGATCAGGATATACTGGTGAGGATGGATTTGAAATTTCTATAAAACATAGTGATGCTGAAACTTTTGTAGAAAGTTTGATAGAAAATGGATCTAAATTGATTGGTTTAGGAGCAAGAGATACATTAAGAATGGAAGCCGGACTCTGCTTGTATGGAAATGATTTAGACAACGATACAAGTCCTATCGAAGCTAATCTAAAATGGGCAATACCTAAGAGCAGAATTGAGACTGAATTTGTTGGATCAGAAGTTTTAAAAAACCAATTTCAAAGCGGAGTAAAAAAATTAAGAGTTGGTATTAAACCAGACAGCAAAGTAATTGCTAGAGGAAATACCAAAATATACAATGATAAAAATCAAGAAATTGGGAAAGTAACAAGTGGCACATTTGGACCAAGCGTTGAACATCCAATAGCAATGGGATATGTCGATAATAGTTATTCAACTGTAAATACAAAAATATTTCTTGAAGTTAGAGGAAAAAAAATTCCCGCAAATATTTGTAACTTACCGTTTTATAAAAAAAATTACGTAAAAGGGGAAATTAATGTCTGAAGTTAAATATTCAAAAGAACATGAGTGGATTAAACTAGATGGAGAAGAAGCTACAATTGGAATAACCAAGCATGCAACAGAAATGCTTGGGGACATAGTATTTGCTGAACTCCCAGAGAAAGGCTCAAATGTCGATAAAGATGGAACTGCTGGAGTGGTTGAGTCAACGAAAGCTGCTAGTGATGTTTACACTCCTGTTAGTGGAGAAGTTATAGATACAAATCAAATGATAGTTGATGATCCATCAAAAATAAATGAAGACCCAGAAGAGTCTGCATGGTTTTTTAAACTTAAAATAAAAGACAAATCTGAAATCGATAGTCTTATGAGTAAAGAAGAATATGAAAAATTTGCAAAGGAGACATCAGCATAATGTTACCAAATTCAGAAAAAGATTTTATAAAAAGACACATTGGACCTTCTAAAGAAGACCAATTAAAAATGTTAAAAGAATTAAATTATAAGACAATAGATGATTTAATGAATAACACTGTTCCAGAAAAAATAATGTTTAAAGGTGAGCTTAATATCGGAGAGTCTAATTCAGAATATGAGGCATTAAGAAAATTAAGAGCAATTTCAAAAAAAAATCATGTTTACTCAAATTTTATTGGAATGGGTTATTATGGAACTTATACGCCATATGTAATTTTAAGAAATATTTTAGAAAATCCAGGTTGGTATACATCATATACACCTTATCAGCCTGAAGTAGCTCAAGGAAGACTTGAGATGTTGCTAAACTTTCAACAAATGATTGTTGATTTTACTGGAATGGATATCGCTAATGCTTCTTTATTGGATGAAGGTACAGCAGCAGCAGAAGCCATGGGTCTTAGTCATAGATTAAATAAAAAAGATAGTAATTTAGTTTTTGTATCTGAGGATTGCCATCCTCAAACAATAAATGTAATTCAAACTAGAGCCGAACCAATGGGATTAAAAGTTTTAGTTGGAAAAGAAGATGAAGTTTTAGACCAATTAAAAGAAGATCTAGTTTGTGGAATTTTACAATATCCTGGAACTTTAGGAGATATTAAAGACCCAAGTGAAGCAATTAGCAAAATTCACAAAAAAAACGGTAAGGCTGTATTAGCTTGTGATTTATTAGCTTTAGCAAAATTAAAAACACCAAGAGAACTTGGTGCTGATATAGCAGTAGGAAGCTCTCAGCGATTTGGAATACCGATGGGGTATGGAGGTCCACATGCAGCATTTTTTGCAACTAAAGACGAGTATAAGAGATCGATGCCTGGTAGAATTGTTGGTGTGTCAGTTGATAGACATGGTAACAAGGCATACAGATTATCTTTACAAACTAGAGAGCAACACATTAGAAGAGATAAGGCGACAAGCAATATTTGTACTGCACAAGCTTTATTAGCAATTGTTTCAGCAGCATATGCTATTTATCATGGTCCAGATGGAATTAAAAATATTTCTGAAAGAGTTTCTCAATTAGCAAAAAGTTTTGCTGATAAAATAAAACAGTCAGGTTATGAAATTTATTCTGATTATTTTTTTGATACTGTTACAATTATTACCAAAGAAAAGACTGATCAAATTTATAAAAATGCTCTAAATCAGAAAGTTAATATACGAAAAGTAAATTCTGAAATGCTTGCTGTCTCTTTTGATGAAAGAAAAAACGTTTATAGAGTAAATCAATTATTAAAAATTTTTAATGCTGCAGAATCAATAAAAAAAGAGGATCCTTCAGTTAAATTACCCAATTTACCAAAAAATTTATTAAGAACTTCAAAATATTTAGAGCATCCAATTTTTAACTTATATCATTCAGAAACTGAAATGCTTAGATATCTTAAAAAGCTAGAGGATAAGGATATAGCATTGAATAGAACTATGATAGCACTTGGTTCGTGCACAATGAAGTTAAATGCTGCTGCTGAAATGATCCCGATTTCTTGGAAAGAATTTGCAGAACCTCATCCTTTTGTTCCAGTTGAACAAATGGAAGGTTTTAGAGATTTGTTTACTGATTTAAAAAATTGGTTGAGATCTATAACAGGTTTTTCCGGTGTTTCTCTACAACCTAATGCAGGCGCCCAAGGAGAATATGCAGGTCTAATGGTTATAAGAAAGTACCACTTAGATAGAGATGATGCTCATCGTAATATATGTTTAATCCCAAGTTCGGCACATGGTACAAATCCAGCAAGCGCACAAATGGTTGGAATGAAAGTCGTTGTTGTTAATTGTGATAAAGAGGGAAATGTAGATTTCGATGATTTAAAGAAAAAAGTAGAGCAACATTCAGAAAATCTTGCAGCTTTAATGGTAACTTACCCATCTACCCATGGAGTATTTGAGGAAAAAATAACTGATATTTGTGAGTTAGTTCATAAACATGGTGGACAGGTCTATATGGATGGAGCAAATTTAAATGCCCTTGTTGGAGTTGCAAAGCCTGGAAATTTTGGTCCAGACGTTTGTCATATTAATCTGCATAAAACATTTTGTATTCCTCACGGTGGTGGTGGACCTGGAATGGGACCTATAGCTTGTAAAAAACATTTACAAGTTTATCTGCCTAATCATCCAGTAATAAAAGATTGCGGACCAACAAGTGGAATTGGAGCAGTATCAGCAGCTCCTTGGGGTAGTTCAAGTATTCTATCAATCTCTTGGATGTATATTAAAATGATGGGATCAGAAGGATTAAAGCTTGCTACTCAAGTTGCAATTTTAAACGCAAATTATATTGCTCATAGACTTAAAGATCACTTTCCTATTTTGTACAAAGGTGCAAATGGCAATGTTGCACACGAGTGCATAATTGATATTAGAAATATTAAATCTGAAACAGGGGTAACTGAAGAAGATATTGCTAAAAGAATGATAGATTTTGGATTTCACGCACCAACTATGTCATGGCCTGTAGCTGGCACTATGATGATAGAGCCAACTGAAAGCGAAGGTTTATCAGAAATAGACAGATTTTGTGACACTTTAATTAAGATTAAACAAGAAATTGAAAAAATTAAATCAGGTGAATTTGATAAAATCGATAATCCAATTAAAAACGCTCCTCACACTGATACTGAATTATCATCAGATGTATGGGAACATAAATATTCAAGACAAGAAGCAGCATATCCTGCAAGTTTTCTAAAACAAAATAAATTTTGGCCTCCAGTTGCCCGGGTAGACAATGTTTATGGAGATAAAAATATATTCTGCACATGCCCAAGCATGGATGAGTTTAAAGAAGACGCAGCATAGCCTTAATGCGAATTGCAGTAATTGGATCAGGAATCTCTGGTTTATCAGCAGCACAAAAGCTTTCCAAAAAACACCATGTTGATTTATTTGAAAGTGAAGATCATTTTGGTGGTCATTCACATACCTTAGATACTTTAATCAATGGTAAAAAAGTTCCTGTAGATATTGGCTTTATTGTTTTTAATCATGAAACTTACCCAAATCTCATAAATTTTTTTAACGAATTAAAAATTGAAATTGAAAAAAGCGATATGTCATTTTCTGTTTCTGTAAAAGATACAAATTATGAATATTGTGGTAGAGGTTTAAACGGAATTTTTGCAAATAAATTTAATCTTTTTAATTTAAAATTTTTAAAAATGTTTTTTGATATTATAAATTTCTACAAAAAGTGTGATCAAATTAAAAGTTTAAATGAAGAGATTACTCTTGGTGAATTTCTTGAAAAAAATAAATGGTCAAAAAATTTTATTAATTTTCATCTAATCCCAATGGTTTCTGCTATCTGGTCTATGCCTCCAGTAGAAGCAAATCAAATGCCAATTAAATTTTTTTTAAAATTTTTTCAAAATCATGGACTTTTTAAATTAAAAAATAGACCACAATGGTATACAGTTACTAACAGAAGTAGAACTTATGTAGAGAAAGTATTAACTCAAATAAGTGGAGAATATTTTAAAAATTATAAGATTAGTTTGATAAAAAGAAATAAAATTGGTGTTCAAGTATATTACGGTGCTAGTAACGAATTTTTTGACTATGATAAAGTTGTCATCGCTACTCATGCAGACGATGCATTGAAAATTTTGAGTGAGCCGACTGAGGATGAAAAAAAAATACTTTCAAATTTTAAATATAAATCCAATCTAGCAGTAATACATACTGACGATGTATGTATGCCAAACAATAAAAAAGTTTGGTCTTCATGGAATTCCTCAATAGATAAATCAGATATTAGTAAGACATCATTAACTTATTGGTTGAACTTATTACAAAATCTGAAGACAGAAAAAAATATTTTCTTAACCTTAAATCCTTTTTTTGAAATAGATCAAAAAAAAATCCTACAAAAAGTTACTTTTACCCACCCTTATTTTGATCAAGATGCTTTGAATAATCAAAAATTATTAAAAGAAATACAAAATAAAAGAAATGTATTGTTTTGTGGAAGTTATTTTGGTTACGGTTTTCATGAAGATGGAATAAAATCATCCATTAATATGATTGAAAACCTAAATGATTAAAAATTCCAATATTTATGAAGGTAAAGTAATTCATAAAAGATTTAAGCCAAAATATCACTTTTTTAAATACAACGTTTTCTCACTCTTTATAGATCTTGATGAAATTAATTTGATACAAAAAAAAATTAAAATTTTTTCTAATAATAGTTTTAATATTTTAAGTTTTTATGACAAAGATCACGGACCTAGAGATGGTAGTGATTTAAAAGCCTGGGTAATAGAAAATTTAAAATCAAACAACATTCAATTTGAAAACATAAAGGTAAAATTGCTTTGTTATCCTAGAATATTTGGTTACGTATTTAATCCATTAAGTATTTTTTTCGTTTATGATAATTATTCAAAAATTATAGCTATATTGTATGAAGTTAAAAATACATTTGGTGAGCAACATACTTATATATTTAAAGTCAACGACGAAAAAATAATTACAAATAGCTGTGAGAAGAAGTTTTTCGTTTCACCATTTATTGAAATGAAAAGTAAATACAATTTTAGAATTCTCAAACCTGAAAAAATGTTATCCGTAATAATTGATCAAAGTGATAAGGAGGGAAAATTGTTATATGCTTCACAAGATGGGGTTGCAAAAGAAATTAACAATAAAAATATGCTTATATCTTATATTTCTCACCCTTTAATGACCTTTAAAGTTATTGCCGCAATTCATTTTGAAGCATTAAAATTATGGTTAAAGGGAGTTAAGTTAGTTAAAAAAAACATAAAAATAAAAAATAATATTACGTTTGAAAAAAAATGAATTTTAATCTTTTGTCAGATAAAATCGTATTTAATTCTCTAAAACTAATAAAGCATGGATTTCTTGAAATTCAAAATCATGACAGCAAAATATATAAGTTTGGTAATGAGAGTGAACAATTAAGAGCAAAGATTAAAATTAACAAACCTGGTTTAACACTTCAAATAATAAAATCGGGAAGTGTAGGACTTGCAGAAGCGTACATGCGAAATGAATTTGAAACAGATAATCTAACTAATCTAATAGAAATAACAGCTAAAAATATAAAAATTGTCTATAAATTTTCAGGTATTTTTGATTTATCAATGATTAATAAATTAAAGAGTATTTTCATAAAAAATAATAAGAGCAGAAGTAAGAAAAATATTTCAAAACATTATGATTTAGGAAATGATTTCTTTTCATTATGGTTGGATCCTTCACTTACTTATTCAAGTGCAATTTTTGAAAAACAAAAAGACGATTTATTTTCTGCTCAACTAAATAAATATAAAAAGCTTACAGAATTAATAAAGCCAAACGTAGGAAATAAAATTTTAGAAATTGGCTGTGGCTGGGGTGGCTTTGCTGAATATGTGGGTAAAAATTATGATGTAAAATTAGATTGTATAACAATTTCTAAAGAGCAATTTGAATTTTCAAAAAAAAGAATATTTGAAAATGGTTTGAATGAAAAAGTGAATATATTTTTGAAAGATTATAGAGATGTAAAAGATAAATATGACTCTATCGCATCTATAGAAATGATAGAAGCGGTTGGGCAAAATTATTTAGTCAATTATTTTAAAAGTATTAAAAAAAATCTATCTGAGAACGGAAGGGCCGCGATACAAGCGATAACAATCGATGATAGTTTATTTGACAGATATAAAACCAAAGAAGACTTTATACAAAAATACATATTTCCTGGAGGTTTTTTGCCATCAAAAAGAAAATTATATGATTTATCTAGTAGCAACGGTTTAGAAATTAAAAAATATGAGTCATATGGCTCTCACTATTCCAATACCTTAAAAATATGGAGAGATGAATTCCTAAAAAAATGGGAAGAAATTTCAAAATATGGATTTGATAATAAATTTAAACGTATGTGGCATTTTTATTTGTCATATTGTGAAGCTGGGTTTAAATCAAAGAATATAGATTTAATTCAATTTTCCATGCAAAATAAAATTTAATATGATTAACAAAAAATTTTTTAAAGTATTTTTATTGATAATTTTTACAGGATTAATTACAAGCTGTATAAATAATCAATCTATGAAACCAGAAGATTTTAAAGATCAAAAACCAAGACTAATAATTGAAGAATATTTAAGCGGAAATGTCAAAGCTTGGGGTATACTACAAAATAGATCAGGTAAAGTTACAAGACAATTTTCAGCAGACCTAGACGGTAAGTGGGATGGCAAACAACTTATATTAGACGAAAAATTTATTTGGAATGATGGTGAAATACAAAATAGGCAATGGGTAATAGATAAAATTGATGAACATAATTACGAAGGAACTGCAGGTGATGTAGTTGGAAAGGCTAGGGGGTATTCATATGGCCCAGCATTTAAATTTGAGTATGTTTTGTTAGTTCCTGTAAAAGGAAAAAATATCAAAATTACTTTTGATGATTGGATATTTATGCAAGATGAAAGAGTAGCTATCAACAGAGCTAAGATGACAAAATTTGGAATTAAAGTTGCAGAGTTGACTGTGATGTTTGTTAAAGATTAATTTTATTTTTTTTGTAATTTAGTTAATTTCCGTATTAAATAAAAATATAATCGATCAGGTATTATTTTTAAAAATTTAAGTATCAAAGTTAATTCTTTAGGGTAGTGTATTTCAAAATTAGAACCATTAATGAGCCCATCATAAATTTTGTCTGCCGAGAATTCTGGAGTTTTTAGAAAAGGCATCTTAAAATCATTCTTATCAGTCATTGGTGTTTTGATAAAACCTGGAGAAACTAAACAAACCCTCACGCCATATCTTCCAAAATCAAAATGTAAACTTTCAGCAAGATTACTTAAAGCAGCTTTGGATGGTCCATAGCCACTTGAGTTAGGTAAGCCCTTGTATCCTGCAATCGAAGATACAATGGTAATAATACCTTTTCCTCTTTCTCGAAAATGAGTTTCAACTGCTTTTATACAATTTAATGTTCCAAAAAAATTTACTTTAAATACATTTTCAATTTGCTCTACATCAATTTCTTTTTCTTTTTTTGGATCCCAAGTACCCGTAGAAAAAAAACAAATTTCGATGTCACCAAGTTCCTTTTTTATATTTTCAAAAACAGACTTACACTTTTCCTTATCATTTACATCAAGTGGAAAAGATTTAATATTTTGATGCTTATCTTCGATTTCTTTTAATAAATTTTCTCTTCTTGCAGAAATAGCAACTGTCCATCCATTTTTAGCAAATTTTAACGCAAGTGCTTTGCCAATTCCTGTACTTCCGCCGGTGATCCAAATTACTTTTTTATTCATATTTAACTGCTGTATAGTACTTAAATGCTAAAAAATAAAATTTTATCTTTTATTCTCTTCGCAATTACTACGTTTTCAGCTTCATTTATTGGAGGTTTGGTTACTATAAATTTTAAAGAACCTTGGTATTCAAATTTATCTAAACCTCAATACAATCCACCAGATTGGATATTTGGGCCAGTATGGACATTACTTTATTTATTTATGACAATAGCCATATGGAATGCGTGGCATAAAAACACAAAAAATTTAAATATTGTATTTTTATATTTCATTCATCTTTTTTTTAATACAACTTGGAGTGTTGTTTTCTTTGGTTTCCATAATATTTCTTTAGCAATTTTAAATCTTGTTGTGTTAATTATATTTATTGTTTTATTGGTATTTAAATATAAGAATATAAGTCAATTAAGCATGTACTTGATGATTCCATATTTGTTATGGTGTTGTTTTGCATTGCTTTTAAATATAAACATTTTTTTGATAAACTAATATGGATGATGTTGTAATAGTAGGTGGTGGTATAATTGGAGCTGCAACTGCATACTTTATGTCCAAAGAAGGCAGAAAAGTAAAAGTCATTGAAAGGGATCCAACTTATAAAACTGCATCATTCCCATTATCACTTGGTGGATTTAGACGACAGTTTTTTCAAAAAGAAAATATTCTTTTAGGAAAATTTGCAAGGGAATTTATATTTCAAATACCAGAATTATTGAAAACTGAAAAAAATCCAAATCCAACAGCTAGCATGGTGCCCAATGGATATCTTCTAATGTTTGGACCAGATCATGCAGAAGAGCAATACAGAGCTTTAGAAAATCATAAAGAATGTGAAGCGGGTACAAAAAATATTAAAGGTTCTGAATTGAAAAACTATTTTCCTTACATTAATGAGGAAGGAATTGAAACTGCAACATTTACTGATAACAAGAGCGAGGGATGGATTGATCCATTTTTATTTCATAGCGCTTTAAAGCACAAAGCAATTGATCTTGGGACAGAATTTATTAAGGGAGAGGTTAAGAGCCTATCTGAAATTAATGCAAAGACAATTATTTCCGCAGCTGGGTGTTGGACTAAGGAACTACTTGAAGATATTCCTGTAGTACCACAAAAACATACAGTCTTTAGAGTTAAATGTCCTAAACATATTCCAGAGATGCCATTATCCGGAGATCTAACAACAGGAGTATATTGGCGACCAGAAGGAAAAGAATATTTAGCAGGTTCTCCAATTTCAGTTTTTGATGCAGAAGATCTCGAACCTGCATGGAATGATTTTGAAGAATTAGTTTGGCCTGCTCTTGCAAAAAGAATACCAGCATTTGAAGAACTCAAATTAACAGGTGGATGGGCTGGATATTATGATTGTAACAAATTAGATAATAATGCTGTAGTTGGAAAACATCCAAAATATGAAAATGTTTATATGGCCTCAGGATTTACTGGCAGAGGTTTAATGCAAGCACCAGGAATTGGTAGAGCTCTAACTGAATTAATAACTACAGGCAGTTATCAAACTATAGATATTAGTGTTTTCGCAGTCGAAAGAGTATTAAATAGCTCTGCAAGACCCGAGCCCTACGTCTTATAATTTTTTTACGTAAACTCCCATCATCCCATTAAAAAAAGATACAGCAATTATAAGAATTTGACCTTTTAGTGAGTAAAAATCAAATGATGGATAAAAACTGATAGCTATACTCAAAAAAATATAGGTTAATAAAAAGGGTCTATAAAATTTCTTTAAAAATTTCATAAAAATTCTAATTAAATTTTTACAAGCATTTTTCCTATGTTTTTACCTTCTAATAAATCAATGAATGATTTTGGCGTATTTTCTATACCCTCGTAAACAGTTTCTTTAAATTTAATTTTATCCTCTAATAGCCATTTAGCCATATCAGTTTCAAACTGTTCTCGATCATTTTCATGATCAAAAATTATAAAACCTTTAATAGTTAGTCTTTTTACAAGAACATGAGCCATATTTTTTAAACCAGAGCCAGGATTAGTTGCATTCATTTGGGATATCCTTCCACAAATTACAATTCTTCCAAAGTTCTTCATTTGAAAAATAGCTGACTCTAAGAAATCGCCACCTACATTATCAAAATATAAATCAAATCCTTCAGGACAAACTTCTTTAAGATGCAAAACAACATTTTCAATTTTTTTATAGTTAAACGCATGATCAATTTTTAAATCATTTTTCAGCCATTGAACTTTTTCATCTGATCCTGTACTTGCAATTACTTTACAACCCATATTTTTTGCAATTTGACAAACAGTAGATCCAACACTACCTCCGGCTGAAGAAACAAGGATTGTTTGACCTGGTTTTAATTCACCATGTTTAAAAAGTCCTATATAAGCTGTATGACCTGTCATTCCAAGTGGACCCAGATATGTTTGTATCGGAATATTCATTGGCTCAATTTTTTTTAGATCATTGGAATTACAAACAAAGTAATCTCTCATTCCAAAATTACTAAAAACAATATCTCCTTCTTTAAAATTTTTGTCTTTAGACTCTTTAACTATACCTAAAGCATAACCTTCCATCTCTTCACCAATATTAAAAGGCGGTTTATAGTTTTTTCTTTCAGTCATCCTTGCCCTCATATAAGGATCAACTGAAATCCATAAATTTAAAACCAATATATTGTTCTTAGTATCTAAAGATATCTCCTTAGTTTTTATTTCAAAGTCAGTTTCTTTTGGTAAACCTGTCGGGATATAGTTTTTTAAAGCTACAAATTTGCTTGTTACAGGCATTAATTATGATCCCCAAATAATATCAAGTATTCTCTCTCTTTTGCATGCTTTCTTATATTTTAAATAATTTTCTAAATATACTTGATAGTAATCTTGATGTTTGTCCTCTGCTTTGTAAAAAATCTCAAATTCTTTAACATATGTGACTACCTTCTTTTTAAATTTCTTTTCTAATCTTTTTATATCTTTATCAATTAAATCTTTCTGATAATCGTTTTCATAAAATGCTACAGATCTGTAGCTGTATCCTTTATCGCAAAACTGGCCGTAGGCATCAAATGGATCAATATTAAGCCAGAAGTTTTTTAAGAGTTCTTTATAGGTTATTTTCTCTTTGTCATAAATTATTTCAACAACCTCAAAATGACCAGTATCTCCATAAGTGACTTCCCTATATGTTGGATTTGCAGTGATCCCTCCTGAGTAACCAGATATAACTTCTTCTACACCTTCCAACATTTCAAAAGACTCTTCCATGCACCAGAAGCAACCTCCTGCAAAATACGCTTTATCTTTTGAATGAGAGAATGATGTCGAGATAAGAAATAACAAAAAAAAGTAATAAAATAACCTCATATACAAAATATATAATAATGAGAGTTTAAATCTATGGTATTAAAGGTAGCTACTTATTTAAGTAGCATACCTTTAATAAATCTATTTTATTTTTTTTGATATTTAGCAGCTTCTTCTGATCCACTAGTTGCAGACCCTTTACTGTAAGAATGCGCACCCATTCCTGCTAATTGGCCATCTTTTACAATCAAATATTGATTTCTAATTTCTTTTCCTTCAAAGAAACATTCTAATATTTCTCTAACACCATCTGCATATCTTGCTTGAGCAGATAAAGATGTACCAGAAGTGTGTGGTGTCATTCCATGATTTGGCATTGTTCTCCACACATGATCATTTGGAGCGGGCTGAGGAAACCATACATCACCTGCGTAACCACTTAGTTGTCCACTTTTTAGGGCTTTAGCTATTGCATCTCGATTACAAATTTTACCTCTTGCAGTGTTAACTATGTATGCTCCTTTTTTCATTTTACTTATCATTTCATCATCAAACAAATTTTCAGTTTCAGGATGAAGGGGGCAATTAATTGTAACAACATCGCAAACTTTTACCATAGACTCCACTGATTCATGAAAAGTTAAGTTTAGTTCTTTTTCAACACTGTCAGGTAATTTATGTCTGTCAAAATAGTGCAAATGAACATCAAATGGTTTCATTTTTCTAAGTGCATCTAATCCGATTCTTCCAGCAGCAACGGTTCCTATATGCATTCCTTCAACGTCATAACTTCTCTGAACAGCATCTGCAATATTCCATCCGCCTTCATTAACTATTCTGTGTTGATTGTGATAATCTCTAACCATTGAAACAATCATCATTACTATGTGTTCAGCAACTGATCTAGAATTACAGAAAGTTACTTCAACAACATCAATTTTATTATCCATTGCTGCTTGCAAATCAACATGATCAGAACCTATTCCTGCTGTAATTGCCATCTTAAGGTTTTTAGCTTTAGCGATTCTCTCTTTAGTTAAATAATAAGGGAAAAATGGTTGTGAGATAACAATATCAGCATCAACAATATGTTTATCCGCTTCGCATCCATCTCCATCTTTACTGTTAGTAACAACCAACTCGTGTCCATTACTCTCTAAAAACTTTCTCAAACCAAGTTCACCTGAAACACAACCAAGTAATTGGCCTGGTGTAAAATCTCTTCCTTTAGGCGATGGTAATGTCATTCCATCTGGATATTTCTCTAATTTTGGTAAATCCGACAGAGGATAAGATTTAGGCATTCCTCCTTTTGGATCATCATACAATACACAAAGTACTTTCATTTCTACTCCTATTACTAGCTTCTTTAAGCTGAATTATTAATTATTATTTGAAAAGACTAGCACAAGTTAAATAGGACTAGCAAACAAATTGTGTTTATTTTGGGTAATTCCTTTTAGCAATAAATTTGTTCAAGATTATGCCAAAAACTATCACAATAATTGATCCACTTATAACTGGGGAAATTAAATATTCAAATGAAACTGACCCCATGATCACAATTATAGGATTTCCTCCTGCAGGAGGGTGGGTTACATTAAGAATAATCATTAATCCGACACCTATTCCAACAGCAACAGGTATAATAATATATATCGGAAGTGGAACGAAATTCACAAATATCACACCAACAAGTGAAGTTAAAAAATGACCAAAAAATATATTTTTAGGTTTTGCAAAAGGACTTTCTGGATACCCATAAAGTAAAACCATTGTAGAACCAAAGGAAGCAATCAAAAATAATCCATAAGGTGTTTTATAAGTAAGCAATGACAAAACTCCAATTGTCAAAGTAGAAAATATTGCAGCGATAGCAGGTTTTTTAATATCTAAATTATTCATCAATGCTGAGTTTCTTAATTGCAATTAATGGCATTAATACACAGTTTTTTCTAGATATATTTTTTTTATTAAACAATTTATTAAATTTATTTAGATTTTTTGGCAAAGGTTTAATTTCATTTTCAAAATAATCGATAAGATTTTTTAA
The DNA here is from genome assembly GCA_902532525.1 of uncultured Pelagibacteraceae bacterium. Taxonomy (GTDB): domain Bacteria; phylum Pseudomonadota; class Alphaproteobacteria; order Pelagibacterales; family Pelagibacteraceae; genus Pelagibacter. The sequence continues at coordinate 22,580 of CACAIK010000010.1, forward strand.
TAAATAATTAATTTTATTTTTACTTTTTTTGATAAGTTTATGAGAAATTAAGCTTGCAGAAGCTTGACAGTAAACACAGGATTTTGTCTGATACCCGATATCTTGTATTATATTTTTCTTAATATTAACTCTCATTTCAATTATATCGCCACAAGTTTTATTTTTATATTTCGATCTATGAGTGTAATCTTTCAATATTTTATTATTAGTCGTGTCGGATGCAATTTTTATTATATCTAAATCCATATTTATTTAATAATATCATTAAAAATTTATAAAAAATAAATTAATTTATGCCTGATTTAAAAAATCCTAAAATAGCTATTCCAATTGTTTTATTTGCAGGCATACTTTGGTCATTTGGACCATATGTTGTAAGACATATAGATCAACCCGAAACTGTCCCTTGGCAATACTTGTTTGCGAGAGGCATTGTTATTTTTTTATTGCTGAATGTTTACTTATTTCTGGAAGAAGGAATTTCATTTTATAAAAATTATTTAAAAATTGGGATATCTGGAATTGTAGGTGGTATTGGCTTAGGAACAGCAATGATAACTTTTATTTGGTCAATTACGAACACGACAGCAGCAGTAACTCTATTATGTTTAGCTGCAATGCCTTTTATAACTGCACTACTTGGTTTTCTTTTTTTGAAAGAAAAAATATCAATTACAGTTTGGATATCAATTTTAGTTGCAGCATTTGGTATAATTGTAATGGCCTACGATAATACCGGAGAAAATTCTTTAATGGGTCTAATATTTGGATTAGTATCAGCACTAGGTTTTTCAATTTTTTCAGTAAGTCTGAGATGGAGAAAACAAACTCCCAAGTTTACAACTGTTGCTATAGCAGGATTATTTTGTTTTTTATTTTCAACAGTTATGCTTTTAAATAACGATGCAAATTTCTTATCTTCAAATAAAAATGAAGCATTATTTGCCACTCATGGAACACTTGTGTGCATGGGCTTAATTCTTTATTCAATTGGGTCTAAACATATTCCTGCAGCTGATTTAACTCTATTGTCTTTGACTGAAGTAATAGGAGGAATATTTTGGGTTTGGCTGCCATGGCTTGGAATAAATGAAATTCCTTCAACTAACACAATTATTGGTGGCTTCTTTATTTTTTTAGCTATATTTTATTATAGTATGATAATGCAATCTAATAGAAGATTTATTGGATTAAATTAATTTTACATGGCTCAAAACAATAAGATTGTTAATAGTTGGAATGAATGGGATCCATTAAAACATGTAATTGTTGGAAGAGCAGATGGTACTTGTATTCCAGCACCTGAACCTGCTCTAGATGCTAAAGTTCCAGAAGACTCTGATATGCGAGGAACTTATGGTCCAAGAACTAAGGACACTATCGATAAAGCTAATGAACTATTAGATAATTTTTCAAATTTGCTTGAAAAAAGGGGTATAAAAGTTGATAGACCAACACCTTTAGATTTTAATCAACCAACATCAACTCCTGACTGGAAAGCCGAAACTATGTTTGGATGCATGCCACCTAGAGATGTTTTGTTAACTGTGGGAAATGAAATATTAGAAGCTACAATGAGCTACAGGTGTAGATGGTTTGAGTACCTATGTTACAGACCATTATTAAAAGACTATTATAATAAAGACCCAAATATGAGACATGAGTCAGCGCCAAAACCCAGATTAACAGATGCCGATTATAGAAAAGATTATTTATCAGATAAGATTGGTGTAACCAAAAGACTTGAATGGACAGAAAATAAATACTTTGTCACAACCGAGGAAGAGCCATTATTTGATGCCGCAGATATCCTAAGATTTGGAAAGGATTTAGTTGTACAACATGGATTTACAACTAACTTAAAAGGAATTGATTGGATAAAAAGACATTTTAAGGATCATAGAGTTCATGCTGTAAATTTCCCAGGTGATCCTTATCCAATTCATATTGATGCAACCTTTACTCCAATTAAAGAGGGGTTAATTATTAATAATCCACAACGAAGACTTCCAAAAGAACAAAGAAAATTATTTGAAGATAATGGATGGGAAATTATTGATGCAGCACAACCTGCCCATAATACCCCGCCACCACTTTGTTACTCTTCAGTGTGGCTATCAATGAATGTTTTAGTTCTTGATCCTAAAACTGTATGCGTTGAAAAAAGTGAAAAATATCAAGCTGAACAGTTAGATAAATTAGGTATGGAAGTTATCCCTGTAGAGTTGAGAGATGCATATGCTTTTGGTGGAGGCCTTCATTGTTGTACAGCTGATGTTTATAGAGAAGGTGATTTAAAAGATTATTTCCCAAAACAATAAATGAGGTTGATAATTAATAGAACTTTAGTATTTATAATAATTTCATTATCAATTTTTTTTACAATCATATTAAACTTTCAAAATCATTGGAGTGGAAATTTAGAGGATTTTACTCAAGTTTATAATAGCTTAATTCTTAATTCAGGTTTTAAAGCCGAATTTCACGATCATCCAGGACACTCTTTAATTTATTTAATTTCAATATGGTTAAATTTTCTAGATCTATTTAATATTATAAAGCTCTCAAGTTTTACAGAAATTTATAATAGTGAAAATATAAATGAAATCTTGAATGATGTAGTTTTTTTTTCAAAACTAATAAATTTATTATTTTTGTTGTCATTTTTGTTAATATTCTACAAATTTTTGAAAATATTTTCAAAGGATACAACTTTGAAACTTCTTTTAATACTATTGTTCCTAAATTCTGACGCATTACTTTTATCAATTGATATGTTAAAAGCTGAGTTTCTATCAGCAATAAGTATATTTACATCCTTCTATTTTATTGCTGAATTCATAAATAAAAAACCTAAGAGAAAATATATTTTATATTCCGGCTTTTTTTTGTGCCTTTCTATTTTTGCTAAATTTCAAGCAATATTTGTTGTATTTTTTTTACCATTAATCTTTTTATATCAAAAAAAAGATGCCTTTGAATTAAGGCCCTTATTTTTTGAAAAAAAATATATTTTACAATTTAATCTAATAATGATGTTGGTTGTGTTATTTTTAATATATTTCAAATATGTTAAAGGAATTAATTTATTTTTTTTGCCAACAATTGTAATTTACTTTTTTTTCCTAATTTTTTTTATTGAAAAATATTTTTTTAAAAACAATATAAAATTAGTATTTTCTAATTATTTCATGTTAGGCTTCTATTTATGCATATTGTTTTTAATAGCTTTCAAACCATTTCATACAAATAATTTAAATGTAATAATAAATGGATTTGGACAGGCAAGTATGTTTATTCAAGGAAAAAATCCATATTCCTCAGATTTAAGTATTTTTTCAGATATTATTTTTTTATCATTAACAAGTTTTTTTTATATAATTAATTTATTTTTTTTTAAATTTACTCTTTTATCAATTTCATTAATTACAATTTTAATTTTTATCCCAATAAATTATTTTTATAAAGATAAGAAAAACTTATTATTTTGCCTAATTACAATTTTCATAATTGTTACAATATGTTTATTTTTTTCAGTTAGGCCTAGAATGCATTATACAATTTATATCGCACCAATAATTTTCTCTGCACTTTTTGTGATATTAGATAGAAAATTAAAAAAAAATTTAGCTTATTTTTTAATTTTTTTTGCCCTCATTATAAATTTACCTAATGTGTATAAAAAAATTAACAATAGTCTTTATCAAACTTCATATCAAACAGCTTGTATTAAAGAAATCGATGACCCCGGTGCATACATGTACTGGTGGCATAAAAAAATTGATAAAAAATTTTTAATTAAAGCTTGTCAATTACCTTAGCTTTTCAATTAAAAAAACTTTTTAATGTTCTAAACACAATCCCTATATTTTTATAATGCAAATAAAATTTACGATATGCATAATTTTTAAAATAATTTATTTGTTTTTCATTAAGGTAATTGTGTTTAAAAACTAAGTTATATTGATTAAAATTCTCAAATTTTGAAGTTGTTATTATGTTTTCAAATTTCTTGAAAATAGGAGTTCCTGGATATGGAGTAAAAATACTAAATTGTACAAGTTGATTTGGAAGTAATTTCGAATAAGAGATTGTATTTTTAATTGTTTCTTCTGTATCCTCTGGATTACCTATCATATACATAGACTTTACTATTATGCCTTCAGCACTTAATTTGTTGATAATTTTAAATTGAGCATCATTTTTTATACTAAATCTGTTTATATCTTTTAGAACTTTCTCTTCTACAGATTCAACTCCAATATACACAATTTTTAATCCAGCATCCTTTAATAATTTTATAAGTTCATTATCAAGATTGTTCAAATGTGTTTCTATTAAAAATTCAATATTTAATTTTTTTTTTATTATTTCATTACATAGCTCTACTGTAAATTTTCTATTTATTGAAAAAACTGGATCTCTGAATACAAATTTGTTTGTGTTTACTTTATTTTTCCAGTGAATTATTTCATTAATTATATTTTTTACAGATCTGTACCTAACTTTTCTTCCTTGCTGCAAAGGATATGTACAATAATTAAAACATGAGTATGGACATCCTCTACTAGCAAGTATTGGTATCGCGCTTTTTTTATTGAAACTCAAAAAATTATTTCTTAAAGGATATTTTTTTAAATAAATATCCCAACTTGGATAAGGCAAATCGTCAAGTATTTCTACAAATTCACCACGATTTTCAAATAAACCCAAATTTTGATTTGAAAAAAAATTATCTAAATTTTTTTTTTCTAATTTATTTTCTAGAAAAAATTTTTCAGGTTCTCCTTTGACAACATATGAATTATCTAAATTATAAATATTTTTTTTAATATTCCCAAAAATACCTATTACAAACACTTTTAATCCTAATCTATTTAGAAAATTAAGAGTTTCTATCTCTGTCTCATGTGCAATAATTGAACTTGGTAATATTATGTAATCAAAATTTTTAAGCTCTTCCTGAGGTAAAATTTTTTTTGTGTATTCGATAATACAGTTTTTTCCTTTTATAATAGAGTAAACATATAATGCTGACATAGGCGGCATAGCAATTGATTTACTAACAAAAAAATTCATTAATTTAGAAAGAAAACTATTTCCAAAATTATTTCCTGTTCCATATCCTCCAGCTGTATCTTTAACTAAACGCCAATTATCACTTGGATAAACATCTAGTATTAAAAATTTTAACATACAAAGAATTATCTATTTATTAAATTTGAACCAATTTTAATAAGTTTGGAATATAATTTAAATGGCAAAATACTTAGAAATTTCATAAGTAGAGAAAGCCTTTTAGGAAAATGAATTTCAAAATTTTTATTTTTAATAATATTGGAGTAAATTATACGTGCAGCATAATCAGAAGACATAATTAATGGCATTTTATATTTGTTATTCTTAACCATGTCAGTATTAATAAAGCCTGGATTTATTAATGACAGTTGGACATTATATTTTGATAAATCAAAATATAGACTTTCTACAAATGTTATTAATGCTGATTTAGAAGCACTGTAAGCTCCCGACTCGGGTAAACCTCTGTATCCAGCTATTGAGGCTATTACTGATATATGTCCCTCCTTTTTATTTTTATAATAACTATAAACACTACTGATAGTATTAATATTTCCAAAAAAATTAGTTTTAAAAATTTTCTCAATTTTATTTAGTTCTAAATTTTTTTCAGATTCATGATCTCTTATACCCACGCAAAAAATACATTTATCAATATTATCAAATTTTTCTAAAATCTTATTAAATGTATGATTGCATTGATCTATATTTAAAACATCAAGTGGAAAAGAATGGATATTCTTATTAATTTTGCATATCTCTTCTAATTTTTCAACTCTTCGTGCAGATATTGCAACTTTCCACCCATTCTCAGCAAATTTTATTGCTAATGATTTACCAATTCCACTACTCGCTCCAGTAATCCAAATTTTTTTTTGCATCTTAATTTATTTTATTTAATAATATTTTATATTATTTTTTATAATGAACATCAAAATAAGAACAAAAAGAAAAAGAGTAAAATTTGCTTCAGATAACGTGACAGGAGCTTGTCCAGAAGTTTTGGATGCAATTATCAAAGCAAATGATGGTATTGCCCCACCATATGGTAACGATGAAATTTCAGGTGTGTTACAGGAAAAATTTTCTGAAATTTTTGAAAAGGATGTGATTGTTTACCCCACAGCATCAGGAACCGCATCAAATGCTTTAGCACTTTCTGCTATATCTCCATCATTTGGAAATATTTATTGCCATAAATTTTCTCATATCAATGTAGATGAGTGTGGAGCCCCTGAATTTTATACAGGTGGAGCAAAACTTGTTCCATTGAACGGTAAAGATGGCAAAATAACAGTTGATGAGCTAAATGATAATATTGGAGGGTTTGGAATTGTGCATCACACTCAACCATCTATTGTTAGCATAACTCAAGCAACAGAAACTGGTGAAGTCTATACTTTAGATCAAATTAGAAATATCTCTGAAATCGCACATAAAAAAAAATTAAAAGTACACATGGATGGAGCCAGGTTCGCTAATGCACTTGTTTCACTAGATGTTACTCCTGCAGAAATGACATGGAAATCAGGAATTGACATATTATCTTTTGGAGCAACTAAGAACGGATGTATAGCAGCCGAAGCAATTATAATATTTAATAAGGAATTAGTTGGTAATTTACCTTTTTTGTTAAAAAGATCCGGTCATCTATTGTCTAAAATGCGTTTTGTTTCTGCACAATTAGATGGATATATCTCAAATGATGTTTGGTTAAAAAACGCAAGACACGCAAATCTAATGGCAAAAAAATTAAGTGATGGTTTAGTTTCTAGTAATCAAGTTAAACTTGAATATCCAACTGAGGCAAATGAAGTTTTTGTTAAACTCCCTAAAAAAATGGTTGAGCATTTAAATACTGAGGAATATATGATGAGCAATGAGGAATTAGGCGGCAAGACAGTTAGACTTGTTACAGCTTGGAATACCAAAAGTAGTGAAGTAGAAGAGTTTCTAAAAACTATATCTAATTAACTAGGATTTTCTTTTAAAAATTTAATATAGTTGATTACTTCATCAAATTTGTCATCAGGAATATCTTTATAAGTAGAATTAAATTTGTTTTTTACACATATTGCTACATGAGCATATGGATTTCTTCCTTTTGGATGATTTGGGTGATCAGGAAGTTGACCATCCAAATAATCGCCAGCTTCCTGAATAAATTTCCAGAGTTTACTTGTATTTTCCTTGTTCATACTGCTTCAAACTTTGTTTTATCTCAAAAAGTTCTAGGATTAATTAGATTAATAGAGATTCAACAAATTCCCAATCTATAAGATTATCAACAAATTTATCTAAATATTCAGGTCTTCTATTTCTATAATCAATGTAATATGAATGTTCCCAGACATCACAACCAAGTATTGGTTTTAAGTTATCAATTAAAGGATTAGCAGCATTAGCTGTTTTTGTAACGACCAATTTATCATTATTTAAAGATAACCAACACCAACCTGATCCAAATTGAGTTATACCTGCTTGTTTAAATTGATCTTTAAATTTTTCAACGCTTCCAAAATCTTCTACAATTTTTTTCTCAAGTTTTGACGGAATATTCCCACCACCTTTTGGCTTCATGCACTTCCAAAAAAGATTATGGTTCCAATGTTGGCTTGCATTATTAAATATTCCAGCTTTTGAGTTATCTTTTGAGCTTTTAACAATTATATCTTCCAATGACATTTCAGCCATGTCCGTATCTTTTATAAAATTGTTAAGATTTGTTATGTAGGTTTGATGATGTTTTCCATGATGTAATTCTAATGTTTCTTGTGACATTATTGGAGATAAAGCCTCATTAGAATAATCTAGTTTTGGTAATTCAAATGTCATAGTTATTTTTTATAATATTTCCTTGTAAATAAACTTAATTAAGTTGACGCAATTAAATACAAAATTAGTTTTCTAAAGCGTTTTCTTCTCTCATAAGAATAGGTCGACCATCTTGAGCAGTGTTTAAAGGTATAATTTTACCATTGTATCTTGCGCATAACGTAGGCGCACTTCTTACCTGTTCTCCCAAATTTACTTCTAAATCTGCTATAACTAATTCAACCCCTTTCAATATACTCAATATCTTCATTATTCCTCCGTTTTATGATGATGGCTTAAATATTAAACACAAGCCGTTATTACAATATCTCTTTCCTGTCGATCCAGGACCGTCTTCAAAGACATGACCATGATGGGCACCACATTTTGCACAATGGTACTCAATTCTTTTCATGCCAAAGCTGTAATCAACCTTAGTTTTAAAAGCTCCAGGAAGAGCCTCTGTAAATGATGGCCAACCAGTTCCACTATCAAATTTTGAACTAGACTTAAATAGTTTAGCTCCGCAATTTGCACAGTGATAAAATCCTTCTCTTTTCTCGTAATTAAGAGGGCTTGAGAATGGACGTTCGGTTGCTTCCTCAAACATTATTTTTTTTTGGGCTTCTGTTAAATTTTGATTAATTATTTTTTTGGTTTCAGCTAATGAAATTTTGTATGGAAAAATACTGTATAATAATGATCCAAATATAGATAATTTTATAAATTTTCTTTTGTTCATAACTTTCTTAATAGATCAATATTATTTTAATTGAATGAGATATTTTGACAGCTTCAATTTTAAATTGGTAGCTCCATAATTAATGAAGCTACCAGTAAGATTATTGTCCAGGCACTTTATAGCCACTTGATACTTTTGTTGCATGATTTGCAATTTCATTCATTGGTGTTTCCTCACAAATGGCGATATTTTTAAGTGCACCACTTCCCTCAGTAGCCATTTTTATAGCAGCCATTTGCTCAAATGTACCATGGGTTTCAACTATAAAGTCATAGGGTCCTCTTAAATATGTGTAAGATTTCATTTCAGCTCCAACACTTTCAGAACACTTTCTAGCAACCTCGGATCTATCTGATCCAGGATCTTTTAAAAAGCCTGCGAATGCTTTCTCTGTAAAATTTCCCATTAAAAAAAATTTAGCCATAGATACCTCCTTTAAATGTATTATAGCACTTAAAATAATTTTTTTTAATATTTTATTGATTTATAAAAAATTTATTCTCTTCCAATTTCCAGTAATTGTGGTGGTTCAAATACCCCACTTTGTATTTCACTGTTTGATATATTTATCATGGATTTGGCAACTATTTCTGCATTTATCGATTTATATTTTTTTAAATCTCCAACTAAAATTGGCGATATACATCTCATGGCGAAAATACCTATTTTTTCTCCAAGTCTTTCCTCTTTTCTTTTTCCAATTAAAAACGAAGGTCTAATTACAATAAATTTTTTAAAGTTTAGTTTTCTTAATTCTTCTTCAGCCATACCTTTATTTTTTAAATACAAATTTGTTTTTTTTGAACTGGCACCCAATGAAGAAATATAAGTAAAATTTTGTACATTATTATCGCTACAAATTTTTCCAATTGTAATAGGTAAATTGTACTCGGTGTTTATATAATCTTGTTTGTTAGGTGTTTTTTTTCTTGTAGTACCAATACAAAAAAAACAATCATCGCCTTTTATTTCTGACTTAATGTTTTCTATTTTCGTAAAATCTGTTTGAACAACTTCTATTTTGGGATCAATTTTTGAAGTAGAAGATCTTACAAAAACCTTGATTTTTTCATATTTTTGATCTTTAGCTAAAAATTTAAGTAATATCCCACCAATTAATCCAGTTGAGCCGAATATTAATGCTGTTTTCATAATTTTGAACTTACACTAAATTTTCTTAAATTCGTTCAAATTATTTGGTTCATCTATTGGTTCAGTTGAAGGATTAAGCTCTATACCTGCTGGAGTAATCGTTTGAGGCATAGGTGCAAATTGTGAATCTGGGTTATCTCCAGATTCTCTAATTTGCATTCTATATATTCCAAATAAACCAATAAATGAATGAAATATAATTAAGAAAATAAAAAATCCATTTTCTCCTAAAAATTCCATAAATAATGAGCACATGAAAGGACCACAAATTGCACCAAGACCAAAAACAAATTGTAATCCTGCTCCTGCTGCTACAAATTTTTCTTTTGATATAAAATCATTTGTGTGTGCAAAAATTAATGCAAACATTGGTAGACTACAAAAAGAAAAACACATTATACATATATAAAAAAATAATTTTGATGTTGCTAAACCTGCAGGCATATACATTTGACCTGAAGAAATAATCGCCAAAAAACAAAATAAAGCTGCTCCAAATGTTGTATAAATAATTACAATTCTCCTATCTAAAACATCTGATAATTTTCCTATTGGCCATTGAGATATAGCTCCAGATATAGCAAATAAAAAGGTTACTATTGAAACTTCAAAAATACTAAAATTCATCGATGTAGCATAAACCGCAATCAATGAGAAAACAGCTGAATGTGATATTCCAATTAAAAACGAACTTACAACACCAAATGGTGATGATTTGTAAACTTCCTTTAGCTTCATACCTGATATTTTTTTAAAGTTCGGAGCCTTTCTTTTTGTTAATAATATTGGAACAAGAGACAATGACATAAATAAAGATATCAATATAAAAGGTTGAAAGTTTTCTGGTTTACTAAAGTTTATGAAAAACATTCCAATCGCCATAGAGGCATACATAACAATCATGTAGATTGATAAAACACTACCTCTGTTCTTATTTGTAGATCTATCGTTTAACCAACTTTCAGCAATTGTATAAAGACAAACCATGCTAAATCCAGAAATCATTCTAAGAACAAACCATGAAATAGGATTTACAAAAATTGAGTGTAATAAGACCACAATTGAAGTGACAGAAGCAAAAGCTGCGAATACTCTAATATGTCCAACTCTATGAATTAATGATTGTATAATTTTTGCTCCAATAAAATATCCAACAAAATATCCAGAAAACAAAAAACCTGTCGATGATAGACCAAAATTTTCTTTAACTGCTCTAACACCTAAAAGAGTACCTTGAAAACCATGAGCTAGCATTATAAATGCCATACCCATAAAAAGAGCCCAAGAGTTTTTTATAATTTTGTTCATAAAATTAGCGGTGTTTATGGGCGATCTAATTTTAAATCAAGACAAATTTGTGACAAAAAGAAAAATAATTTACTTAGAAGAAGATTTTAGTTTTAGATAAGAGTGAACAGCTATAGTGAATATAATTACAAGTCCACCAACTATTGTCTCTAGACTAGGCTGTTCTTTGATAACTAACCAAACCCAAATGGGTCCTAAAATGGTCTCTAGAAGAAAAAACAGATTAACTTCCTCGGCAGGTATAAATCTTGGAGCAATCGTCACCAAAACGAATGGTATTGCTACACACAAAATACACATTAAAGGTATATAAATCAGGTCTTTTTCAACTAACTCATAACTTTCAACGAAAAAGAGAGCAAATAGAGCTACCGTAAGCTTACCAACAACTGCTGAAGGTAGTAAATCTCTATCTTTTGCTGACCTGATTATTACCGCGTTGGTGGCGAGTCCAAAAGCGGTTGTTATACCCATAAGATCACCAAATAAGTTACCCATCTCTAGAGAGTCGTAAAATATATATACTACAGCTACTAAAGTAATAGCTATAGCTATCCAAGTCTTCTTATCGGGAACCTCTTTTAAAAATATTGCACCAAGGATTGCCGAAAGCATAGGCGCCATTGCAATCATTATTAATGTATTTGCTACATTTGTATTTTGGATTGAAATTATAAATGTGATGTTACAAATCGAAAAACTTATAATATAAAAAATACCAGCATAACCAACATTCAAGAATGCTTTAATAAAATTTTTTTTATAAAATATGAGTAGTCCAATTAATACAGCTACAAATGGTATCGCACCTCTATAAAATAATAATCCCCAAGTATCTATAGAAGATAATCTAATAAATAGTGAATCTGGCGTGATAAACATCACAGCTATAAATGCAAGGGATGATCCTTTTTGCTGATTTGATAAATTTTTCAACTATAAACCTTTCCAAAAAGTCTTAGCCAAGTTTATCTGAGATAAATCAAAATATGTTTTTATACCTGTTGGTGATGTTACGTTTATATCTCCATTCAACTTTCCATCAATGAAGTCTATTCCTGCAAAGTAAATTCCGTCTTTTTTAATTTTTTTTGCAATAATATTTGAAACTATCAATTCTTTATTACTTAAAAATGCAACTTTAGGTTTTGCACCTTTGCTCATATTGCTCAATATTGATCCTGATTTTGGAACTCTAGATATAGCTCCACAAACCTTACCATTTATAATAAAAACTCTTTTATCTCCAAACTTAATTTTATTTAAAAATTTTTGACACATAATATGACCATGTTTTTTCAATATTTGTTTTATTTTATGTAAATTAAGCTTCCCTGAAATAAGATTTATATCATTGCCACCATAGCTATGAATAGGTTTAATTATTATCTTTTTATGTTTTTTGAAAAATTTTTTAATTTCAATCAAATCTTTAGTAAATATTGTGTCCGCCATATAATTTTTAAAATTTAAAGAATAAAATTTTTCTGAAATATTTCTTACTGAAGTAGGATCATTGATAATTTTTGTTTTATCTTTGATTCTATCTAACATTAATGTTGTAGAAATATATTCCAAGTTAAAAGGTGGATCCTGTCTGATTAAAATATATTTTGCAAAGGATAAGTCTAATTTTGATTTTTTTAGAATTTTATAAAATTTTTTTTTTGAATAATCAATTTTAATAAAATATCCTTCACTTACAGTTTTTCCTCTTATATTCGATAAATTTTCTGGATAATAATAAAATAATTTATAACCCTTGTTTTGAGCTTCATGAGCTAAAAAAATAGTAGTATCTGTTTTGATATTTATTTTTTTTAAATTATCACCTTGTATAGCAACAATTTTATTGGTCATATAAATCATTCAAATTTTCGGAATTTGAATACTTACTTATTATATTATCAGCATTTGTTTTTTTATTTTTTACAATTTTTTCTAAGTGATCTAAAAACTTTGCTTCACTTAATTTTTTTCTATTTAAAAAGTCTCTCTTTTTTAATCCTGATTTTGATATGTCTATTAGTCTCTCTGCCCAATACGAAATATCCTTGCCCATCAAATTAGTTTTTAACCCATTTTTAGGGGCATTTTTATAAGCTGAAAGCACTTCATTAGCTTCCCAATTTTTAATTAAATCTAAAGCTTCTTCCAGATTTCCATAAAGTAATCCAGTGAATAGGGCAGGACCAGCACATAAACACTCCCATCCGCACGCATCCATTGATCTTAATTCGATATATTGTTTTAATCTGTTTTCTGTAAATATTGTTCCTAAATGTGTATCAAGATCATTAGTACTAGGAATTTTATTTCCAATTTCTTTAATTTCTCCATTCATAAAGTTTTTAAATAAATATTTTTTTCCAGATATATAATTATCTTCACTTTGTAAAAATAAGATTGGGTAATTCATAATATAATCTGCATATTTTTCAAAATTTACATCTTTTAAAAAAAACTCAGGCAATCCACCTCTAGATGTTTCTTGCCAAACTTTAGATCTGTAAGATAAGTATCCACTATTACTTTTTTCAACTATAGAGGAATTTGCAAAAAGTCCGATTGATATTGGAACTAAATTATTTGCCAACTTAAATTTTTTTATAAAATCTTCTTCTGAGGTATAATCTAAATTTAATTGCGTACCTGCAGTTTTATACATCATATCCAAACTTAGTTTTCCTCCAACAGGCATATCTTTGGTCATAACCTCATACCTTTTTTTTGGATTATTAGGTATATCCTCAAGTTTAGATATAGGATCATATCCAGCGCTTACTATTTTAAAATCTAATTTTTCAATTACCTGATTTAACTCAAATAAATATTCATGAGACTCAGCACAAGCTTCGTGAATATTATTTAATTTTGCTCCAGATAGCTCTATTTGATTACCAGGCTCTAAAGTAATACTTTTACCATTCTTAGTTAACGCTATTGGATTTTTTTCCTCAAAAATAGGTTTCCAACCAAACTCATATAAATTTTCAAACATTTTCTTGATTTTGGAATAATCAATTCTCGTATTTGTTTTTTTATCAAAAATAAATTTTTCATGCTCAACCCCAATCTTCAAATTAGATTTATCCTTTGAGCCTGACTTAAAATGTTCTATTATTTGTTCCTTTGTTTCTATCATTAGCTTATATTGTTTCTTTTTAGATAATCTTCAATTTCCTTTATATTACTTAATTTGTTAGAGCAAGTTTGATTTTTACATATAACAATTTTTGGCTCTTTTACTTCATTATCTAGATATTTAAATGTAGCTCTAGTAATAAATTTTTTTTGCAAATACTTTTTTATATTAGGATCTAAATTTTGCTTTCCATGAATTGTAAAAGATATACTTTCATTACAAATATCCAATGATTTTACAAAACTAAACATTTGTGCAAAGTTTGAGTTTAAAACTTGGTGGAAACTTTTTTTTAAAATATCAATTTTTTCAAACCATATTTTATCACTAGTTATAATATATATTTTATTACATAAGTTTAAATATACGCTATTTCCATTTGGTATATTATTATCATTTAGATCTACTGGCTGAACAAATAGGTCATTATCTAATATTTTATTTTTTTGCATTAATCCTGATTTTTTATCAAAGAAGTATTCCCAGGTTTTTATTAAAATATCTTTTGCTTTTTCAATGCATTTAACGTCACCATCTAATTCATAAATAGTTATCAAAAGACTAGCATAGTATACATAATCTTCCAAAAAAGTGTCAATCTCTGTGTCTTGATAGCAATGGAAAATTTTATCTGACAAATATTTTTCCAATATCTTTATACTAACAAGAGTATTTTGTTTTAGTTCTTCATTATCAGTTACTAGGGATGAAAGAAGGAGTGTTTCTAATAAAAAACAATTTTGGTCAGTTTGAGATTTATCATCAAATAATGGTTTAGAACGTTTATTTCTTTGATCTAATAACGTTTTTTCTGTGTTTGAGATTTCTTTAATCTCATCATCGGAAAGTTTATTATGAGTTTCTGTTAAAATATTATTACCTTCAAAATTTCCCTCTTCAGTCAAATTATATTTTTTTGCAAATAAATTAAATTTAGGACCCAAAGTATTTTTTAGTTCTGCATAATTCCATACATAATATTTTCCTTCAACACCATCGCTATCGGCATCATATGCAGACCCATAAAGATCAAAATCATTTTTAAATTCTGAATTGATAAAATTTATGCTTTGCTCTAACTTTCCTTTATAATAAAGATTATTAGTTTTTTGAAAGAACTTATTTAACAACCCTATATATTGAATATTATCATAAAGCATTTTTTCAAAGTGAGGGATGATCCAATTTTCATCAACAGTGTATCTTGCTATACCTCCAGCTAAATGATCATACATTCCTTTTGAAGAAATATTGTAAAGTAAAGTTTCAACGGGTTTAAAGTATTCTTCTTTTCCTGTTTTTAAATAAAAATAAAACATTGCATCAAACAAATAAAATTGAGGGAACTTAGGCGCTCCTTTAAAACTTCCATTGTCTTTATCAAGGTGTTGTATAATTTTTTCTAAAAATGGCTCTAATGGTTGACTTAATACTGCTGATCTTTGATTAATTTTACCAAATATTTCTTGCATTTGGGGTGCTTGATCGAGAATTTTTTCTCTATTCTTATTATATACGTCAGAAACATTATTTAGAACTTTTCGAAAATCTGGTCTTCCATGCATTTCTTTTGGTGGGAAATAAGTTCCACCAGTAAAAGGAACTCCATTTTCATCAAGAAACATCGATAAAGGCCAACCACCTTGTGTACCTGTTAAAATAGATAAACTTCTTTGAAAAACATAATCTAAATCAGGTCTTTCTTCTCTATCAACTTTAATGTTTATAAATTTTTCATTCATTATTTTAGCTGTTTCATCATCTTCAAAACTTTCATGAGCCATCACATGACACCAATGACAACTCGCATATCCAACACTAAGAAATATTGGTTTTTTTTCTTTTTTTGCTTGTTCTAAACTTTCTTTATTCCAAGCAAACCAATTTACTGGATTGTCTTTATGCTGCTTTAAATACGGACTTTTCTCTACCTTAAGTTTGTTAGTCATGTTTTTTTAAAAATTAGTGATGATAAAAAGGTTTTCTATCAAATATCTTTTTCACCATTGGTTCAAACTCTTCTAGAGACATAGATTTGTAATTAGGATCAAAAGAAGATTGATCGTATTTTTCACAAAAATCAACAGTATCTTGATAGTATTTGTGGTCCTTGAATTTATCCCTAGCATTTCTATCTCCGCCCAAATGATGAGCACTGTAATAAGTTTGAAAAAGCCCGTGATGAAGTATTATCCAATATGTTTTTTCTGAAACATATGGTCTTATAATTGAAGCTGCATATTGAGAATGATTCATGGGTGCCAAGTCATCTCCTATGTCATGAAGTAAAGTTGCCACAACCATCTCTTCACTTTCACCATTCTTGTATGCTCTTGTGGCTGCTTGCAAGGAATGTTCTAATCTAGTTATTTGATAGCCTTCAAGGGTTGTCGTTTGACTTGCAAGATATTTAAGTAGTCTATCTGCAGTTTTACGCTCAAAATTTTTTTCATACTTTTCTAATAATTCATAATCTTCTTTTGAACCATTTTTCATTTCAGTAAAATTTACTTTTTTCATTAATTACTCGACCCAGTGCTTAATAATGATAATTGTGTAACTTTATCTTCTCCAAGTTCATCAATTATTTTTACTGGATAATCACCAGTAAAATGATGGTCAGTTAATTGAGGATAAGCATCATTTCTCTTCTCAAAACCCATTCCTCTATATAAACCATCTAAAGTTAAAAATTTTAGAGATTTTGCTTTTATAAATTCTTTTATTTCATCTACTGATTTATTCGCTGCTAACAGCTCTTTTTTTGTTGGTGTATCAACACCATAAAAATCTGGATATTTTATTTCTGGACTTGCTATTCTCACATGTATTTCTTTAGCACCATTATCATATAACATTTTTACAATTTTTGATGAGGTTGTTCCTCTTACAAGAGAATCATCAACTAATATAATTTTTTTGTTTTTTATTACTGAAATATTTGCATTCAACTTTAATTTAACTCCTAAACTTCTAATTTGCTGTGAAGGCTCTATAAAGGTTCTACCAACATAATGATTTCTTATTAAACCTAGATCAAAGTTTATTTTTTTTTCTTCTGCATAACCTAATGCAGCAGCATTACCAGAGTCTGGCACTGGTACAACTAGGTCAGCATCTAAATTATCTTCTT
Source organism: uncultured Pelagibacteraceae bacterium (assembly GCA_902532525.1). GTDB lineage: Bacteria > Pseudomonadota > Alphaproteobacteria > Pelagibacterales > Pelagibacteraceae > Pelagibacter. Next base: position 39,953 of record CACAIK010000010.1, read on the forward strand.
TTGCTAATTCTGCTCCAAATTTTTTACGATATTCATAAGCTGTTTTGCCATTTAAAATACTATCTGGTCTTGAGAAATAAATATATTCAAATACACATGGTCTCACTTTTTTTTGAGGAAATGGCTTTATACTTTTCAATTCATCATTTTCTACATAAACAATTTCACCATTTTCAACTTCTCTAACAAACTTTGCGCCAATAATATCAAATGCACATGTTTCAGATGCAAAAACATATGAATTTTTAAGTTTTCCGATAACCAAAGGTCTAATTCCATAAGGATCTCTTACACCAATAAGTGTATTTTGTGTCATCATAACCAATGCATACCCTCCTTGAATTTGAAATAGAGCATCAATAACTTTATCTATTGTCTTTGGTCTTTTTGATTTGGCTATAAGTTTTACTATCGTCTCTGTATCTGATGTTGTGTAAAAGATTGAGCCTTCTTCAACCATTTTATTTCTAAGTGTTATTGCATTCGTTAGATTTCCATTATGCGCAACTCCAATTCCACCTGAATTAGTATCAGCAAAGAATGGTTGTACATTTCTTAAAGCAGTTCCTCCTGTTGTAGAATATCTATTATGACCTATGGCGTAATTTCCTGGCAAGTTTTTTAAAACTTTTTCATCATTAAAATTGTCTCCAACTAGACCAAATCTTTTTTCAGAGTGATATTTTTCACCGTCAAATGACACAATTCCACAACCTTCCTGACCCCTATGTTGTAACGCATGAAGTCCTAAAGCAGTTAAAGTTGATGCTTCTGGTGTATTACTTATACCAAAGACAGCACATTCCTCTTTTAATTTAGGATTATACATCTTGAACTTTTTCCTTAGCATCATCATATTGTTTTTGATTTGGAAATACCTTTATAAGATAGATACTACCTTTTTCAACCAAAGGAAATGTTAACGAATCTTTTAAATTTAATGGCCATTTTTTGCTATCGTAGACAATGTCTATAGCTGTGAATAAACAAACAATCATAATATAGCTCTTAGCGATTCCAAAGAAAAAGCCAAAAACCTTATCGATTGAACCTAATCCAGTGTAAGTAACAACTTTACTAATTGCCTTATTTGCTAAAAGAATAAAAAATATTATTAAGATAAACAATATTACACCAACAATTATATCAAGAACATATTCGCTATCTAAAATACCTTCAAAATATGGTTTTACTTTTGGAAACAAAAAAATTGTTAAAATATATGCCAATACCCATTTAGCTGCTGACAATAAACTTAAAACAAAACCTTTTCTAGATCCTTGTATTAAAAAATAAATGGTTAATACAAAAAAAATATAATCAAATAATGTTACTTGTATTAAAAAATCCTGAATAGCTTCAATCATTAATTGAATGGTTTAATTTTAAGCAATAAAGAAGGCAAAAGAGTTAAAACAGAAACCATTGCAAGCAACATAGCAATCCCCGTAAATACACCAAAGTAAATTGTTGGTATAAAATTTGACATTACTAAAATTGAAAATCCAAAAACTATTGTAATTGAAGTATTTAAAATAGCTTTACCGACTGTTGAGTGACACAATTTTAGTGTCTTATTATAATTTTTTAATTTTGCATACTCCTCTTTAAATCTATAAATATAATGAATGCTATTATCTACAGCTATACCTATTGTTATTGCTGCAATTGTTATTGTCATCATATCTAGCGGAATTCCCAATAGTCCTATTAAACCTAATATAAAGAAAGCTGCTATAAAATTAGGCACAACACCTATTAGAGCTAATTTTAAATTTTTGAAAAGAACGATAAACATTATTAAAATTCCAAGCATAACAAATCCGAGGGTCAAAATTTGAGATTTAAATAAACTTTGTAATAGATTATTAAAAAGAATTAATACACCTCCCAATTTGAATTCATCTTTTTTTAAACCTAATTTATTTTCAAGATCAGAATTTATTTTAATCAATAAATCATTTCTCCTTAGATTATCTAATGAGTCTTTTATCCTTAAGCTTATTCTGGCCTCAGAGTCTTTTATAGATATGTATGGATCAACAATTTCTTTTTTTATGTTATCAGGAATCTTAGTATATAAGACTCCCATTTCTAAAGATCCAAGCTCTTTATTATTATTTAATTGAGTAGCAACATCAATTATTGAAGAAAAAGAGAGAACTTTTCCAACTGGCTCTAAAGAATCTAAATAATTATGAACTTTTTTTATTTTATTAATTTTATCTTTAGTAAACCAATATTTTTCATCATTTTCATCTTCATCACCCCAATCATCCTCTTCATCGTCTGATTTTTGGTCAATTTCATCTTTTTTTGGAAATTTTAAAATAACTTCAAGTGGAGTTGTGCCTCCCAGCTTTTCATCAATAAGTTTCATTCCTTTGTAAATTTCTGTATTTTTATCAAAATAATTTATAAAACTATTTTCTACTTTAAGCTTTGAAATTCCTAATATACTTAGAAATATAATTATTAAAGTTGACCCAAATACAGTATTTTGGTTTGAAATTGAAACATTGCTAAAAAAATTAGTTACTTTGGTACCTTTCTCTTCTTTTAAAGAAACTTTATTAAAATTTAATAAATTAATTAATGTTGGTAATAGACTAAAAGTAATAAGAAATGAAATTACTAGACCAAAAGTCATCATAAATCCAAAATCTATTATTGGTTTTATTTCACTAAACACTAGAGACAAGAAAGCAAATATAGTTGTTAAAGCTGTATATAATATAGGCCAAAACATCTTATTTGTTGTTAAAGAGATAATCTTTAATTTATTCAATTTAGGAAATTGTTTTGACAGTTGAAGATACCTAGTACTGATGTGAATATTCATAGCCATCGTCAATATCAACATTAAAGCAATAAAGTTTGATGATATAACAGTAACTTTCCATCCCAAGAGGCCTAAAAGTCCAGTCATTATTAATACTGAAAAAAAACAACTACTAATCGGAACAATTACCCATATTAATTTTCTAAATACATACCAAAGAGTAGCAATAATAAAGATAAAAACGCCAAGTCCAAAAACTATTATATCATTCTTTATAAAGGTCATCATGTCATCAGCAATCATTGGAATGCCTCCTAAATGAATTTTGCTAGTTGAATCAAAATTTTTAATTACTTGTCTTATTTCCAAAATATTTTGATGATTTTGTTTTTTTAAATTATCTTTATATAATTCTTCTTCTATTTTACTTTTAAACTCTGTAATTTTATCTTTCGATTTTAAATAAACTATAATACCAGATGTTTTACCATCCTCGCTGATAACAAAATTTCTGAAAACAGGACTATTCAATATTTCATTAAATCCTCTTTCTTTGTCAATGTTCGGTGACGTAAGTGTTGAGTAGTTTTGTAGTCTTTCAATAAGAGGCTCATCAGAGCTGCTTAATAATGGAATATCTAATAGTGTGATTACATTATGCACCCATTCAAGTTGTTGAATTTGATTTTTAAGCTTTAATAGATTTTTAATAGAAGACTCGTTTATCATTTTCTTTTTTGGTGTGTATGTGAGAACTAAAAATTCTTTTGCACCATATCTATCGTTTATTTCATTCAGGTATTTTAAATCTGGATCACCTTCTATTAATAAGGTTTCAGAGGATGCATCAAGTCTAAAGTTTTTTGAATGATATCCAAAAAAACATAAGCAAATTAATAATATAATTAAAATTAAGCTTGGTTTTTTTAAAACAATATTTTGATATAATTTAGCTAACATTAACTATTAGCTTTTATAATTTAATTTAATTATTTTGAATATCTTTAAATTTAGTAAACATTGCCTCAAATTCAAGCATTACATTGCCTGTCGGTCCGTGTCTTTGCTTTTGAATAATTAATTCAGCTAAATGAGAAACTTCATTCATTTTTGCTTGCCATTCAGCATGCTCAACAGTGGCAGGTCTTGGCTCTTTACCTTGCAAATAATACGCTTCTCTATAAACAAACATCACCACATCCGCATCCTGTTCAATTGACCCAGACTCTCTAAGGTCTGATAATTGTGGTTTTTTATCGTCTCTTTGTTCCACTGCTCTTGATAACTGAGAAAGTGCTAGAACTGGTACAGCTAACTCTTTTGCAAGAGCCTTTAATCCTTGAGTAATTTCAGATATTTCCTGAACTCTGCCATTATTTGAGTTTGAGGCTCTCATCAACTGAATATAGTCAATTACGACCATATCTAGTCCATATAATCTTTTAATTCTTCTGGCTCTATTACTTAATGCAGCGATGGTTATCGCTGGTGTTTCATCAATATATAAAGGAAGTTCAGATATATCCTTTGATGTTTCTATAAATTTATCAAATTGTTCTTCAGATATTTTACCACGTCTAATGTCATTCGATTTAATTCTTGATTGTTCTGCAAGAATTCTAGTAGAAAGTTGCTCGGAAGACATCTCAAGAGAAAAAAAAGCTACTGAACTCTTTTCACCACTTTCCTGAATTTTCTTAGCAGCATTAAACGCAATATTTGTAGCTAAAGCTGTTTTACCCATTGATGGTCTGCCTGCAATAATTATAAGATCTGACTTATGAAGACCTCCAAGTCTGTCGTCTAAATCTTTTAATCCCGTTGGCACTCCAACTATACCTTCTTCATTTTTATATGCGTTAGAGGCCATTTCAATAGTTTGTTTCATTGCTTCATCAAATTTTATTAATGAGGAATTAAATGATCCTTTCTCAGCAAGATCAAACAAATACTTTTCGTAATTTTCAATTATTTTTTGTCCATCAATTTCCAAGT
>CACAIK010000011.1 GCA_902532525.1 uncultured Pelagibacteraceae bacterium
TCATTTGCCACTGACAGAAAAAGAGATAAAAATTATAAATTTTTTAAATAGTTTAAGTAAAGCAGCTACTATCAATAGTTTACAATCAGAGGTATGGGGTTATAAATCTAAATTGGAAACGCATACTGTTGAGACTCACGTTTATAGACTTAGAAAAAAAGTAGAAAAAAAGTTTAATGATAAATCATTTATTATTAGTATAGAAAATGGGTACAAAATTGAAAAGTAAAAGAAACCAAATTGCTAAAGATCTTTTTACCAGAAAGTATAAATCTAGAGTTGTAAGATCAAAAAAGGGTAAGGGAAGTTACAATAGGAAAAAAGCTATAGTCTAGCTCCGATTTGTTGAATAATTTTTGAAGACATTTCTCTGCCTTTGTTAAGACTTTCCAAACTTTCCATATTGTTTAAATAGCCATGTAAAAAACCTGCTGCAAATAAATCTCCAGCACCAGTAAGATCCTTAATATCTAAATTTTTATGACTTTCATTTTCTGCTATATCATCTTTATAAATTGATATTGCTCCTTTCTCTCCACGTGTGATAACTAAATGTTTTCCTAAATTTTTTCCAAAGTCTACCACATCGTTAAAATTTTTAGCGTCTATCAAAGACATCATTTCTTGTTCATTTGCAAATGTGATATCTAGTTTATTCATCACTAAATCTAGAAAATGTTTCTTATGTCTATCCACACAAAATTGATCTGATAAAGACATAGCAACTTTGCTAGCACTATTTATGGCTTTTTCAAAAGCTTTCTTAGGTTCTCCCTCATCCCATAAGTAACCCTCAAGAAATATCATTTCTGATTGTTTAACAATTTTGGTATCTACATCATTTTCATTTATTTTTCCTGCTATTCCTAAGTATGTACACATTGTTCTTTCAGAGTCTGGTGTCACCAAAATTAAACAAGTGCCAGTAGGTAATTCTTCTTTTTTTTTCTTACAAAAATATTTTACGTTTTCAGATTTTAATCCTTCTTCATACTTACTTCCTAAATTATCATCACTAACTTTACCTATGAAACCAACTTTGTTTCCTAGTTGAGATAATCCAACAATAGAATTTGCTACTGAACCGCCTGAGATAGTTTTTTCTATGTTTAGACTTGATAAAAGTAATTTAAACTCATTTTCGTCAAAAATGAGTTTCATCGTACCTTTTGTTAACTGATTTTTTGTTATAAAATCATCTTCAACTTTACAAATCACATCAACAATTGCATTCCCAATTCCTAAAATTTTCATTATATTTTAGTCCATTCATTAAGAGGTGGTAAACCCATTTCTAAAAGTCTTGAATCTTTAGCTACACAAATTATATCTGCGGATATAGATATTCTTTCATCATTATTTTGTGAAACTTGTGTAGAATGGATTGTTTTTGAAGGGAAAACAATTATGTCGTTTTCTTCTACGTTTACGATTGCTTGAGTAACATTAAATTGGTTCATTTTTTTTACAATTCCCTTTTGTAAAGCATTTTCTGATCTAAATATACCTGGCATAATCTCATTATTATAATTTTCATCAAATATAATAAGATTTGAATCACTTTTATTCTTTCTTAAATAATAAGCAAAAGATATGTGAGACTGAAAATGTTTGTGTTTTTTTATTCTTTCATCACCTTCTGATATCGTCGCCCATGACCTTTGTATATAAATATCAACAAGTTTTTCGTCAATCTCAACACAATTTAAGTATGCAATAACTCTTTTTTTAATCTCCGAAAATAATTTTTCGAAACTTTTACTTTTGTGTATAAATTCAAATCCTTGTGTATCACCTGTCCATGAGTTTGATTTTGTTTGATAAGCAAGATTTTTTGAATCTTTTTTCATTTTTCTTATCTCATCAATCATTAAAAGTTTTTCTTGTTCACTCATATCAATTTTATCTTTAATTATTGTTAGAGGAAAAAGGTTAATAATATTCATTTAAGCTTTTTTTGTCTTTATAGGTTTTTTCCTTTTAGGATAACAAGTAGTACAAATTTTACAAGAAATACCGTAACACTCTCTTGCTTTACAGTATTCCCTTCCATAATAAATAATTTGAAGATGGAGTTTATTCCAATATTTTTTAGGAAATAGACGCTTTAAATCTTCTTCAGTTTGAACAACATTTTTTCCATTAGTTAAACCCCAACGTTGAGCAAGTCTGTGTATATGAGTATCTATAGGAAACGCTGGATAACCAAAACCTTGTGACATAACTACACTTGCTGTTTTATGTCCAACGCCAGGAAGTTCCTCCAACTCCTCAAACGTCTTCGGAACTCTACCATTATATTTTTCGACTAAAGTCTTTGACAAATTATAAATACTTTTTGCTTTAATTCTAAAAATTCCAATACTTCTTATTAATTTTTCTATTCTTTTTCTCCCAAGCTTAACAAAATGTTCAGGTCTGTTATATTTTGGATAAATATTTTTTGTAACATTATTAACATTTATGTCTGTGCATTGAGCCGAAAGTAGTACAGATATTAAAAGAGTAAATATATTTCTATGTTTTAATGGTATAGGTGTTGTCGGATATGTTTTATTAAGTATTTTTAATACTATTTTGGCTCTCTGTACTTCATTCATTATTTAAAATTCAGAAGGCTCCTCATCGAATAAAGACCTGGTTTTTTATTTTTTAGCCATTTTGCAGCAGTTATTGCTCCTTCTGAATATAAAGCTCTATCAAAAGCTTCGTGGTTTAATGTTATTATTTCTTTTCCACTTGAAAAAGTAACTTCATGTTCGCCAATAATCTCACCTTTTCTAATTGAATTAAAATTTATTTTTTCTCCATAAGGAAATTTTTTTTTATTTAAGTATTTTTTTCCCATTATTTTATAAAAGTCTTTATTTTTTCCTGTGGCTATCCCTTTTCCAAGCATTAAAGCTGTCCCAGACGGATGATCTTTTTTATGTTTGTGATGTACTTCAAAAACTTTACTAAGATAATTATTACCAAGTGATGCCGATGTAATCTCCGTAAGGTACATGAGAAGATTAATCCCAAGGCTCATATTGCCCGCTTTTAAAATTGAGATTTTTTTGGAAAACTTCTTTATTAATTCCTCCTCTTTTTTTGTAAAACCTGTTGTACCAATGACTACTTTTTTTTTTAATTTTGTAGCTATCTTTAAAACTTCAAATGTGCATTTCGGTATTGTGAAATCTATTATTACATTAGCTTTACCTAGAGCTTTCTCAGTATTTAATTCTGGTTTAATTCCATTAATCTTTTTATTGATTAATCTGTTTTCTGTTAGAGAAACTAATTTAGTCGTTTTGTCCTTAGTTACGGTTTTAATGAGTTGTTGGCCCATTCTTCCCATACATCCAGTTATGGCTATTTTAATTTTACTCATGTTTAAATTTTAGACTAGCACTATTGGCTAGTTTTTCCAAAAACTTTTAGCCTTTTGAAAGAATTTTTTAATACTTGGATTAGATTTTTCGTTTTCAATTTCTCTAAATTTTTCTAATAATTCTTTTTGTTCTTTATTTAGAGATATTGGAATTTCAGTATTTACTTGTACATAAAGGTCTCCAAAATCACCACCTCTCATGTGTGGCATACCTTTTCCTCTTAATCTAAATTGTTTACCACTTTGTGTCCCAGCTGGAATTTTAATTTTTGCTTTACCACCATCTATTGTTGGAATTTCAATTGAGGTACCAAGTGCTGCATCTGCAATAGAAACAGGGCATTCAAAAAATAAGTTTTCATCAGACCTTTTAAATAAGTCATGAGAGTGAACATTTATGAATAAGTACAAATCACCACTGCTAGCACCTTTTGATCCAGCCTCACCTTTTCCAGAAAGTCTTATTCTGGTCCCATCATCCACACCTTTTGGAATGGTAACCGACAATCTTTTTGACGCCTGCTTTTTGCCTTGTCCATTACAACTTGTACATGGATGGGTAATTTCTTCTCCAGCGCCAGCACATTGAGGGCAAGTTTGTTGGACTGTAAAAAAACCTTGGCTTGATCTTACTTGACCATGACCACCGCACATCGAACATAAGCCCGCTTGATGTCCTGGTTTTGATCCTGATCCACTGCAAGTATCGCATTTTTCTGATGTAGAGAATTTTATGTCTTGTTTCTTTCCAGTAAAGGCTTCCTCCAAAGATATAGACAAGTCATATCTGAGATCTGAGCCTCTATTATTTGATCTTCTTGATCTACGACCTCCACCAAAACCTTCTCCAAAGAAGTCCTCAAAAATGTCAGAGAAATGGTTTGAAAAATCAAAATTTCCAAATCCTCCTCTTCCACCTCCTCCATTTTCAAAAGCTGCATGACCAAAATTATCATAATTTTGTTTTCTCTCAGAATTAGAAAGCACATGATAAGCTTCAGATGCTTCTTTAAATTTTTCTTCAGCACCTTTGTCATCTTTATTTTTATCTGGATGATATTTAACTGCGAGTTTTCTGTAAGCTGATTTTATCTGATCTGCGGAAGCACTTTTATTTAAACCTAATACTTCGTAATAATCTCTTTTTGCCATAACATGTTATAGACAAACAGTTGTTTTATTAGGCGCTTTTTTCTTTGTTCTCGTCTTTTACTTCTTCAAAATCTGCATCAACAACGTTATCGTCTTTTGTATCTTCTTTCTTTGCGTCTTTTGGAGCATCTTCAGGTTTTGCACCTTGTTGTGATTTGTATATCGCTTCACCTAATTTCATAGATGCCTGAACTAAATCTTGAGTTTTCTTTTTAATTTCTTCAACATCAGTTCCCTTAAGGGCATTTCTTAGATTTGCTGATGCATCTTCAATAGCTTTTTTATCTGCGTCTGAAACTTTACTTCCATGTTCTTTTAAATTTTTTTCAGTTGAGTGTATTAATGTATCTGCTTGATTTCTTGCATCAACAGCTTCTCTTTTCTTTTTATCTTCTTCTTTATTAGTTTCTGCATCTTTTACCATTTGATTTATTTCTTCATCACTCAATCCTCCAGATGCTTGAATTTGAATTTTTTGCTCTTTACCAGTTCCTTTGTCTTTGGCTGATACATTAACTATACCATTTGCATCAATATCAAATGTTACCTCAATTTGAGGAACACCCCTTGGTGCTGGAGCTATGCCAACTAATTCAAAATTTCCTAAAACTTTATTATCTGATGCCATCTCTCTTTCACCCTGAAGAACTCTGATTGATACGGCAGGTTGATTATCTTCAGCAGTTGAAAATACTTGGCTCTTTTTTGTCGGGATTGTAGTATTTTTATCAATTAACTTTGTTGATACACCGCCCAATGTTTCTATTCCTAAAGATAAAGGAGTTACATCTAAAAGTAACACATCCTTTACGTCACCTTGTAACACACCTGCTTGAATTGCAGCTCCCATAGCAACAACCTCATCAGGATTTACAGATTTGTTAGGATCTTTCCCAAAGAAATTTTTTACTTCTTCTATAACTTTTGGCATTCTAGTCATACCACCAACTAGTACTATTTCATCCACTTCACTCGCAGATAAGCCAGCATCTTTTAGAGCAGTTTTGCATGGTGGTATCGTTCTTGAAATAAGATCTTCGACTAATGCCTCTAATTTAGCTCTAGTCATTTTCAAGTTAATGTGTTTTGGCCCAGTTTTATCGGCAGTAATAAATGGAAGATTTATCTCAGTTTGGGTCGCCGATGATAATTCTATTTTCGCTTTTTCTGCAGCTTCTTTAAGTCTTTGCAATGCTAATTTGTCAGACTTTAAATCGATACCATTTTCTTTTTTGAATTCTGATAGTAGATAATCAACAATTGAATTATCAAAATCTTCTCCACCTAAAAATGTATCACCATTAGTAGATTTTACTTCAAATACACCATCTCCCAATTCAAGGATTGAAACATCAAATGTTCCTCCACCTAAATCATAGACTGCAATTTTCTTATTAGCTTTTTTATCTAAACCGTATGCTAAAGAAGCTGCGGTTGGTTCATTTATAATCCTCAAAACCTCAAGGCCTGCAATTTTACCTGCATCTTTTGTTGCTTGCCTTTGAGCATCATTAAAATATGCTGGAACAGTAATAACAGCTTGTTTGACTTCTGAACCTAAATATTTTTCAGCAGTCTCCTTCATCTTTTGAAGTGTGAAAGCAGAGATTTGAGACGGTGAATATTTTTGGCCTTTGGCTTCAATCCAAGCGTCACCTTTATCAGAATTAACTATTTTAAAAGGGGCAGTCTCAACATCTTTTTTGACTGTTGGATCATCAAAATTTCTTCCAATTAATCTTTTAACTGCAAATATAGTATTCTCAGGATTTGTGACAGCTTGCCTTTTTGCTGGTTGACCTATTAATTTTTCACCCTCATCAGTAAATGCTACAACTGAAGGTGTTGTTCTTGCACCTTCGGCATTCTCTAAAACTTTGGCTTGTGTTCCCTCCATAACGGCTACACAAGAATTTGTTGTCCCTAAGTCTATACCTATTACTTTACTCATAAATTATCCTATTTGATGCTCATATAAGTGCTAATTTTACAACTACAACCATAATAAATAATTAATTTTTAGGGTCTTTTTCTTCATTTTCTTGGTTTTTTTGGTCACTTGGCTTTTCTTCGTGTTTCTCTTCAACTTTTTTTTTGGATACAGCTACTAACGAAGGTCTTAGCAACCTGTCCTTCATCATAAAACCTTTTTGAATTTCTTGAACTATTGTACCCTGATCTTTGGTATCATCTTCAACTTCCATCATTGCCTGATGTAAATTTGGATCTAGTTTTTCGTTAAGTGCTTTAATCGGCTCAATATTATTTTTTTTGAAAATTGAAATCATATCTTTATTAATAATATCAATATGCTCTATCAATTTTTTTAGCGTGTCTTTATCTTTTATAGTTTCATCACTTTCCAGTGTTTGTTTTGATCTCTCTAAGTTATCTAAAAGATTAAGTGTTTCCCTTGCAAATGAAAATCCACCATATTCAAAAGCTTCATCTTTTTCTTTTTCAAATCTTCTTCTTTGATTTTCCATTTCTGCAAATGTTCTAGCAACTTTATCTTTAAGATTTGCAATTTCATCTTCAGGTAAAAGTTGTTCCTCTTCTTCTTTTTTTTCAGCTTCTTCTATGGGTTGTTTATCTGTATTTAGCTCCGAATTTTCATCTTCTATATTTTGCTCTTCTTTATTTGATAATTCTTCTTTTTCCATTACGGTCTATATGGTAAGAAATTCATGAATTTCTAGATGTTAAAAAAAAAAATTAAAGAAATAGTAGTAGGGTCTAATAATGACGGAAAAATAAAAGAAATTAGAGATTTACTACCTAAATATTACAATATCACATCACCCAAAGACTATGGTCTCAAAAGTCCAAAAGAAAATGGTAATACTTTTTTGGAAAATTCTTTAATAAAAGCTAAATATTTTTCTAAAAAGACAAAAAAAGTCTGTATCGCAGATGATTCAGGGCTAGAAGTTGAGCTGCTCAACAATCAGCCAGGCATTTATTCAGCAAGATGGGGAGGAAAAAAAGGAGATTTTAATTTGGCAATTTCCAAAGTTTATAACAAGCTCTCGAGACTAGACAAAAACTGGAAATCAAAGAAAATTAAAGCTAGATTTATTTGTGCTTTGACTATTTATGGAATAAAGAAAAAACCTATTCAGTCTTTAGGAATTGTTGTAGGCAGAATTTCAAAAAAAAAAATTGGAAACAAAGGCTTTGGATATGACCCAATTTTTATACCTGAAAACAAAAAACAAACATTTGGTCAAATGAATCAAAAAACTAAGTTTAGGAATGACCATCGATCAAAAGCTTTCAGAAAGATTAAAAAATTTCTTTAAAAGTTTTTTCTTCTATTCCATAAAAATTTAATTGATGTGTAATTGTCCTTTGGTTTATTTCAAAAATACCAATTTTCCCTTTGAATTTATTTTTCTTAAAAAATAAATTTTCATCAGTTTTAAAATTATTATTTATTAATAAGTAATATACTAAACCGACTAGATCATAACTTAAAAAAGAAATTTGATTTGGTAAAGTTTTGAAATTTTGAAAGTAATCTTTTTTAAATATTTCAAAATTATTTCTGTTAATCGATGGAAAATACATTGGATGTAATGAGGTATCTTTTAGCAGACTTTCATCAAACCATTGGTTTAGTGTAATATATTTAATTCTCTTAGAGGATACATCGGTATATAGCAAAGAAGTAGCAACACTTTTAAGGCTTTCACTAAAATCGGCAATTATAACTGAGTCAAAGTTAATAAAACCTAAAGTGTCTTTTTTTTTTAGTTTTTCTATTTTTCTTTTTTTGTTTAAAATGTTTGAATCTTCAATCCTTTTAATTTCATCTTCTAAATTTTGTTTTCTTTGTTGATACCGTGTTAAATCCTCTATTTGTTTTGTAAGTAATGTCGGATCTTTACTATAGATAAATTTTTCTTTTAATATTAAATTGGTTTTTTTAATAGCATCTTCTATTTCTCTCTTATATTCTGTCTCGGGGATTAAAAATATTGTATTTTTTAAATTATTTTCACTTAAATATTTTTTAATAGTATTAATTTGTGAAATTGCATTAACTCCACCAGAAATTACGTTTTTTGGATTATTTCTAATTTTGTTTGTAAATGATAAAAATGTAATTTCATTTAATTCATCCAAATATTTATTGCTTTCATTGAAGACTGGTCCAATAATTATTTTTATACCATTTTTGTAAAGCTCTTTAGATACTCTAAGTGCATCTATTGGATTTGCTTTAGTGTCCTTTGGTATTATTGTGATCCTATCATCATTAATTTTACTCAATGCCATTCTTGTTGATTTAACAATCGATTTACCAATATATGAATATTCACCTGACAGAGGCACAATTAAACCTATTTTAATTTTCTCATCAGAAATTGCTTTAAGATTGGCAAAAACGATTATGAGAAAAACTTTTAAAATTATGATATAAAACTTTTTCATTATCTTTAAATGTATAATTTAGAATTAAATGATATTTTAAAACCTGGGCTATATTGTGTTGCAACACCAATAGGAAATTTAGGCGATATTACTTTTAGGGCTATATACATCTTAAATAAATCTGACCTCATTTTGTCAGAAGACACAAGAGTTTCAAGCAAACTATTATCCAAGTTTAATATTAAATCAAAGTTATTATCAAACCATAAGTTTAACGAAAAAAAAAATGTTAAAAATATTTTAAATTTACTAAAAGAAAATAAAATTATTTCAATCATTTCTGATGCTGGCACTCCTACAATTTCTGATCCAGGCAAGATTTTAATCAATGAATGTATTAAGAATAAAATAGAAATATTTCCAGTTCCAGGACCATCTGCAGCAATAGCTGCTATTTCTGTAAGTGGGTTTTCTAATAATTTCTTTTTTTGCGGTTTTCTACCTGAAAAAAAGTTGCATATAGAAAACCTTTTTCAAAAAATTTCAAAGTTAGATTGTTCGATTATTTTTTTCATCTCACCAAAAAAAATTAAAAAAATTACTGCCCAAATTCAAAAATATTTCAATGATAGAGAAATTCTAATAACTAGAGAAATGACAAAATTACATGAAGAATATGTACGAGATAAGGTGAAAAACCTTATTAATATTGACATATCTCAAAAAGGTGAAATGGCAATAGTAATATCAGAAAAACTTAATTTACAAAATAAGTTACAAGAAATTGAAGAATCGGTTAAAAAAAAAATTGATAAACTTTTAAAAAAAATGTCAATTAAAGATATAACTTCAAAAATTAGTAAGGAAAATAATATTTCAAAAAAAATAGTTTATGATTTTTGTTTAAAGAAAAAAAATGAAATTTAGAAATTTAATATTAATATTAGTATTTATATCAATTTCTGGGTGTGTTGGTTATTCATCTACTGGAGTTTTAGGTACTGGTGTTTCTATAGCAATGGACCCAAGAACTATAGGAACTCAAATAGATGACTCGTTGATGCAAAAAAATTTAAGAGCAAAATTGATATTGATGGATAAGGGATACATTCTAAATGTAAAAACTAAAGTTTTAGATGGAAGAATTTTTATAACAGGTAAAGTAGATACCGTAGAAGAAAAATTAAAAATTACAAAACTAGGTTGGGAAATAAAAGGCGCAAGATCAGTTAAAAATGATTTAAAAATAAAAGAAAATTTTAATTTTAAGCAAACAGCCAAAGATGTACTGATAACTTCTCAATTAAGGACAGCCATGATAACAAATAAAAAAATAAAGTCCGCAAATTATGACATCGATACTTACAAGAAAATAATTTATGTTTATGGTATTTCCCAGAATGAAGACGAAAGGGCCGAAGTTATAAACGAGGCCAAGAAAGTCCTTGACGTTGAGGATGTGGTTACAAGTATTTTTTTAGTTGAGGACTTAAGAGTTGTAAAAAACTAATTTGGTTTTTTGTAATTAATTACTCCCGCTGAATACGCTGCAACTGATGCTAAATTTAATATATCAGATGTTGATGATCTTAACGGAGCAATTTCAATTGCTTGACCTAAACCTATTAATAGTGGTCCGATAACTTTAGCTCCGCCTAAAGTTTTCATTATTTTATAAGTTATGGCAGCACTGTGTTGACCTGGCATAATTAAAATATTTGCATTACCAACTATCTCAGAGAAAGGATAAAGTTCTCTATATTCATCACTTAAAGCCACATCAGGCTGCATGTCTCCATCAAACTTAAAGTTAACCCCCTTTTTTTTTAAAATTTCAACTGCATCTCTTATATGTTTAGTTCTAGCAGTAATTGGTTGGCCAAATGTTGAGTGTGAAAGGAAAGCAACTTTTGGTTCAAAACCAAACAATTTTGCAACTCTAGATGCAGAAATAGCAATCTCAGATAGTTGTTCAGAAGTTGGGTACTCATGAACACTTGTATCTGCAATAAACACGGTTTTGCCTTTATTAACAATCATGTTCAATCCAAACATAATTTCTCCCGGTCTAGCATCTATGACTTTTTTTACCTTATCAAGAGATTGTCCATACCTTCTTGAGTTCCCAGTGACCATTGCATCAGCATCACCACAAGCCACCATACAAGAACCCCAAATAACCCTATCATTCCTTACCATTTTATCACAATCTCTTTCTAGCAGACCTTCCTTTCTTTGAAGTTTTTTAAAAAGATAATTTACATATTTTGCTCTTTTCTCTTTAATAGTTGAATTTACAATATCGATATCAAAGTTTTCACCGTAACCAATTTCTTTTAGCTTTTCTTTAACCACTTTTTCTTTAGCAACTAAAATAGGTGTACCCAGTCCACTATTTTTAAAAGCTATCGCAGCTTTTAAAGTATTTTCATCTTCACCGTCCGCAAATACAACTTTTTTATTTGTTTTTTTAATTTGATTATTTATTCCCTGCATTATAGTGACTGATGGATCAAGTCTTTGTTTTAGTTGCTCTGAGTATTGGTCAAAATTTTCTATTTTTTTTCTAGCCACGCCTGATTTAATGGCAGCTTTTGCTACAGCTAATGGTATTACACTTATTAACCGTGGATCAAAAGTAGATGGAATAATATATTCTCTTCCATAATTAGGTCTTTCACCACCCATTGCAGCCGCAACTTCGTCAGGCACAAATTCTCTAGCGAGTGATGCAATTGCATTAGCTGCAGCAACTTTCATTTCTTCATTAATAGTTTTTGCTCTAACATCTAATGCTCCTCTAAATATGTATGGAAATCCAATTAAATTATTTACTTGGTTTGGATAATCAGATCTGCCTGTTGCTATAATTGCATCTTTTCTTACTTCTTCAATGTCTTCTGGTTTTATTTCTGGATCTGGATTTGCGCAGGCGAATATAATTGGATTTTTAGCCATCTTCTTAACCATACTTTTTTTAACAACACCGGCCGCAGATAAACCTAAAAATACATCTGCATTTTTCATTGCATCGTCTAAACTTTTATCTTTTGTATCTACAGCAAATTCTTTTTTCCAAGTATTAATATCTTTTCTGTTTTTATTTATAACACCTTTTGTATCTAACATTTTAATATTATTTTTTGGAATACCAGTACTTCTAAATAATTTTGCACATGCCATAGCAGCAGCACCTGCACCATTGATTACTATTTTAATTTTTTTTAAGTTCTTTTTTGCAATATCGACAGCGTTGATCAATGCAGCTGTTGTTATAATCGCTGTCCCATGTTGATCGTCATGAAATACAGGAATATCTAGAATTTTTTTTAATTCATCT
Organism: uncultured Pelagibacteraceae bacterium; assembly: GCA_902532525.1. GTDB lineage: Bacteria > Pseudomonadota > Alphaproteobacteria > Pelagibacterales > Pelagibacteraceae > Pelagibacter. The sequence continues at coordinate 12,246 of CACAIK010000011.1, forward strand.
TCAATTATAAAACAGTTTGGAGCCGCTATATCTTCAAGATTTATACCACCAAAACTTTTTGCTATATTTTTAATTGAATTAATTATTTCTTTTGTATCTTCTGTGTCTATTTCCAAATCTATGGAGTCGATATCTGCAAATCTTTTAAAAAGGACAGCTTTTCCCTCCATTACTGGTTTTGATGCTATGGCTCCTAAGTTACCGAGTCCCAATATTGCAGACCCGTTACTAATTACAGCAACAAGGTTCCCTTTTGTAGTATAATCATATGCTAATTCCGGATTATTGGCTATTGCTTTTACAGGAGCCGCCACACCAGGAGAATAAGCTAAGGCCAAGTCTCTTTTTGTTGTTACAGGTTTAGATGAAACGATCTCTATTTTGCCAGATTTATCATTAGTATGAAAATCTAGAGCTTCTTTATCAGAATAATGTTCAATTTTGTTTTTTTTCATTATTTGTTAGATATACAAAAGGATTAAGCTACTAATATGATTTATGAATTTAATTAAGTCAACAGGCACATTTAGTCTGTTTGTATTACTAAGCAGAATTTTAGGATATATTAGAGACTTTTTTATAGCTATTTATCTTGGTTCAGGACCAATTGCTGACGCTTTCTTCGTTGCATTTAGAATACCAAACACTTTTAGAAGATTATTTGCAGAAGGTACTTTTAATGCAGCATTTGTTCCATCTTACACTTCAGAACTTTTATCTAGTAAAAAAAAAGCTCAAAAATTTGCAAACTCGATATTTAATTTATTGGTCTTAGCACTTTTATGTCTCACAATACTAGTTGAGATTTTTATGCCGAGTTTTATAAAATTAATAGCCCCTGGCTTCTCAGATATAGATCAAAAGTTCAAATTAGCAGTTGATTTAACAAGAATTACATTCCCTTTTTTACTTTTTATAAGTATAGCTTCTTTTTTTTCAGCAATTTTAAATTCTCACAATAAATTTGCCGCTGCCGCTGCTGCCCCACTCTTTTTAAATATAATATTAATAATATGTTTCCTTCTTATAAAAAATGATAAACATTTAGTTTACTATCTAAGTTATGCAGTAACATTTGCGGGAATTATACAATTTATATTTTTAATTGTTTTTACTAAAAAATATTTTTATCCAAATTTTAATTTTAATTTTCAACTAGATAATAAAATAAAATTCTTTTTTAAAAAGCTCTTACCAAGCATATTTTCATCAGGAGTTACTCAAATTAATATATTAGTTGGAACAATAATTGCATCTTTTCAAGCTAGTGCAGTTTCATATTTGTATTATGCAGACAGAATATACCAGATAAACTTAGCAATAGCGGGGATTGCAATCGGTATAATAATTTTACCCAATCTAAGCAGATATGTTAAAAGTAAAAACAATATAAAATTGGAAATTTTACAAAATAAGTCTTTGGAGTTGAGTTTATTTTTAAGTCTTCCTGCTACACTAGCATTAATTTTTGCTTCTGAAGAAATTGTTTCTGCACTTTTTGGGTATGGATCTTTTAACGAAGAAAGTGTTAAAAATTCAGCTCTTGCATTATTTTATTTTGCATTGGGGCTTCCTGCATTTTCGATGATTAAAATATTTTCAAGTTTTATATTCGCTAGAAATGATACTAAAACACCTTTTTATTTTTCATTGATTTCAGTAATTTTGAATATTGTTATTAGTGTATCTTTATTTAGTAAACTTGGTTTCATTATAATTCCTATAGCAACAACTGTTTCTTCTTGGGTGAATGGTCTCTTGCTTATGGTATTTGTACTTAATAAAAATTACTTTAATTTTAACAATTTGTTTTTTATACAACTCTTTAAAATATTTATTTCAAATTTAATTTGTTTAGGATTATTTAAAATATCAATAAACTATTTTAGTAATTATTTTATATTTTCAAATAGTTATAAATTTTTAGCAATTATATTATTAGTTCTTTTAACTTTTGCTTTTTATTTGTTGATTTCAATACTCATTAAGGCCTTTAAAATATCTGATATTAAATTAAACTATTAAATTATGTCAAAAAAAATTTTTTCTGGAGTTCAGCCAACGGGAAATTTACATCTTGGCAATTATATAGGTGCAATAAAAAATTTTGTTGATTTACAAAATAACAAAGATAATAAATGCATTTTTTGTGTTGTGGATCTTCATGCTATTACTGTAATGCAAGACCCGACAGAACTAAAAAATAATATTAGAGAGACAGCAGCAGCATTTATAGCAAGCGGCATTGACCCAAAAAATAGTATAATATTTAATCAATCCTTAGTTCCCGCACATTCTGAGGGTTCTTGGATTTTAGGATGTGTAGCCAGAATGGGATGGCTCAATAGAATGACACAATTCAAAGAGAAAGCTGGAAAAGATAAAGAAAAAGCTAGCGTTGGTTTATATATTTATCCAGTTCTAATGGCTTCTGATATTCTTTTATATGATGCTACTCATGTGCCAGTTGGAGATGATCAAAAACAGCATTTAGAACTTTGTAGAGATATAGCTCAAAAATTTAATAACGAATATAAATGTCCAGATCTTCTCAGACCACCTGAGCCCCTCATACAAAAACATTTTTCAAGAATAATGAGTTTGAAAGACGGCACAAAAAAAATGAGTAAGTCAGATATTGTTGAAGGAAGTAGGATTAATTTAACAGATACCGAGGATCAAATCATTAACAAAATAAAAAAAGCAAAAACAGATAATGATACTTTACCTGGAAATGAGGTTGGACTTAAAGGTAGACCTGAAGCAGAAAACTTGATGGGTATTTACTCTAGCTTAACTAATCAAAATATTACCGATACATTAAATGAATTTGAGGGAAAAAATTTTTCTGATTTAAAAAATAAACTATCTGAAATAATTGTGACTAAACTCTCACCTATATCAAAAGAAATACAAAAATTGTTATTAGATAAAAATTATATAGATCAAATTTTAGAGGATGGTGCAGCAAAAGCTCAGGATATCTCTTCTAAAAAAGTTAAAAAGATAAAAGAAATAGTCGGTTTTTAATCATTTAATATTTTGAAATAAACACTATATAAAACTTATGTTTATACAAACTGAAAATACACCAAATCCAAACTCATTAAAGTTTCTACCAGGTAGAAAGGTATCTAATGATGGTTCTTTAGAAGTTCTAAATCAGGAAGATACAAACAATTTATTGATCAAGAATTTATTACAAATAAATGGAGTGACTGGAGTATTTTTAGGTGAAGATTTTTTTTCTATAAATAAAGAAGAGAATAAAAAGTGGGAAGATATTCAGCATATTGTTATATCTTATGTAAACGAGCATTACGCAAATGGTAATACTTGCATTATAGATAAAATAAATGAAGAAGATCAAAACAAAAATTATTCAGAGATTGAAAAAAAGATAATAAGTATTCTAGATTCAAAAATCAGACCTGCAGTTGCAAGAGATGGAGGAGATATAAAGTTTCAAGAATTCAAGGATGGAAAAGTTAAAGTTTTGTTAAAAGGTAGCTGTTCAGGCTGTCCATCTTCAACTCTTACTTTAAAAAAAGGAGTAGAAAACTTACTTTGTCATTATATACCTGAGGTTAAAGAAGTTTTAGCTGTATAATTAATTAATAATAATTATATTTAAATTAATGGTCAGACAAAAAAAAAATAAAAATATCAAACTCAAACGAAAAAGAAATAATATATTCAGATTTTCCGCAATAAGTATATTTGTAATATTCTCATTCTTTTCTTTACCAACTGTAAATAATTTTTTAGATAAAAACTTAAATTTCAAAAAATCTATAATCTCAAACGCTGGTATAAATTTTGACCAAGAATTAGAAAAAAGAAAAAAAATTCTTGACGGAGAAACAGAAACTAAATCAAAAAACCTTAGTTTAAAAAATATTTTTGCTGATATTGATTTTTTCAGTACAGATGACGAGGGACAAAATTCAATAAGATTTGATGCAAGAACAATTGAACAATTGTTTAAAGATACAAATTATAATCTTGAAAGAGTTAGAGAGACTAAGTTAGTAAATATAGGCAACAAAATTGACCATCTTCCAAAAGAGATTAAAAGTATAGAGAGTTCAAAGAAGAGAAAGAGATTATTTATTCAAATAGTTTTACCACTAATCGTAGAAGAAAACGCTAAAATTCGACTTGATAGAAAGGAATTATTTAGAATATTGGCTAAGAATATTAACACAGAAAAAGAAAAGAATTGGTTAAAAGAAAAATTTAAACAATATGGTTTAAGAGATGGAGATTTTTATTCTCTGAAAGTTAGAATGGATGAAATACCTGTCTCTCTAGCACTTGCTCAAGCTGCTAAAGAAACTGGATGGGGGACTTCCAGATTTGCACAGGAGGGCAATGCATTATTTGGACAATGGACTTGGAACGGTGAAGGAATAAGACCAGCAGGTGTAGATAAAGATGCAAAACACAAAGTTGCAAAGTTTGCAGTTCTCAAAGCATCAGTTAGAGCTTACCAGCGAAATTTAAATACCCATAGTAGTTATATCGAATTTAGAAAAGAAAGAGCAATTCAAAGAGACAATGATGAAAAATTGGATAGTTTAAAGTTGGTAAATTATTTAGATAAATATGCAGAGACAGGGCAACAATACATTGATGTTTTAAAACAAATTATAAAGCAAAATTCTCTTATGGATTTTGATGATGTAAATGTAATGCCTACAAGTAATAAGACTAAAAAATTAATTTAATTTTGAACAAATTGGAAACCTGAAAATCTCCACCCATTTTCATCTTTTAAAGAACAGTTAATTCTCCCTCTTCTTTCAATAAATTTTCCAGCAAAATTAATATTTAATATATTGTCAATTAAAACTATTTTTGTTTTTCTCCATTTTGATCCTTCATTCGAAAAACAATTAATATTTTCTAAATTTTTTTGATCTTTAAAAAACTCTATCGTCATTTTTGGGGGGTTTTCTCCATCATTCATAAATTTGTTTTCAGGTCTAATAATTTTATACTGAAGGGGCAAATAAGATATTACCTCCTTAAATCTTTTTATTTCGCCGTATTTTTCGTTTATAGGAAATCTGGGCAGTTCATATCTATCTTTATTTAAATCAATAACACCTGAATGTTGGCCAAATGCAAATTCAAATTTATTCGAAATATATTTTTTTTGCTCTAAATTATATTCACCAAAAGGATATGAAAAAAAACTAGGATTATAACCTAACTTATCTTTAAAAATTTTAATTGATTTCTCAATATCATCTAAAAACTTTTGATAAGTAAATTTGGTTAAATAATCGTGTGAATGTGAATGATTACCAATGTATGCAAAGTTCTCTTTTTCAACTTCATTTATTTGGTTCCAACTCATATATCCTTTATTACCAACAGCTTCAGTTGAGACAAACAAAATAAATGGGATTTTATTCTTCTTTAAAATCGGCCAAGCATTTTCATAAAATGATGTAAATCCATCATCAATAGTTAATAAAATTTTTTTATGTTTCTTAATCTTTTTAAAATTTTTTGATAATTCACCAGGGTTGTAAAAATCTATATTGCTATCTTTTATTAAATTAATGTGTTTTTTAAACATATCTAATCTTATATTTGTAGATGGGTACTTGTTTTCTTCAAATCTATGATACATAATTGATAAAATACCTTGTTCATCTTTAAAATATTTTTTATTTACTACTTCAGCTTTAGCGTTTAAAAAAATAATAAAAAAAATGAATACTTTAATAATTAATGCTGCAGACGATAAAATTTTATTTACACACATAACTAACATAGAATCTTATACTACCGCTCATATAAACAGTAGAGAAAATTTTGATAAAATAATGATACTAATTTTGAATTTCCTAAATGAACATAATTCAAATTTAGGTGAAATAACCCAAATATTTGTTAATCAAGGTCCAGGCAAAGTTTCAAGTATTAAGAACTCGATAGCTATTGCAAAAGGTATTGCTTTTGCAAAAAATATTGATTTATATGGATTTTTCAGTGAGCAGCTAATTAATAAAAATGTAGATCAATTAGTAAAAATTGATAAGAGAAATTTTACAAATATTAATTTGATTAAACCCCTTTACTCGAGTTAAAATACAGTATGTTAGAATCTATTGAAGAAAAATGCCAAAAAAATGGCGTTAAGCTCACCGATCAAAGAAGGATAATAGCTAGAGTAATATCAGAGTCTAAAAAAACATACGGAGAATCTGACCACCCAGATGTTGATGAATTATATAATAGAGTTTCTCAAATTGATTCTAAAATTAGCATTGCTACAGTTTATAGAACAGTCAAACTTTTTGAAGAAGCGGGTATATTAACAAAACATGATTTTAAATCTGGAAAGGCAAGATATGAATTAAATGATGATCATAATCATTTAATTGATATAAAAACTGGAGAAATAATAGAATTTGTTGACGAAGAGATCGAGGAATTACAAAAAAAAATTGCTGATAAATACGGTTATAAACTCGTTGATCATAAATTAGAACTATACGGAATTAAAAAAAAATAATTCATGCATAAAAAGGTTTTTATAAAGACATTTGGTTGTCAAATGAATGAGTATGACTCGAATAGGATATATGATGCTGTTAGAGCTATAGGTTATAATAAAACCGAAAATCAGGATGAAGCTGATTGTTATATTTTAAACACTTGTCATATTAGAGATAAAGCTAAAGATAAAGTTTATCATGAGATTGGGAGGGTTAAGAAATTATACAAAGATAAAAAAAAACCAATAATGGTGGTTGCAGGTTGTGTAGCACAAGCTGAAAATACAGAGATGCTCAATAGAGAAAAATATATAGATCTAGTTATAGGTCCACAATCTTATCAAAAAATAAATAATCTTTTAAAGAATTTTGAGGAAGAAAATAAAGTTGAAGAAACTGAATTTGACTCAGTTTCTAAGTTTAGGTACTTTGATAATATTAAAAATGATAATACCACAGTTTCATCTTTCTTAACGATTCAAGAGGGTTGTGATAAGTTCTGTAATTTTTGCGTTGTTCCTTATACTAGAGGACCAGAGTATTCTAGACCATTCAAAAGCATTATTGATGAAGCTGAGAGATTGATAAAGAACGGATCTAAAGAAATAACTTTTCTTGGTCAAAATGTAAATGCATATTCTTATATAGATGGATCCAGAGAGTACCGACTTTCAGATCTTATTAACACGCTTAGCAAATATAACGAAATAAGTAGAATTAGATATACTACATCTCATCCAAGAGATATGACAGATGATCTAATTGAATGTTACAAAAATTCAAAAAAATTAATGCCTTTTGTTCATTTACCCATTCAAAGTGGTTCTGATAGAATATTAAAAATGATGAACAGAAAGCATACCGTAAATTATTATTTAAATATATACGAAAAATTAATCAAAATTAATCCTGATATAAAATTTTCTAGTGACTTTATTATTGGATACCCTGGAGAAACGGAGAATGATTTTAAAGAAACTTTAAATTTAGTTAATAAAATTAAATTTATAAATTCATTCTCTTTTATTTTTAGTCCACGACCAGGAACAAAGGCCGCTAAATTAAAGATTAATGATAAAGATAAACTTAAAAATAGACTGATAACTATTCAAGAAAAATTATTTAGTAATCAAATAGAATTGAATAAATCTTTAGAAGGCAAAAACTTAGAGGTACTTGTGGAAAATAAACTTAAAAACCAAAACAAATATTTTGGAAGAAATAAATTTTTAAATTCAGTAATTTTTGATGGTAATGAAAGTCATATCGGCAAACTAATTAAAATTAATGTCGAAAAAAGTAATCAAAATTCTTTATTTGGTAAAGTAATAGATGAAATGAGAGCAGCATAATTTGAAAAATTTTGCAAAATCAAAAATCAATCCTGATCTAAAATACGTATATTCAGAAAACAACGCCCTAAGCATTGTATTTCAGAGTAATGAATTACTCTTAGGTGTTTTAGGAGAATTTAATAATAACTTAAAAGAATTAGAAAAAATTACAAATACCAGTATTTACTCTAGAGGAAATTCAATTTTACTAAAAAATACTCCTGAAAAAAATGAATTAATAAAGAATGCAATTCAATTTCTTGTAGATCAATTTTTAAATAATGGATCATTAGAAAAAAAGGATATAGAGTCATCTGTAAACAAATTTATGATTGATGAGAAAGTTACAAATAAAAGTGGAAATATAGAATATATAATAAAAACTCCAAAAAAATCTGTAATACCAAGATCAGAGAAGCAAAAAAATTATATTAGGGCCTTAAAAGAGTCAGATATTGTTATTTCAGCAGGACCAGCTGGAACTGGTAAAACTTTTTTAGCTGTCGCAGTTGCTTTAACAATGTTACTTGAAAAAAAAATAGAACGTATAATTTTATCTAGACCAGCAGTAGAAGCTGGAGAAAGATTAGGTTTTTTACCAGGAGATATGAGAGAAAAAGTTGATCCTTATTTAAGACCTCTTTACGACTCATTGTATGACTTATTAGATTTTGAAAAAATTCAAAAAAAGATAGAAGTTGGAGATATTGAAATTGCACCACTTGCTTTTATGAGGGGAAGAACTTTAAAAAATTCTTTTGCAATTCTTGATGAGGCACAAAATGCCACTGATACTCAAATAAAAATGTTCTTAACAAGAATTGGTGAAAATTCCAAAATAGTTATTAATGGTGACCCTTCCCAAATAGATTTACCAAATAAAACAATTTCAGGCTTAAATAGATCAAAAAAATTACTTGGTCATTTAAAGGAAATATCGGTAGTAGATTTTGATCACACTGATGTTGTAAGACACCCACTAGTTTCTAAGATAGTAAAGGCTTATTCTGATAAAAATTCAGATTAATGATTAAAGCCTTTATAGTTATAGACAAAAAAATTTGGGAAAAAAAATTAAAAAAACCTGAAATTTACTTCAAAAAGAAATTAAATAAATTATCAAAATTCAGCTCCTTTAAAAATAAGAACCAAGAATTTACTGTGATGCTTACTAATAATAAAAAAATGAAAAATTTAAATTCAAAGTTTAGAAATAAAAATGTTTCAACAGACGTACTATCTTTTCCCCTAAAAGTTAAATCAAAAAATAAATTATATTTAGGGGATATAGCAATTTCTTTTGAAATAATTAATAGAAGAGCAAAATCATCTAGTTTTGATCACGAATTAGATAAAATGTGGATACACGGTTATTTGCATCTTTTAGGATATGATCATAAAAAAAATAAAGATTATTATCTAATGAGGAAAAAAGAAAATTTAATATTTAAAAAATTGAATAAAATAAATTGAACTCTATTTTAGAAAATAAAGCTTTCCTATTTTTAATATGCTTACTTTTAGGTATACTAACTTCGTTTAGTTTACCCCCTTTTAATTTATTTTTTATTAATTTTTTAACACTTCCATTACTACTTTACATATTAGTCAATTATGTAAATAATAAAATTATTTCATTTTTTGTTGGTTGGATCTTTGGATTTGGTTATTTTATTTCAAACCTTTATTGGATTGCAAATTCTTTAACATTTGATGTAAATTTCAAATTTTTCATTCCATTTGCATTAATATTAATCCCTTTATTTTTGGGAATATTTTATGGTTTAGTTACTTTTCTATGCAATTTTTTTAAATTAAAAAATAAAATCTCATCAATTTTAATCTTTTCAATTTCTTTTGGTGGAATTGAGTTTCTAAGAAGTTTTATCTTTGGTGGTTTTCCGTGGAATTTAGTGGTTTTTAGTCTTTCAAATAATTTACATTCTTTACAAATTTTGTCTTATATAGGCACTTATTCATTAAATTTATTATCAATAACTATATTTTTATTACCAGTAATATTCTTTTTTAAATATAAAAGCTTAACTAAGTTTTTAATATTTGGTCTTAGTTTAATCTTAGTAATGATCAACTTTTTATATGGAAATTTGATTATTAACAATTTTGAAAAAAAAAAACATGATAATTTAAGTTCTATTATTCGAGTTGTCTCTCCAAATGTACCCATCGAAAGATTTTTATCAAATCAAGATACTGAAAAAAGTATTAATGAATTGATTAGTTTAAGTGATCCAAATAATAATAAAAAAACGATATTTGTTTACCCAGAGGGAATCATTACAGGTATATACTTAAAAGATCTAAAATTTTTCAAAGATATCTTCAAAGACAATTATAATAATAACCATAAGGTCATATTAGGTATAAATAGTATCAACCAAAATAAAATTTATAATTCTTTAATAGTATTAAATAACGAGTCAGAATTATTATATAAGTATAATAAGAATAAACTTGTTCCATTTGGAGAATTTTTGCCTTTTGAAAATTTCTTTAAAAGAATAGGTTTAAAAAAAATAACTCAAGGATATCAATCATTTTCAGCTGATGATAAAAGAGAAATTTTGGAAATGAATCAATTAAAATTTGTCCCACTTATTTGTTATGAAATTATCTATTCAGGAAAAATCAATCCAAATAAAAATTATTATGATTTTATATTAAATATTTCTGAGGATGGTTGGTTTGGAAAAACCATTGGACCTCAACAACATTTGAGTCACTCAATATTCAGATCAATTGAAGAAGGTAAAAATGTTATAAGATCAACAAATAATGGAATATCTGCTTTTGTTAATCCCAAAGGTCAAATTATTAAACAAATTACGGAAAAAGGATACTTTGATGTTAAAAAAATCAAACGTGTTAATAAAACTTATTTTGCTAAGCACGGTAATAAGATCTTCTTTTATTTTGTTCTAATTTATACTACTTTCATTGTGATTTTAAAAATTAGGGAGAATAAATGAAAAAAGATTACTTATTTACTAGCGAGTCAGTATCCGAAGGTCATCCAGACAAAGTTTGCGATAGAATTTCAGATATGGTTGTAGATACATATTTGGCAGCTGAACCTCAATCAAGAGTTGCCTGTGAAACTTTAACAACAACAAACAAAGTTGTATTAGCTGGTGAAGTAAGAGGTCCAGAAATTAAAAAAGAAGATTTAATAGAAAAAGTAAGACATTGCATTAAAGATATAGGTTATGATCAAAAGGGATTTACTTGGAAAGAGGCAACTTCAGTTGAAAGTCATTTGCATGCTCAATCTTCTGATATTGCTATGGGTGTAGACTCTTCCGGAAATAAAGATGAAGGTGCTGGTGACCAAGGTATTATGTTTGGTTACGCATGCAATGAAACTGATGTTCTTATGCCTGCGCCAATACATTATTCTCATAAAATATTAAGACTTATGGCCGAGGATAGAAAATCGGGAAATTTAAAAAATATAGAACCAGACTCAAAAAGCCAAATAACAATTGAATATAAAGATGGAAAGCCATCATCAGTTAAATCTGTAGTTATATCAACTCAACACTCACCTGATGTAAATCAAACTCAAGTAAGAGATCTAGTTAAACCTTATATTGAAAAATCAATACCTAAAGATTTATTAAATTCATTAGATGAAAATGAAATTTATGTAAATCCTACAGGAAATTTTGTAATCGGGGGCCCGGACGGCGATAGTGGTTTGACAGGTAGAAAAATTATTGTTGATACATATGGTGGAGCCGCCCCACATGGTGGAGGAGCATTTTCTGGGAAAGATCCTACAAAGGTAGATAGATCAGCTGCTTACGCATCCAGATATTTGGCAAAAAATGTTGTAGCATCTAAAATTGCTGATAAATGTTTGATTCAACTTGCATATGCTATAGGTGTATCGAAACCTTTATCAATTTATGTTGATTTATTTGATAATGATGATGAAAAAAATAAACACGTAGAAAAAATTATTCATGAAAATTTTGATTTAAGCCCCAGAGGTATAAGAGAGATGTTAGGTTTAAATAAACCAATATATGAAAAAACAGCAGCATATGGACACTTCGGAAGAATTCCAGATAAGCAAGGCTCATTTTCATGGGAAAAGACAGATAAATCAAACTTATTTAGTAAGTAAATAAAGTTGAATATTAAAAAAAAATAAATATATTTCACTTACATTATTGAAATTTCAAAATGGGCTTCGGCCCATTTTTTTTTTAGGATTAATTAAATGTTAAATAGAAGAGCAGATAAACTAGAATTAATAAGAATAGCAGAAGCAGTAGCTTTAGAAAAATCGATTGATAAAGAGTTAATTATTGGATCAATGGAAAACGGTATTGCAAAAGCAGCTAAATCTAAATTTGGATCTGAAAACGAAATTAAAGTTGAAATTGACAGAGAAAATGGTGAAATTGGAATATTTAGAAAACTGGTAATTGTAGAAAATCCTGAAAATTCAAACTTAGAAATAACCCTTAATGATGCTATAAAACTTAACGGAAGTAATGAGGGAAAACAAATTGGAGATGAAGTTTTACAACCATTACCGTCATTTGATTTTGGTAGAATAGCAGCACAAACTGCAAAACAAGTAATTAGTTTTAACGTAAGGGAAGCAGAAAGAGAGAGACAATATAACGATTTTAAAGACAAAATTGATACCATCTTGAGTGGTATAGTTAAAAGACTAGAGTTTGGAAACGTAATTGTTGATCTTGGAAGAACCGAAGCAATAATTCAAAAAAATGAAATGATCCCAAGAGAAAATATAAAGGCAGGAGATAGAGTAAAAGCATATTGCTTAGACGTAAGAAGAGAACCAAGAGGACAACAAATTTTTCTTTCTCGAGCACATCCTAAATTCATGGAAAAATTATTCATACAAGAGGTTCCAGAAATATATGATGGACTTATTGAGATTAAATCATCCTCAAGAGACCCGGGTAGCAGAGCAAAAATATGTGTTAAAGCAATTGATACATCTTTAGATCCAGTGGGAGCGTGTGTAGGTATGAGGGGAAGTAGAGTTCAAGCAGTTGTAAACGAACTTCAAGGTGAGAAAATCGATATAGTTAACTGGTCAGAAGATCCAGCAGTTGTGGTAGCAAATGCACTTTCTCCAGCAGAGGTGCAAAGAGTTAATGTAGATGAACAGGGAAGAAAGTTAGATGTCATTTTAACCGAGGAAAATTTGAGTAAGGCAATTGGAAGAAGGGGCCAAAATGTTAGATTGGCAACTAAATTAATGAATTATGAAATTAACATCATGACTGATCAAGAAGATTCGGAGAGAAGACAAATTGAATTCAAAGAGAAAACAGATAACTTTGTAAAAAATTTAGAACTAGATGAAACTTTAGGACAGTTACTAGTAGCAGAAGGATTTTCATCAATAGACGACATTAAAGATAGTAATCCTGAAGCTTTAATGAAAATAGAAGGCATTGAAGAAGAGACTGCTAAAGAATTAATTGAAAGAGCTAAAGAATTTTATGAAAAAGACCAAGAGGAAATATCTAAAAGAATTAAAGATTTAGGGTTAGAGAATGATTTAATTAATCACAAAGGTTTGACACCTGGAATGCTTGTAACATTAGGTGAACAAAAAATATTAACACTAAACGATTTTGCAGATTTGGCATCTGATGAATTGACAGGTGGATACGATGTTGTCAAAGGTGAAAGAGTAAGAATTAAAGGGTATTTAGAAGATTTTGCTCTTTCAAAAAAAGAAGCAGACGATTTAATTATGTCCGCAAGAGACATTGTTTATAAAGATTGAGAGATGAAAAATGGAAAAGAAAAAATTAAAGTTATCAATTTCCGGAGCTTCCAAAAAGACTATCAACAGTATTGAACAAGCTAGATCTCAATCAAAGAATACAGTTTTAATAGAGAAAAGGCCCCCTAGATTTGGAAGTAAAACAAACTTTTCTAGAGGCGCAAGACCAGTAGATAATAAATCACAAAGCACATATATTCCGAAAAAAACTAATTTTTCAAAACCTTTATCACCAATCACTTCTGATTTTGAAAAAAGAAAACTTGCAGAACAAAGAGCAACAAGAAGATTAAAAGGCGAAAATGTACAAAAAGAAAATAAACAAAATAAACTGGGTGGTAAAAGAAGAGAGTTAAAACTCACAGTTTCAAGGGCATTAAGCGGAGATGATATTGGAATAAGGTCTAGAAGTTTAGCTTCATTGAAAAGAGCGAAGCAAAAAGAGAATAGATTATTAAACAAAGAGGAAACAAAGGAGAACTTTAAACCAGTTAAAAGAGATATAAATATACCTGAGATAATTACAATTAGAGAATTAGCAAATAGAATGGCTGAACAATCAAGTAGTATAATCAAACATTTGATGGGTATGGGAGTAACAGTTACAATCAATCATACAATTGATTCCGATACCGCAGAATACTTAGTTAAAGAATTTGGACACAATCCTGTTAAAGAGAAAAAAGCAGAGGAAATTTTAGAAAAAATAAAAGAAATAAAAACTCAAAATTTAAAGAGTAGAGCTCCTATAGTAACAGTTATGGGGCACGTTGATCACGGCAAGACATCTGTTTTAGATGTTTTAAGAAAAGCAAATGTTGTTTCTGGTGAATTTGGTGGAATTACTCAACATATTGGTGCATATCAGATAACACATGAAAAAAATAAAATAACTTTTATTGACACCCCTGGTCATGCAGCTTTCACCGAAATGCGGGCAAGAGGATCAAAATTAACAGATATAGTAATTCTTGTAGTTGCTGCTGATGACGGAGTAAAACCTCAAACAATAGAATCAATAAAACATGCCAAAGCAGCTAAAGTACCAATTGTTGTCGCAATAAATAAATGTGATCTTCCTGAAGCTGACCCTCAAAAAATCAAAAATCAACTTTTGGAGTACGAACTTATAGCAGAAGACTTATCAGGTGATACATTAATGGTAGAAATATCAACTAAAACAAAACAAAATTTAGATAAATTAATTGAGAGTATTATTTTGCAAGCAGAAATATTAGACCTAAAAACTGATTTTGATACTGATGCAAAGGGGATTGTTCTGGAGTCTAAAATCGATATAGGAAGAGGACCAATTGCAAATGTTATTATTACAGCAGGAACTTTAAGAAAAGGAGATCATTTTGTAAGTGGTTTAAAGTGGGGAAAAGTCAGAGCAATAATAAATGACCAGGGGAAACAAATTGATATAGCTGAACCTTCAAAGCCAATTGAGATATTAGGAATTAATGGAGCAGCAAAATCAGGGGATGACTTTATTGTATTAAAAACTGAAAAAGATGCAAAATCTCTATCTGATGGCAGAATACAAGAAGCAAAAGAAAGCAAAAATTCAGTGTCATTTGTTACTCAAGACTCTGCTTTTAAAGATACATCATCTGAAGAACTAAATATTATTATAAAATCGGATGTTCATGGCTCTTCAGAAGCTATAAAAAATGCAATAACTCAAATTAAACATGACGAAGTAAAACCAAAAATACTTTTGTCAGATATTGGTATGGTTACAGAAACTGATGTTACATTAGCAAAAGCATCTAATGCTGTAATTATAGCCTTTAATGTAAAACCT
Source organism: uncultured Pelagibacteraceae bacterium (assembly GCA_902532525.1). Classification (GTDB taxonomy): domain Bacteria; phylum Pseudomonadota; class Alphaproteobacteria; order Pelagibacterales; family Pelagibacteraceae; genus Pelagibacter. Next base: position 27,705 of record CACAIK010000011.1, read on the forward strand.
AGCAAAGAAGCCAAAAAAAGAGCTGAACAAGAAAAAATTTCAATTTCTAATTTTAATATTATTTATGAAGTTTTAGATTTCATAAAAAGTAAAATGTCTGGTCTATTAACACCGGAAGTAGATGAAAAAATTATAGGAACTGCAGAAATACTGGAAATATTTAAAGTTTCAAAAGTCGGCAAGGTTGCAGGCTCAAAAGTAACAGATGGAGAAATTACCCAAGATTCTAATGCAAGGGTTATCAGAGATGGAGCTATAATTTTTAATGGTAAAATAGGTTCGATATTCAGAGAGAAAAACCAAACCAAACAGGTATCTGCTGGCCTAGAATGTGGAATAACTCTTAAAGATTTCGCAGATTTCCAGAAAAATGACGTAATTGAAGTTTATAATTCTACAATAACAGAGAGAACGATATAATGACTAACTTAGGAAGGCCAGTTTCTCAAAGACAATTACGAGTCGGTGAAATGATAAAACAAGCACTAGGAATGTTATTTATAAGAGATGAAGCAAAATTACCAAATTTATCAACAAAAGAGATAACTGTGACTGAAGTTAGAATGTCCCCAGATTTGAAAACAGCAAAAATTTTTGTAATGCCTTTAGGTGGAAAAGACGCTGAAGAAGTCGTTACTAAATTAAAAGAATTTTCATTTGTAATAAGAAAAGTCTTATCAAAAAAGATAGTAATGAAATTTTTACCAAAGTTATTTTTTGTAAAAGATGATTCTTTTGATTACGCAGAAAAAATTGAAAATTTAATTAAACAAACAAATAAGTAAGGAAAAGAAAATGGTAAATAAATCAAAAGATCTAGCAATCCATGATAAGGATACAGGTTCTTCAGAAGTTCAAGTTGCTCAACTAACAGATAAAATTGAGAATTTGTCTAAACATATTAAACAGTTCAAAAAAGATAAACATTCATCTGTTGGACTTTTAAGAGCAGTAAATAGAAGAAAAAAATTATTAGACTATCTAAAGAAAAATAAAGTGGAGTCTTATAAAGAAGTAATATCAAAATTAAATTTAAGGAAGTAAATGTTTAAAGTTGTAAAGAAAGAAATAGAAGTAGCAGGAAAAAAAATTAGTTTAGAAACAGGTAAAATAGCAAGACAAGCAGATGGTGCAATCATCGCTCAGTGTGGAGAAACAGTAGTTTTAGCAACAGCAGTTGGAGCCAAAAAAGTTAATCCAGATATGGATTACTTTCCTTTGTCAGTAAATTATCAAGAAAAATATTACGCAGCTGGTAAAATTCCGGGTGGATATTTTAAAAGAGAAGCGAGACCAACAGATAGTGAAACATTAATTTCAAGATTAATTGATAGACCTATTAGACCATTATTCCCAGATGAATTCAAAAACGAAGTTCAGGTACTACCAACTGTGATATCTTATGACAAAGAGAACGAAGCAGATATTTTATCAATAATTGCTTCATCAGCAGCTTTGGCAATTTCGGGAATGCCATTTTTAGGCCCAGTAGGTGCGTCTAGAGTTGGCTTTATTAAAGGAGAATACGTTCTTAACCCTACCAAAGCACAACTTAAAGATTCTAAATTAGATCTTGTTGTGGCTGGAACAAAAGACGCGGTTTTAATGGTTGAGTCCGAAGCAAGTGGTTTAACTGAAGAGGAAATGTTAAATGCTGTTAAGTTCGGTCACGAAAGGTTTGTTCCTGTAATCGAGATGATCGAGGATCTGGCCAAAGAATGTAAAAAATCAGATTGGGTTATTGAGAAGAAAGATCTTTCAGAAGTAAGAAATAAATTAGAAAGCGAATTTACAGAAGAACTGAAAAAAGCATTTTCAATAAAAGATAAACAGGAAAGATCAAATTTAATATCTGAGATAACCGATAAAGCAAAAAAACTTTATGAAGAAAATGAAAATTATACAGATCTTGATGTCAATTCAGAACTTAAAAATTTAGAGAAAAGAATTGTGAGAACAGATATTTTAAAAAATAAAAATAGAATTGATGGCCGAGGTCTTGCAGATGTTAGACCAATAATGTGTGAAGTTGGAATTCTTCCAAGAGTGCATGGCTCTGCTTTGTTCACTAGAGGAGAAACACAAGCGATAGTTACTACTACACTTGGTACATCTGATGATGAGCAAAAAATAGAGAGTCTTGATGGGTTACAAAAAGAAAGATTTATGCTTCATTATAATTTTCCGCCATTTTCAGTTGGAGAAACTGGAAGAATTGGTACTGGAAGAAGAGAAATTGGCCATGGAAAATTAGCTTGGAGAGCAATAAATTCATCCCTGCCTTCAAAAGAAAGTTTTCCTTACACATTTAGAATTGTATCAGAGATAACAGAGTCAAATGGCTCGTCATCAATGGCAACTGTTTGTGGTTCATCTTTGGCATTGATGGATGCAGGTGTACCAATTAAAGAACCAGTTGCTGGTATTGCAATGGGATTAATTAAAGAAGGAGACGACTTTAGTGTTTTATCTGATATCTTAGGAGATGAGGATCATCTCGGTGATATGGATTTTAAAGTTGCAGGGACTAAAGATGGAATAACATCTCTTCAAATGGATATAAAAATTACAGGAATAACATTTGAAATTATGGAGCAAGCTTTAAAACAGGCAAAAGATGGAAGAATTCATATTTTGGGTGAAATGAATAAAGCATTATCTAAATCGAGAGAAGATGTTGGAAAACATACACCTAAAATGGAAAAAATCACTGTAGATAAGAAAGATATTGCTACAGTTATCGGAAAAGGTGGAGCAACTATAAGAGAAATAGTTGAGGTATCTGGTGCCAAAGTTGACATCAATGATGAAGGTGAGGTTACAGTAGCTGCTCCAGATGAAGAATCAAGAAACAAAGCTATGCAAATGATTAAAGACTTAACTGCTAAAGCTGAACTTAATAAAATTTACAATGGAAAAGTAATGAAAATCATGGAGTTTGGTGCGTTTGTTAATTTCCTAGGAAAACAAGATGGCCTTGTTCATATATCAGAGCTTGCTGATAAAAGAGTCGGCAAAGTAACTGATGTAGTAAAAGAAGGTGATGAAGTTAAAGTTAAAGTAATTGGCTTTGATAGAGGAAAAGTTAAGTTATCAATTAAACAAGCTGCAATATAAATTTATAGGAGAAATATGAAAAAATTTGATGATTTAATGAGCGTAAGCAATGAGATTGAAAATATCAGCGCTAGCGATGCAAAAGAAAAGCTAAATGACCCAAATGTTCAATTTATCGATGTTAGGGACAAAGAGAGCTTTTCAAAAGGTACGATCGGTAATGCAATTCACTTGGATAGAGGTCTATTAGAATTTTATTTAGCAGAAGGAAGTCCTATAGAAAATGATATATTTAAAAAAAATCCTGATAAAGAATACATAGTTTTTTGTGGTGTTGGCGGACAAGGCACATTAGCAACCAAAACTATGAAAGACATGGGAGTTAAAAATGTCAAAAATATCACTGGTGGAATGAAAGAGTGGGAAAAAATCAAAGATTAAAATATTCGAAAAGTTTAAATGTACAATCCCGATAATCTTAAAAATTTATTAAATAAATATAAATTTGGGAAATATTTATTTGTCGGGGGATTTACATTTTTTTTTGTAAAAGGACTTATTTGGCTAGGAATATTTATTGCATTGTATCTAGGTCTATGGACAAAATAATTTTAAATTAAAGACAGGAAAGTAATTCATCAATTATTTTTTTTGTATCATATTTTTGTTTCCACTTAGTATAGTCTTTTTTAAATCTTTTTAAGCTGGATATGTACCAAATATGATCTCCTACTCTTGGTTTTTTAATAATATTTTTTTTTATTTCTATATTTGTTAATTTTTGAAAAATATTAATGGCTTCAATTATTGAACAATTTGAATATCTCCCTCCCCCCATATTGTATATTTTACCTGATTTTGGTTTTTTATAATATTCCCAGAAACAATTTATTAAATCTAAACTATGCAAATTATCTCTAACTTGTTTTCCTTTATAACCAATTACATCATATTCTTTTTTTTCATAACAGTTTTTTACTAAATAGGAAAGGAAACCATGTAAGGGCACACCTTGATGATTAGGTCCAGTTATACATCCTGCTCTAAAACAGACTGTTTTAAGTCCCATATTCTTTCCATACTCTTGTACGATTAAATCTGCATAAGTTTTTGAGACTCCAAAAAAACTGTGTGTGCACTCATCTATTGAGAAATTCTCAGTTATACCATTGTAAAAAGGATTTTTTTTACTCAATTCCCATCGATCCTTTTTTTCTACAAATTTGAGTTTATTAGGATTGTCCCCATAAACTTTGTTAGTGGACATAAAAATAAAAACTGCATCAGAGCAATATTTTTTTGTTAGCTCTAGTAAATTTAGAGTTCCGAAGGCGTTTACATCAAAATCTAGTTTAGGAAAATTTTTTCCATAATCATGTGACGGTTGTGCAGCACAATGAATTATAATAGATATTTTTTTTTTATATTTTTTAAATATTTTTTCAATACCAGTGGTATTTCTTATGTCTAAATTGTGATGTAAATATTTCTTATTTTTTTTAATAATAGAATTCTTAATAATTGTTGTGGAAGCATTTGAACCAAAAAAATATTTTCTAAGATTATTATCAATACCAATTACATCAAAACCCTTATCACAGAAAAAATTGACTGCTTCTGAACCCACTAAACCAGTTGAACCTGTAATTAATGCCAAAGACATTTAATATTATATTTAATTTTAATTAAGTTGAAAATTACTACTTTAAAATAGAATAATCACTAAAAATATCATTTGTATGAAATTAATTACAACAGAAATAAAGTGTGAATACTTAAATTTATTATCCTGCTTTTCATCTCTATACTTATTTATAAGCGGCATTAGTATAAAATTAGATACAGCAAATAATGCTGCTACACTTAAAATTAAATAAAAGTCCAAGGAAAAAATTTTTAGAATTATAAAGCAAATTAAAACTAAAATACTAATAGCTAAATTTACTGTATAGTAATAAGGAAATATTTTTCTTATAAATTTTCTAGCATTTTCTTCATTTAATGTAGTGAAAGTAACAGGCGCTACAACAAAAGAAAAGAAGAGCATAATTCCCAATATAATACTTGTTAGATAAATACTAATTTGTTGCATCATAATTTAACTAAATTTAACTAAATTTCAGGTGATGTTCTTTGGATCTGGCATCCCGACTTTATTGTAACCAGCATCCACATAGTGAATTTCACCAGTAACGCCACCAGCCATATCACTTAAAAGATATAATGCTGAATTACCAACATCAAGATTATCTACATTTCTTTTCAAAAATGAATGATCGGCATTCCACTTGTAAAGAAATTTAGCATCTCCAATAGCAGAAGCTGCTAAAGTTTTAATTGGTCCCGCACTTATTGCATTAACTCTAATATTCTTTGCTCCAAGATCCCTTGCAAGATACTTAACACTAGACTCTAGTGCAGCTTTACATACGCCCATTACATTATAATTAGGTATGGCTTTATTTGCCTCATAACTCAAAGTAATCATACTACCACCTTGCTTCATTATTTTAGATGCTTCTCTTGCAACTTCAGTAAATGAAAAACAAGATATTAACATACTTCTTAAAAAGTTTTCTCTAGTTGTATTTAAATATTCTCCTGACAACTCGGACTTATCTGAAAATGCAATTGCATGCACAACAAAATCTATTTCTCCCCATTGGTTTTTCACATCTTCAAAAAGTTTTACAACTTCTTCTTTTTTTTCTACATCACAGCTAAATGTTACATTAGAGTTAAGTTTTTCCGCAAGCGGAACAACTCTTTTTTTTAAAGCATCACCCAAATATGTAAAAGCTAACTCTGCTCCAGCTTCTGCTAATTTTTGCGATATACCCCATGCAATTGACCTTTCATTGGCAACACCCATGATAAGACCTTTTTTTCCCTTCATTAAACTCATAGATCTAAACTTTCTCAAACACTAGTGTTGCATTAGTTCCACCAAAACCAAAGCTGTTAGACATAATTGCATTTAAATTTACATCTTTTTCAACTTGTGTAACAATCGGATAGTTTTTTGCTTCATCATCCATTTCTGAAATATTTGCTGAAGCTGAAATAAAATTGTTCTTCATCATTATCAAACTATAAATTGCTTCGTGAACTGAAGTTGCACCTAATGAATGACCTGACAAAGATTTAGTAGAACTTATCTTAGGTTTATAGTCTGGGAAAGCCTCACCAACTGCTTTTAATTCTGTAATATCTCCTACAGGTGTTGATGTTCCGTGGGTATTAATATAGTCAATTTTATTTTTTGAAGTTGCTAGAGCCATTTTCATACATCTCACTGCTCCCTCACCAGATGGTGCAACCATATCATAGCCATCTGATGTTGCTCCATATCCAGTTAATTCTGAGTATATTTTAGCACCTCTTGCTTTGGCATGCTCGTATTCTTCTAAAACAAGAACTCCACCTCCACCAGCAATTACAAAACCATCTCTTGTTTTATCATATGGTCTAGAAGCTTTTTCAGGGGTATCATTATATTTTGAGGATAGTGCAGTCATTGCATCAAACATTGCTGTCATTGCAAAGTGAACCTCATCACTTCCACCTGCAAAAATAATATTTTGTTTTCCTAATTGAATAAGTTCCATCGCATTACCAATACAATGACCACTCGTTGCGCATGCAGAACTTATTGTGTAATTAGTGCCTTTTATTTTAAATGGAACTGCTAGAGTGGCAGAAGCAGTACTTGCCATAGTTCTTGGAACTATAAATGGACCCATTTTTTTTGGATTTTTTTCTCTAGTTTTATCTGATGCTAAAATCACATTTTCAATTGATGGTCCTCCAGACCCCATGACCATACCTGTTGAAGTATTACTAACCTCATTTTCTTCTAATCCAGAGTCTTTAACTGCTTCACTCATTGCAACATAATTATATGCTGAGCCAGCACCCATAAACCTAATAACTTTTCTATCAATATAATCTTCTAATTTGATATTAGGTTTACCATGAACATGGCTTTTTAAATTATGCTCTTTGTATTCCTCAGAAAATGTTATTCCTGATTTTGTATTAACTAATGATTGATAAACCTCATCTTGATTATTTCCTAAACATGAAACTACACCAAGTCCTGTTACAACTACTCTTTTCATTATTTAAATAATCCTACCTTAAGATTTTCTGCACTATAAATCTTTTTTCCATCAGCAAGCAATATTCCATTCGCAAGACCTACAGTTGTTTCTCCTTTAACAAGAATTCTTTTCATATCAATTTCGTATGTTGCCATTTTGACATTTTTAAGAACTTCCCCAGTGAATTTTACAGTGCTAACACCTAATGCTCTACCTCTTCCTGGATTTCCAAGCCAACCAAGAAAAAAGCCAACTAGCTGCCACATAGCATCTAAACCAAGACAACCTGGCATAACCGGATCTTCTTTAAAATGACAATCAAAGAACCACAAATTATCCTTAATATCAAGTTCGGCTTTCATAGAACCTTTTTTATAAAAACCCTCACTCTCAGTTATTTCTGTAATTCTATCAAACATTAGCATTGGTGGATAAGGTAATTTTGCATTGCCTGGACCAAATAACTTACCATTAGCGCAATCAATTAATTCGTCGTAATTAAAGGAACTTTTTTTCATAATTTTGTAATCTTATTACTTGATTTAGTTACATTATAATATACAAATAGTTTAGAATAGTTTTAAATTGCTAATGACTAGTAAACAAGAATTTATTGAAAAACTAAGAAACTCTAACTTAAGACCAACTAAACAAAGAATAAATATATGCGAGGTTTTATTTAATAGAGATAAAACTTTCCATTTCACAATAAGCGACTTATTCAATTTAGTTAAAGATAAAACTGGAGAAAAAGTTTCTTTGGCAACTGTTTATAATACAGTCCATGCTTTCCACAAAAAAGGTTATCTAAAAGAGATACCTATTAATTCTAATCAAACTTACTTTGATACAAATGTCACAGATCATCACCATTTCTTTGATGTTAAAGAAGAAAAGCTTATTGATCTTAAAAATGAGGATGTGGGACCTATAGAAATTCAAAAATCTATACCTGGAAAAAAAATTAAATCAGTTGAAGTTTTAGTAAAATTAGAAGACTAGCTTTCAAAATTAAATCGTAAATATTCTGACTTATTGACAATCTTCTTTAGAATAATTATAAACAACGAATTATAATATTAAAGGAGATAAATAATAATGAGTGCGGAATTTCATAAGAGTAAAACATTTAAATCAACAGAATTAAGCAAGTGCCCGTTTACAGGTGCAGGCACACCAGCAAAATTTAGCGCTGGAAGAGGACAAACAAATAGAGATTTTTGGCCAAATAGTTTGAATTTGAAAATTTTAAGTCAGCACTCGAATTTATCAAATCCAATGGAGAAAAAATTTAATTATTCTAAAGAATTTAAAAAACTAAATTACAAAGCACTCAAAAAAGATTTAAACAAATTAATGACAGACTCACAAGATTGGTGGCCAGCAGATTACGGTCATTATGGTCCTTTATTTATTAGATTAGCATGGCACGCAGCAGGTACATACAGAACAGGTGATGGTAGAGGGGGAGCTGGAACAGGTAATCAAAGGTTTGCACCGTTAAATGCTTGGCCTGATAATGTTAATTTAGATAAAGCTAGATTACTTTTGTGGCCAATAAAACAGAAATATGGAAAAAGAATTTCTTGGGCAGATTTATTTATACTAGTTGGTAATGTAGCATTAGAGTCAATGGGCTTTAAAACGTTTGGTTTTGGAGCGGGAAGAACTGATATCTGGGAACCAGAAGATGATATTTACTGGGGTTCAGAAAAAGAAATGTTAGGTGTTAAGAGATACAGCGGAAAAAGAGATCTTGAACAACCATTGGGGGCTTCTCACATGGGATTAATTTATGTAAATCCACAAGGTCCAGATTTTAATCCAGACCCATTAAAAGCAGCTCATGATATTAGAGAAACATTTGGACGAATGGCAATGAATGATTATGAAACAGTTGCACTAGTTGCTGGTGGTCACACTTTTGGAAAATCTCATGGTGCTGCACCTGAATCACATAAAGGACCTGATCCAGAAGCATCAAGAATTCAAGATCAAGCAACTGGTTGGAATAGTAATTATAAATCAGGAAAAGGTGTACACGCAATAAGTAGTGGTATTGAAGGGGCATGGACACAAACACCAACACAATGGGATATGGGTTACTTTGATTGTTTATTTAACCATGAATGGGAATTGACAAAAGGACCTGCTGGAGCATTTCAATGGACTCCAAAAAAGAATGGTCAGAGAATTAAAATGGTTCCTGATGCTCATGATAAAAGTAAAATGCATCCTCCAATGATGCAAACAACTGATTTATCTTTGAGAATGGATAAAAGTTACGGACCAATTTCAAAACATTTTTATCAAAATCCAGATGAATTTGCTGATGCATTTGCAAGAGCTTGGTTTAAGCTTACTCATAGGGACATGGGACCAAGAGCATGTTATTTAGGTAGCGAAGTACCAAAAGAACAATTAATTTGGCAAGATCCTATAGATAAACCAAAATATAAACTTAAATCAAAAGATATAAGAGATTTAAAATCAAAGCTTTCAAAATCAAAAATCTCTGTTTCTGATTTAGTTTCCACTGCTTGGGCTTCTGCTTCCACTTACAGAGGTTCTGACAAAAGAGGTGGAGCAAACGGAGCAAGAATTATGCTTGAGCCTCAAAGAAGTTGGAAAGTCAATAACCCTAAAAAACTTTCAAAGGTTATTAAAGCTTTACAAAAAATTAAGAAAAAATTTGATACAAATAAAAAATCAGTCTCAATGGCGGATCTTATAGTATTAGGTGGAAATGTAGGAATAGAAATGGCAGCAAAAAAAGCTGGTCATAAAATTCAGGTTCCATTTACTCCAGGAAGAGGAGATGCAAGACAAGACCAAACAGATGTAAATTCATTTGGATTACTTGAGCCGCAAGCGGATGGTTTTAGAAACTACATGAAAAAAGGTAAATCTAATGTTTCAGCTGAGGAAAAATTAATTGATAAGGCACAATTAATGGGATTAACGGCACCAGAGATGACAGTTCTTGTAGGAGGAATGAGAGTTTTAGATACAAACTATGATAGTTCTAAAAATGGAGTTTTCACAAAAAAACCTGGAGCTCTATCAACAGATTATTTTGTAAATCTTCTTGATATGAGTACCACTTGGAAAGAAACTGACAAATCTGAACAATATTTTGTTGGTAAAGATAGAAAGTCTAAAAAAACTAAGTGGAAAGGTTCAAGAGTTGACCTTATTTTTGGTTCAAATTCTCAATTAAGAGCATTATCTGAAGTCTATGCCTGCAAAGACTCATCTGACAAATTTGTTAAAGACTTTGTATCTGCATGGGTCAAAGTGATGAATGCAGATAGATTTGATTTAAGATTAAACTAGTATTAAGGAAAGCGGAAAAATGACATCACTATCGTTCGAAGACTTTTATAAAGTTCCTGAAATTAAGTTTGATATAAATAGATTGCGAAATGACTTAAATCTAATTTTAGAGAAAAAGAAATTTAATTCGCCAGGTGTTACTCACTTTGGTGCAATTCCTCTAAATCAAATTCCAAATAACAAAGACTCTATAGAAGGGAACAATATCAGAGGTAGATATTGGACTATTGCAGATGAGACAGGCAAAGAAGTCTCAAGAGACATTGATATTGATGAATCCAAATATACTCAGTTGCTACCAGAGTTCGAGAAAACTTATTTTAAAGAGGTTTATGAAATTCTTAGTAAAAAATTTAAACTAGGAAGAGTAAGGCTTTTATTAAAAGAGCCAAGATCAACGCTAAGCTGGCACAAAGATCCAGAGTGTAGATTGCATATTCCGATAGTAACCAATGCAGGTTGTTCAATGGTCATTGAAAATGTTGCAAAACATTTGCCTGCTGATGGACATGTATGGATTACTAATAACACAAAGTATCATAACTTTTTTAATGGAGGAGAACAGGCTAGAGTTCACTTAGTTGCTTGTGTTCTTGAAAGCCCGTTTAAAGAATAATGGAAGTTACCAACGGTATTTTTAAAGCTGCCGGTCAGATTTATTCCAATAACAGAGGCTCTATTTTAAGAACAATTGTTTATACAGTTGGTCATTTTGCAATTGCTATAACTGTTTTGATGTTAGTTGCTGATGTATCTTTTATGATAGCTTTGACCGATGCGATTGTAGAACCAATCGCCAATTCTATTTGGTATTTCATTTTAGATAAGTGGTGCTTAGTAGAAACTAAAAGTTTTAAAGGGTGGGTTGATGAAGAAAATCTTTGGGGAAAAATCAACTAACCCTTTAAGTTGTATATAT
>CACAIK010000012.1 GCA_902532525.1 uncultured Pelagibacteraceae bacterium
ATAAATTTTGTCGAAGATCAGGGAGAAATTAGATTTATTTCAGAAAATTATTTAAACATTGAAAACCATATCGAATTTGCAAAAGCTTTTCAAGTAGGGACTAAAAAAATAAAAGATATAAAACAAATATATTTTGACTTAGAAAAAAATGTCGGAGAAAGTGATTTTATTATAAAAAATGTCAAAGTTGACGGTTCAGGTAGTATAAATTCTGATGAAATCTTTTTAATTAAAAATATACAAAATTTAAGGTCTCATATTAGAAAAGTTATCAATTAAGAAGGTTGGATCATCTTATTTGGATTAACTAATAAGTCATATTCTTTTTCTTTAATTAAACCTGATTTAATTGCTTCTACTTTTAATTTTGTGCCATTCTTTAGGGCTTGTTTTGCAATTTTTGCAGCATTATCATAACCAATTTTTGGAGCTAAAGCTGTTACAAGCATAAGCGAATTGTCTAGATGTTCTTTAATTTTTTTTTTATTTGCCTTAATTCCTTTTACACAAAATAAAGAAAAATTTTTTACACTGTCTGCTAAAATATCAATTGATTGTAAAATGTTATATGCAATTAAAGGCTTAAAAACGTTTAATTCAAAATGTCCATGACTCCCAGCAATAGTTATGCCGGTATGGTTACCGATTACTTTTGCACAAACCATTGTAACTGCTTCACATTGGGTTGGATTTACTTTTCCAGGCATTATGGAAGATCCTGGTTCATTTTCAGGCAGTATTAATTCACCATAACCAGCTCTTGGCCCTGAACCTAAAAATCTAATATCATTTGAGATCTTCATTAAGGCAACTGCACATGAATTCAATGATCCTGAAAAATTTACAATAGCATCATGAGCTGCTAATTCAGAGAATTTATTTGGAGCAGGTTTAAATTTTATTTTACAAAATTTTTTTATTTCATTAACAATTTTCTTATCGAAATTTTTTTTTGTATTTATCCCTGTTCCTACAGCTGTTCCTCCTTGAGCTAAAAAGTAAATGTCATTCAAACAATATACAATTCTATCTATACTTTTTTTTATTTGTTCATAATAGCCGGAGAATTCCTGACCTAAAGATAATGGAGTTGCATCTTGTAGATGAGTTCGACCAATTTTAACAATTTTATTAAATTCTTTACTTTTATTTTTTAATGATATTTTAAGTAATTTTAAATTAGGTAAGAGTTTATTTATAGTTTCTGAGGCAACAGAAATGTGCATCGCAGTTGGAAATACATCATTTGTTGATTGAGATTTATTTACATGATCATTAGGGTGAACTGGTTTTTTTGCTCCTTTTTTTCCTTTTAAAATTTCAATAGCTCTATTTGCTATAACCTCATTTACATTCATGTTGGTTTGAGTGCCAGAACCTGTTTGCCAAACTTTTAGAGGAAAATTTTCCTTCATTTTACCACTTATAACCTCATTTGATGCTTTAATTATTGCTCTTGAAACTTTTGGTGAAATTAACCCATCTCTTTGATGAACTATAGCGGCACTTCGCTTAATGATTGCAACAGATCTTATAATTGAGTCTGGTACATAAATTTTGCCAATATTAAAAAATTTTTTTGATCTTTGTGTAGAAGCACCCCAATATCTATCGTTTGGTACTTTTATAACACCTATGCTATCAAATTCTTTTCTTGTTTTCATTTGTTTGAAAAAATAACTAAATTATTTATATACTAGATTTAATTAATCTTACAGGAGTAAAATGACAAATTTTAGAAAAGTAAAAAATTTTATGGAGACTTTTGGACAAGAAGTTAAATCAATACCATCTTTAAGTTCAGATAAAATTAATATTCTTAGGTATAATTTGATTAAAGAGGAATTAGATGAGTTTAAAAAAGCCTTAGATAACAATGACCTTTTAGAAGTAGCCGATGCTTTAACTGATATTTTATATGTAACATATGGAGCAGGACATGCATTTGGAATTGATTTAGATGCTTGTTTCGATGAAGTTCAAAATTCTAACATGAGCAAACTAGGTTTTGATGGTAAGCCAATTTTTAATGATCAAGGCAAAGTAATGAAAGGTCCAAATTATTTTAAACCAGATTTATCCAAATATATTAAGTAATTTGAAGCCAATCAGGTTTTTTGACTTTTATTTTTGCGGAACCGCAATTAAAAGTTTTATCAAAATCAAAATTTTCATTTTTGATTTTGATAAGAGCATAGGGATAATTATCGTTTATTAATATTTTTCCTATTTCATCTTGCTCAACTGATATGATATCGTTATCTAAATTACCATCTATAACTTCGATTGGTAGTAGACGTTTGTTTAATTTATCTTTTAATTTAATTCTCGCAGTATTTTCTTGGCCTACGTAGCAACCTTTTTTAAAATCTATTGCATTTAATTCATCAAAGTTACATTCAATACCAAAAAGTTTATTCTGAAGTTTTTCAGTATTAATTTGTGGAATGCCGATTTCATGACTTAATTTGTAATATTCATTTTTATCTGCACTTTTAAGCCCAAGTTTTTTTAATGATAAATACAATTTTTCTAAATTACTTACTATTCTTGCTCCAAGCTCTATATTTCTAGGATCTAAAAAAATACTGTCCTCTCTAAATTTAATTGTACAACCTGCATTAGGGCTTGAATTTTCCATATCAAAAAATCTTTCTTTACTAATAACTGCGATTACAAATTCATTACTTAAATTTAAAATCTCTACTTTTGATCTAAGTTTATATAAATTTAATTGTTTAAATAAATTGTCAATATTTTTTTTCTCACAATCTAAAAAATATCCAGATTTATGTTTTAATATATTAAAGTCATACAAATATTTTCCTTGTGGAGTAAGCAAAGCAGAATAACATGAATTTCTTTCATCTACGTTGTTGATATTATTTGTGACTATATTTTGTAGAAACTCTTTACAGTCTTCACCTGAGACATATAAAAGTCCTCTGTCCTCTAATATATAAACATTATTTTTTTTCATTATTGATAGATATTTGAGAATAATATAATAACTATTTCATAAAATGTTAGATCTTATTATAAAAAATGGAGAGTGTTATATTGATGGAAAACTTAATAAGACTAACATTGGTATTCAGAATGGAAAAATCTCAACAATTGGTGATTTAAGTGACAAACAAAGCAAAGAAACTATTGATGCAAGCAATTTATTAGTTTTACCTGGTTGCATGGACACTCAAGTTCATTTCCGTGAACCTGGATCAACTAATGCAGAAGACTTACATACTGGCAGCAAAGCAGCTATTGCTGGGGGTATTACAAGTGTTTTTGAGATGCCAAATACTAATCCGCCCACTGCAAATATGAAAGAATTTAATAATAAGTTAAGTCTTGCTAAAAATAGGATGTATTCAAATTATGCTTTTTATTTTGGAGCAACTCCAGATAATTCGTCCGATTTAGCAAAACTTAAAGGTTTAGATGGTTGCTGCGGAGTAAAACTTTTTGCAGGATCGTCAACTGGAAATCTTTTAGTTGACAAAGAAGAAGATATTGAAAAAGTTTTTCAAAATACATCAAAAATAGTTGCTGTCCATTCTGAAGATGAAGAAATAATTAATTTAAGAAAAAAATTAATAGAAAAAGGTAATGTTCACACTCATCCTATATGGAGAAACGAAGAATGTGCAATGTCATCAACAAGACGGATTGTTAAGATTGCAAAAAGACTTAACAAAAAAGCACATATTTTGCATGTTACAACAAAAGAAGAAGTAGATTTCCTTTCTCAAAATAAAGGAAACATAACTTTTGAAATTACGCCTCAGCATTTAACAATATATGCACCAGATTGTTATGACAAACTTGGTACTTTTGCTCAGATGAACCCTCCTTTAAGAGAAAAGTCTCATTATGATAGACTGTGGTATGCAATTAGAAATAACTATAATGATACCATTGGTTCAGACCATGCGCCGCATTTAAAAGAAAACAAATTAAAAGAATATCCACAATCACCATCCGGCATGCCTGGCGTGCAAACATTGTTGCCTGTTATGCTAAATCATGTGAGTCACAAAAAACTTACGTTAGATCAGCTAATTAAACTTCTTTGTGAAAACCCAGTTTCTGTATTTGGTATTAAAAATAAAGGTTTTATCAAAAAAGATTATGATGCTGATTTTACTATAATAGATATGAATAGAACGATTGAAATTAAAAATGAAAATATTCATAGTAAGTGTGGATGGAGCCCATTTGATGGCTATAAATTTAAAGGGTCACCAGTTTATACAATTATAAATGGTGATATTAAAATGAAAGAAGATGAAATTTTAGGAGATCCATCTGGAAAACCAATTCTGTTTGACTAAGTTATATAGTTTTACTTGAATACATATTTACAAGTGTTACTCCAACTACAATAAGAAACATACCCAATATAGCTTGCCAGCTTAAGGATTGTTTAAAAAATATATAGCCCAAGATTGCAATAGTAAAAATACCAAGTCCGCTCCATGTTCCATAAACAATCGCAATAGGCAATTTATCAACAACAAAAGTAAGTAAATAAAAAGCGGATAAATAAAATACAGATAAAAACACTGTTGGTGTTACTTTTGTAAAATTTTGAGTAACAGGAAGAAGCATTGTTCCACATACTTCACAAATAATTGCTCCTACTAAAAAAAGATATGTCTTAAGCATTATTTTAAAATACTGTTATTTATTAAGTCTTCCTTTATCTCGTCAAGGATGGCAGGATCATCAATTGTTGCGGGCATTTTATATTCTTCTTTGTCAGCAATCTTTCGAATTGTTCCTCTTAGAACTTTTCCAGATCTAGTTTTTGGTAATCTTTTAACAACAATTGCTATTTTAAAAGCTGCAACAGGTCCGACTTTATCTCTAACCATTTGCACACACTCTTTTGAAATAGTCTCATTATCCTTAGAAACCCCTGCTTTTAGAGCAATTAAACCAATTGGTAATTGTCCTTTCAGCTGATCTTTTATTCCTATCACTGCACATTCAGCAACAGACTGATGTTCAGACAAAACTTCTTCTATTGCACCAGTTGAAAGTCTATGACCTGCAACATTTATTATGTCATCTGTTCTAGACATAATCCAAATATATCCATCATCATCAATATGCCCCGCATCGTAAGTTTGATAGTAACCATTATAATTTGACATATAATTTTCTTTATATCTTTCATCTGCATTCCATAAAGTTGGAAAAGTTCCTGGAGGAAGTGGAAGTTTAACCACTATATCTCCCATCTCATTTGGTTTTGCTATTGTTTGATCAGGTTTAATTATTTTTACATCATAACCAGGGACTGCTTTACAAGCTGATCCATATTTAGTTTCTTGCATTTCAATTCCAGTACAGTTTGAACTTATCGCCCAACTCGTTTCAGTTTGCCACCAATGATCAATTACAGGAACCTTAAGTAAATTTTCTGCCCATTTAATTGTATCTGGATCTGCTCTTTCACCTGCTAAAAATAATGACTCAAATGAACTTAAATCATATTTAGAAAAAAATTTACCTTCTGGATCTTCTTTCTTAATTGCCCTAAATGCTGTTGGAGCAGTAAATAAAGATTTGATTTTATACTCTGAAATAATTCTCCAGAATACTCCTGCATCAGGAGTGCCCACAGGCTTGCCTTCAAATAGAAGCGTTGCGCATCCTTTGAATAATGGAGCATAGACAATATAAGAGTGTCCTACTATCCAACCAATATCACTTGCTGACCACCATACATCGTCTTGATCAATGTTATAAATATTTTTCATTGTCCATTTAAGAGCAACTATGTGACCACCAATATCTCTAACTATTCCTTTAGGAATACCTGTAGTACCTGAAGTATAGAGGATGTAAGCATAATCATTGGCACCCATCTCAACACAATCTTTATCATTTGCTCCAGATAGCGCTTCATCCCAACTTATTTCTAATGGTTTATTTAATTTTACCTCGTGATCTTTTCTTTGAAATAATATTACTTTTTGAACTTGATGATTTGCTAATTTTAAAGCCCCATCTACAAGTGGTCTATATTCAACTGTTCTTCCAGGTTCAAATCCACATGATGCTGTGATTAAAATTTTAGCTTTACTATCATCAATTCTACTGGCTAATTCATTTGAGGCAAAACCACCAAATACAACAGAGTGAATTGCACCAATTCTGCCACAAGCCAGCATTGCTACTACTGCTTCTGGTATCATTGGCATGTAAATTATTACTCGATCTCCTTTTTTAACTCCTTGTTTATCTAAAGCTCCTGCAAATTTTGAAACTTTTTCTTTTAATTCTTTGAAAGTAAACTTTGCTTTACTTCCTGTTATAGGGCTGTCATAGATTAAAGCTGTTTTATCCCCTCTACCTTGATCAACATGAAGATCCAATGCATTGAAGCATGTGTTTGTTACACCATCTTCAAACCATTTATAGAACGGAGGATTGTCTTTTTTTAAAATCTTAGTTGGTTTTTTGAACCAAAACACATCTTCAGAAATTTTCTGCCAAAATTCCTCAGGATTTTTTAAAGATTCGCTGTAAATTTCTTTATAATTTCTTGTCATTCTGATTTGCTTTTTATGGTCATTTTTCTATTGAATTTATGCAACAGGTTGTATTTAATTTTAAAAAGTCAATAAAATCAACACTTATAACGCGGCAAAAAGTCTTCAACAAACTAATTTAATTTGATAATAAGCCCCTAACTTTGGAAAAACCTTTATGGTTTGTCCGTAGTTTAAATTTAAACTAAAAAAACTAACGAGAGGGAGTTTTTTATGAAAAAACTTAAAATGTTTGCATTAGCAGCAGTGGCTTTATTTGGTCTTACTGGTGCAGCAAACGCAGCAACTGCTATGTTAGCTTCTGACGACTTTGTTGGGATTTCCTTTTGGGTAATCGCAATGGGTATGGCAGCAGCTACAGTATTCTTCTTCATGGAAAGAAATACTGTTGCAGCAGGCTGGAAAACTTCAGTAACAGTAGCTGGTCTTGTAACTGGTGTTGCATTCATTCACTACATGTACATGAGAGATGTATGGGTAATGACTGGAGATTCTCCAACAGTATATAGATATATTGATTGGTTAATCACTGTACCATTACAGATGATCGAGTTTTACTTAATTCTAGCAGCAGTTAAGAAAATCCCAGGAGCAATCTTCTGGAGATTATTAATTGGTTCGCTTGTGATGTTAATTGGTGGATACTTAGGAGAAGCAGGTTACATCAATGCTATGCTTGGTTTCATAGTCGGTATGGCTGGATGGATCTACATCTTATATGAAGTATTCTCTGGTGAAGCTGGAAAAATTGCAGCTAAAACTGGAAACAAGCCATTAGCAACTGCATGGGGCGCTATGAGAATGATCGTAACAATCGGTTGGGCTATTTACCCATTAGGTTACATTTTTGGTTACCTAGTAGGTGGAGTAGACGCTAACTCATTGAACGTAATTTACAACTTAGCAGACTTCATCAACAAAATTGCTTTTGGTCTAGTAATCTGGTCAGCAGCAGTTTCACAAGGTGGAGCACGAGCTAGATAATTAGCTTTTAATATTAAAAAAAGGCGGGTATGATAAATCATACCTGCCTTTTTTTTTGGTTCAAAAATTAGAAAATGCTAAATTTCAAAAATTTGCCGCAGTCGCAAATTAGTTTGTAAGAATTATTTATAAAATATGGCAAAAATCAAATATATAGAATTTAATGGAAAAGAACATGTTGTGGATGTGCCCAATGGAATGACTGTTATGGAAGGAGCTGTTAGAAGCAACATACCTGGTATAGATGCTGATTGCGGTGGTGGAATGTCGTGTGCCACCTGCCAAGTATATATCAATGATGATGAGTGGTATAAGAAACTCCCAGAAAAAGAAATGGGAGAAGATGATATGCTAGACCAAGCCTATGAACCAAAATCTAATAGCAGATTAAGCTGTCAATTAATCGTCTCAGATGATCTAGATGGTTTAATTGTACATATGCCGGAGAAACAAGTTTAATGATTAAAACAGATGTAGTAATTATTGGTGCAGGACCCACAGGTTTATTTTGCGCGCACCAATTAGGTATCATTGGATTAAAATGTGAAATCGTTGATAACTTAAATAAGATTGGAGGACAGTGTATTGAGCTTTATCCTGATAAACCAATTTATGATATTCCTGCAGTTCCAAAATGTACAGGAGAAGAACTTACAAATAATTTAATTGAACAAATAAAACCTTTTAATTTTAACTTTCATTTAAGTGACAGAGTTCAAGAATTAAAAAATGAAAACAATAAATGGTTAGTTAAAACATTAAATGGGAAAGAGTTTGAAACACCTAATATTGTTATAGCAGGTGGCGTAGGTTCTTTTGAACCAAGAAAATTCCCAACTAAAAGTGCTGAAAAGTATGACGGAAAATCAGTTTTGTACTCAATAAAAGACAAAACTATTTTTAAAGATAAATCAGTAGTTATTTTTGGAGGCGGAGATAGTGCACTTGATTGGGCTATAGAATTATCTAATTCATCAAAAGTAACACTTGTTCACAGAAGAGATGAGTTCAGAGGAGCGCCAGCAAGTGTTCAAAAAATAAAAGAATTAAGTGATAATAAAACAATTGATTTGATTACTAAATATTCAATTAAAGATGTCAAAGGAAATGGCTCATTAGAAAGCGTAGAAATAAAAAGTGAGTCAGGTGAAAGTAAAGTTTTAAAAGCTGACTATGTTTTGGGTTTTTTCGGTTTAATCATGCAATTAGGACCAATTGCCGAATGGGGACTAAATTTAGATAAAAAAACTATTCCTGTAAATACAGAAAATTTCGAAACAAATAAAAAAGGGATATTTGCAATCGGTGATATTTGTACTTATCCAGGTAAATTAAAGTTAATACTTTCAGGTTTTCATGAAGGAGCTTTAGCTGCAAGGGGTTGTTTTAAATATGCAAGGCCTGACGAAAAATATAGATTTGAATTTACAACTGCATCCACCACTATCAAAGATAGATTGGGTGTAAAAGAATGATCGAACTTTTTACTGCTGATACTCCTAATGGTTGGAAAATTAGCATAATGCTTGAGGAAATTGATTTTATATACAAACTTACAAAAGTTAATTTGAGCGGTGATCAATTTAAACCAGAATTTAAAAAAATAAGTCCATTTAATAAAATACCTGTAATTATAGATCATGAGAATAATAAGACTGTATTTGAGTCTGGAGTTATCCTTATGTATTTAGGTGAGAAAAGTAACAAACTTTATCCCGAAGTAGATAGACTAGAGATAAATCAGTGGTTGATGGCTCAAATGGCTATTGTCGGTCCAATGATAGGCCAACATCATCAGTTTCATTATTATCATCAAGGGAAAAGTGAGTGGGGTGAAGAAAGATACTTCAAAATCACCAGAAAAATTTATGAAGATCTTGAAGCTAGATTGGCTCAAAGTAAGTTTTTAGCAAATGATAAATATTCTATTGCTGATATTGCTACATGGTCATGGATTGCGAGACACAAAAGACATGATATTGGATTAAATAATTTTGAAAATCTATCCAGGTGGTTTGTTGAAATTGCTGAACGTCCAGCTGTAATCAAAGGTTTTAAAGCTTTAAATAAAGATGCTAAAATTGATTTACCTTAATCGTCAGCGTAAACTTTTTCGTCTTTTTCGTGTTTTTCTTGAGCTGCAATACAAAGGGTTGCAACTGGTCTAGCCATTAATCTTTTTAAACCGATAGGCTCACCGGTTTCTTCACAAAAACCATATGTTCCGTCTTGAATTTTTTTCAATGCACCATCTATTTTTGAAATTAATTTGATTTGTCTATTAATAGCTCTCATTTCAACATTTTTTTCAGTGTATGAACTTGCTTGATCAACTATATCAGCTGATGCACTATTATCATCCATGGATGCTTGAAAAATCGCCTCATTATTTGTTCTTTTTAAATCTTTTTTCCACTCCATTAATTTCATCTTAAAATACGCTAAGTGTTTAGCGCACATATATTTCTCTTTTTCTTTTGGAGTATAAGTTTTTGAAATTCTTACCATACTTAGCTATTTTGAGTTGGTGAATATATTCATGAATAAATGAGTGTCAAGAACGGTTTATTCATATAGATTGACGAAAATGGCCTTAAACAAAAGAAATATAAATAATATTTTTTATATTTTTGTAACGACTCACTTAATTCTATGGACAGTTGTTCCTACGATCACAAACTCAAATTTACCTTTGGATACAATTGAAGCTTTGGCTTGGGGCAGTAATTTAGATTGGGGATTTAATAAACATCCACCACTGAGTGCATTTTTCCCAGAAGTTTTTTTTCAAATATTTGGACCACAAGATTGGGCTTATTATTTTTTAAGTCAAATTTTTGTAGTTGTTTCTTTTTTCATTATTTTTAAACTTTCACAAGAAATTCTTAATGATGGCACTTTGAGTTTGTTATCTGTTTTTCTTATTGAAGGGATATACTTCTATAATTTTACAACTCCAGAATTTAATGTAAATGTTTGCCAATTACCTTTTTGGTGTTTGACGGTTTATTATACTTGGAAAATATACAATAGTAAAAAAATCGAGCTCAATGATTGCATCTTGTTAGGAGCTGCAGCAGCGTTTGGAATTTTATCTAAGTATCTTTTTATTTATTTATTAGCTGCAATAGATTTATTGTTTGCATATTTAATATTTTTTAAAAAATCAAAAAAGTTTGATTTTAAATATTTAGTTTCTTTAGAAGTATTTTTTGTAATTTTAATTCCGCATATAATTTGGTTATTCAATAACGATTTTATTACCATTAAATATGCTTTTGCTCGTGCAGGTTTAGATGAAGGGCAGATAATGAATCATCTTAAATATCCATTGATATTCACATTAAAACAAATTGGTATTTTAATACCGTTTTTAATTTTAGTCTGGCTACTAATAAAAAAAATTCCCAAAAAGTTAAACTTAAAAGATGAAAAACTTTTATTTTTAATATTTATTAATTTAGTCCCAATTGTTCTGGTTTTTATGACAGCGCTAATAACCGGGTCAAAAATTAGAACTATGTGGATGACCCCTTTTTACTTATTCTTTGGAACTTTGTTTATTTACCTTTTGAAAAATCAAATAAACATTAAGAAACTAAATTCCTTTTTAATAGGATTTATATTTTTATTTCTATTATCTCCAATTTTGTATGGTTATGTCTCAATATCTCAGACTGATAAAAGGACTGATTATCCTGGAAAAGATATAGCTATAAAAGTTCAAATGGCATGGCATGAACAACATGATGAACCTATTAAATATGTGCTAGGCGATGAATGGGCAGCTGGAAATTTATCATATCACATTAATTCAAGGCCTATTTGGAAAGGCTTTGTTACAAAGCAAAAATTGAATTCATTTGAAAAATATATGTGTATTGATAAGATTTGTGTTGGATCATAGATATGAAATTCAATAAAAACATACTATTCATCGTCTTTATTGTTGTAATAATAGAGTTGTCTGGACATGGAATTGTAGCTTCTCTGCTGAGGTTACTTGCAAGTTAAATAAATGAAAATTACTATTTTAACGCCAGTTTATAATGACTGGAAATCAGCTTCAAAATTAATTGAGGAAATAAATACAATTGTAAAAGATTTAGATGCTGAATTTTCTCTTGTTATTGTCAATGATGCATCAACTGAAGAAAAACCAAACTCTATCTCCAATATAGAAAATTTATTATCTATTGAAATTTTAAATATTAAAAATAATCAAGGCCACGGCAGATGTATTGCAACAGGACTTAAACATATATTTCAAAATAAAGAATTTGATTACGTAATTCCAATGGACTCTGATGGTGAAGATAGACCTGAAGAAATTAAGAGTTTTCTTGAATACATAAAATATGACGAAGGAAAAACAATTGTAGGAGAAAGAGTAAAAAGAGCAGAAAACTTTATTTTTAAAATTTGTTATAATTTACATAAAATAATTACTTATGTTTTCACTGGCCATTCTATAAAATTTGGAAATTATACATGTCTTCCAAAATCAACTGTTGAGAAATTAATAAATAATAAATCTACTTGGTGTAGCTTTTCAGGATCACTAGCTAAATTAGAAAAAGATAAATCTTCGTCTCCATCTATAAGAGGAACAAGATATTTTGGTCCTTCTAAAATGAGTTTTAAAAACTTAATTAAGCATTCTTTAGCTATCATAGCTGTTTTTAAATCTACAGTTATTATTCGATCAATTTTATTTTATGCCATTTATTTAATCTTAATGGCTGATTACATAAGTTTTGTTACAGCTATCCCTTTAGCTCTAATTATCGCTTTTGGATTATCAGTTGTAATGATTGGAAGAAGAGAAAATTTAGAAGAATTAAACAATGCATTAAGCAATATCGAGAATATTGACACAATAAAATAAGTTTTATTTAATTCAATAAAATGAAAGAGATAAAAGTCATCCAACAAGCTAAATCTTGGAAAGATTTAAATAGAACTTTAAAAAAACTCATAAAAAATAATAAATCTAAATTGGCTGGTGATATTTTTGAGTATTTAACGAAGTATTTTTTAGAAGTAGCTCCTCAATACAAAACTAAGCTGAGAAAGGTTTATTTGCTAAAAGAAGTTCCAAGCAGTTTAAAAATAAAGCTTAATTTACCAAATACTGATGAAGGAATTGATTTAATTGCAGAAACTTTTGATGGTGAGTATTGGGCAATACAGTGCAAATTTCGATCAGATAATACTGAAACTTTAAAGGTTAAAGGAGACCTATCCACATTTAACAATTTAGCTTTTACTGTTTGTAAAAATATTTCACACGGAATTGTCTGTGCAACAGTAAATAGACCTCCAAAGAAAATAAAATTACTTAATAGTGTTGGTTTTGAATTATTAACTACTTGGCTAGGATTAGATAGAGATAATGGTCAGTTATTCAAAGAAATTAAATCTAAATCGGTAGGCAAAATAGAAAAACCAAAAAAATTAAGTCCAAGACCTCATCAAAAACAAGCAATCGGTAAAACCATTTCTTATTTTAAAAATAATGAAAGAGGTAAAATGATTATGCCTTGTGGAACAGGTAAAAGTTTGACTGCCTTTTGGATAGCAGAAAAAATGAGACCAAAATCAATCTTAATAGCTGTACCTAGCTTAGCTTTGCTGCAGCAAACATTAAAGGTTTGGACAAGAGAATTTTTGTTAAACAATATTCAACCAGACTGGTTATGTGTTTGTTCTGATGACACAGTTAAAGAGGAACAGGATGATTTTGTAACTTTTTCAGCAGATCTTGGGATAAAAGTTGATACTGATCCAAGAGTAATAAGAAATTTTTTGAGAAATAAAACCTCTAAAATAAAAATAGTTTTCACAACTTATCAATCTGGAAAAGCAACTGCAATTGGATCAAAAGGATTTGATTATGATCTTGGAATAATGGATGAAGCTCATAAAACAGTAGGTTCAGGATCGAAGCCAATGGCACATCTATTACATCAAAAAAACATTAAAATAAAAAAAAGATTATTTATGACCGCAACCGAAAGGTTATTCAAAGGTGATAGTGATGAATATATGTCAATGGACGATCCAAGAGATTATGGAAATTTGATTTATGAATTAAGTTTTAAAGAAGCAATCAATTCAAAACCTCCAATAATATCCGATTATAAAATTATAACCTTTGGAATAACTAACCCCGAGATAGAAGAAATTACTCAAACAAACAAATATTTAG
Organism: uncultured Pelagibacteraceae bacterium; assembly: GCA_902532525.1. Lineage (GTDB taxonomy): Bacteria > Pseudomonadota > Alphaproteobacteria > Pelagibacterales > Pelagibacteraceae > Pelagibacter. Next base: position 13,759 of record CACAIK010000012.1, read on the forward strand.
AAGTAAAAAAAGAGCTTAAAGATATTACCGCTAGAGAACTTGCAACTGCAATAGCATTAAGAAAAGCTATAAAAAAACTCAAAATAAAAAATGCCATATCTTTTCATCGATCAATTAAAAGAGCAGAAAATTTTAGAAAACAACAAGATCTAATTACAAAAATATATCCAACATACGGAAAGCTTAAAACTTTTCATGTCAGAGGAGATATGCCAACTTCTGATAGGGCTCTAGAAATGTTGGCATTTGAGGAAGATAAAGGATTAATGACAAATGCCAGATGTTTAACAGAAGGTGTTGATTTACCTGCAATTGATTGTGTTTGTTTCACTGATCCAAAGAGAAGTAAGGTTGATATTGTTCAAGCTGCAGGGAGAGCTTTACGTTTATCAAAAGGTAAGAAATTTGGATATATTTTAATACCAATTTTCATTCCTGATGGAGTAGATTTTAATGAAGCTGCTGAACAACAAGGTTTTGATGATGTGTCTATTACTGTTAGAGCTTTAGCTACAACAGATAAAAGAATAGTAGAGTATTTAAGAGCTGTGTCGGAAGGGAAAAAACCTGGTGGAGGGTCACCAGTCGAAGGAGTTACTTCAATTAATAATCTTTATAAAGTTGAGGCTGAAGAATTTAATAATGCCGTTAAATTAAAGATTTGGGAAAAAGTAGCTTATAGAAATTGGAGACCTTTCGAAGAAGCAAAAGATTATGTTAAATCGTTAAATTTAAATAATGCAAAAGAATTTAGAAATTATTACGGGCGAAAACATAATTTTCCAATGGATATTCCAATGTATCCTGATGATGTTTATAGAAACAAAGGTTGGAAAGGTTGGGGAGATTACTTAGGCACAGGAAATCTGGCACCAGGTCAAATAAAATATTTTTCTTACGAAGAAGCAAAAAATTTCATCAAAAAATTTAAAATACAGAGTGTTAAAGAATACAATAAACTTTTTAAAGAAAAAATTTTTCCTAAAGAAATACCAAATAATGCTCAAAGAATTTATTTTAAAAAAGGATGGGTTAGCTGGGGAGAATATCTTGGAAATAATAAAGTAAATAATAGAGATAAAAGTAAAATATTTATATCTTTAAACGACTTAAGAGAAGAGTGTAGAAAATACAATTTGACTAGCTATAAATCTTATTCAGTTTTCAGGAAAAAAAATAACAAACTTACTTGGCCCTCAGAACCTATGAATATTTATAAAGGATTAAAGAATAATGGATATTTGTTCGGAGAAAAAAATTATGTTCAAATAATACCTTATGTAGAAGCAAAAAAATATATTCAAAAATATAAATTTAAATCCGAAGGTGAATTTAAGATATTTCAAAAATCAAATAATTTGAAATTAAAAGGCATTCCAAATAATTGCGCAAGAGTTTATGCAAATAAAGGTTGGAAAGGTTGGCCCGAATTTTTAGGTCACGAAAACGTAGCAACATTCAGATATAAAAATATTAATTTCAAAGAGGTTAGAAAAATTGTAAGAAAGCTTAATATACCCACAAAAGAAAAGTATAGACCCACTATATTAAAAAGAAAACTCAAAATACCACTAAACCCTGATGGAGTTTTTAAAAATAGGGGCTGGGTTAACTGGTCTGATTTCTTAGGAAGTGGAAATATTTCACCGGCACAAAGAAGAAAAATGAGAATGAGTTTTGAAGAAGCGAAAATTTTTGTTAGGAAATTGAAAATAAAAAATAGCTCTGAATGGAGAAAATACCTAAAATCCAAAAAAAGGCCTATAAATTTACCTTCAATGCCAGATAGATCTTATAAAAATGATGGTTGGAAGGATTGGCCAGATTTTCTTGGTAATTAATAATTTTAAGCTCTAATTGTTGGTAAACAATAGAAATCAGCTGTATCTATCTTTGAGTTGTAATCCCTTTTCATGCTCCAAGACTTTCTAACCCCAGCACTTGCAAGACTTAATGTCGATCTTCCATACCTATAGTTTGTATTATCAATTGATCTCATTAATCTATTAATTCTCTCGTCTTTTGCTGATGAAAATAAGTTTTCATTATTTTCAGCGTCTGTTAATCCAGTTAGCATCACTCCTGCTTTTTGATAACGATGTCCTTTTCTAAAGATTACTTTTAAGACAGATAAAGCGTTTTTTACGATCTCTATACTATTGTTAGTTGCTATAGGAAAATCAACAGTTCTGGAGTTTGAATAAAAACCAAATTGTTTTTGAAATGGACTGGTTCTAACAAATACCATAACTGCTTTTGCAACGAGGTTTTCAGATCTTATTTTCTCTGATGCATTTAAACAATAACTAGCAACAGCTTCTTCAAGTTCTTGGAATTTTTCTATTCTTTTTCCAAATGATCTTGATACTACACAGCTTTTTCTTTTCGATGCAGTTTTTTCTAAATCAATACAAGGCACGCCTCTAAGTTCCATTGCGGTTCTTGAACTTAGAACATTCGAAGATTTTTTAATCCAGGTGTTTGATTTATTTTTTAATTGTTTAGCATTATAAATTCCATTTTTTTGATAAAACTTTGTCATCTGTCTTCCAACACCCCAAACATCATTAATATCAATTTTTTCAAGAATAGGATCGAGATTTTCTATTCCAATTAAACTTGTAACACCTGATTGTTTTTTCTTAGCTATATGATTTGCAACCTTGCTTAAAGTTTTAGTTTTAGCTATTCCTATACTTGTTGGAATACCAGTCCACTTTAAAACTGTTTCTCTAATTTCTCTTCCAACTTGCTCTACTTCATTATCAGAAAAATTTGATAAATCCATAAATGCTTCATCAATTGAATAAACTTCAATATCGGAGTTAAATCTTTTTAAAGTTCTCATTACTCTTCTAGATAAATCCCCATACAAAGAATAATTCGATGAGAATACTTGTACATCATTTTTGATAATAATATCTTTTGCTTTAAAGTAGGGTTCACCCATTTTAATTCCTAAAGCTTTTGCTTCAGTAGATCTTGAAACTATACAGCCATCATTATTAGATAAAACTACAACAGGTTTTTTTCTTATTTTTGGATTAAATAATCTTTCGCAAGAGACATAGAAAGAATTGCAGTCAACCAGTGCTAATTTTTTAGTGTACTGAATGTATGACATAGGTAACTACTCCCCAAATAAAAATATCTTGTTCTTCATTAATTAAAATTCGATCAGAAAATTCTTTAGAGCCTGATGTTAAAAATTGCTTATCTTTTTCTTTAACTAAAGTTTTAACAACGAGTTCATCATGAACATTTGCTATGACAGTTGAAAAATTTTTTGGAGTTAAGCTTTTGTCTACGACTAATAAATCACCATCATTTATTCCAACATCCACCATTGATTTTCCTTGAACTCTTATGATGAAAGTTGCTGGAACATTTTTGATTAGATGTACGTTTAAATCTATATCTTCTTCTATGTAGTCAGTTGCAGGGGAAGGAAAACCAGCTCCTGCTTTATGTAAATAATAAGGTATAGTTAGCTTCATAAGTGTTCTTGTTTTGTTCTTATTAGTACATGAGTTATACAATAGTGTCAATTAGGTTGTATTTTGAGTCTGTAAGTGAATCAAAAGTGAATCAAAACGTGAACATCCAAAACCATATTTTGTGCTATTGTGGATAACTTAAACCATTAGTAGTCTATGATCTAAATTTAATTATAAAAGGAGAAGGGTATGAGTTCAATTGAAGTTAAAAGTTTTGATAATCCAGATGAAAGCAATACCAGTTTCAACAATGCTAAAATGGATATCGTAAAAGTGGGAGATCAAAGAGTAATGAGATTAGTTTTGCAGCCAGGATGGAAATGGTCACAAGATATTAAACCAACTGTAGGCACTGATAGCTGTAAAGCAAAACATCTTGGAGTAATAGTTTCAGGAGCAGTTTGCGCCAAACATGATGATGGAACAGAATTAACATATAAAGCAGGCGATGCATATTCAATTGACCCAGGTCATGACGGCTGGGTAGTTGGTGATAAGCCAGCAGTTGTTTATGAGTTTCATGGAAAATGGGGAGAATAATTAATGCCGAAACTAACATGTCATTGTGGATGTGTAGAAGCAGAAATTAAAGTTAAAATCAATGAATTACCAAAAATTGTGAGATGTAACTGTTCTATATGTAAAAGAAAAAATGCAACAATGGGAATGGTAAAAAATGAAGATTTTAAAGTCACTAAGGGAGAAGATAAATTAAAGCTTTATCAGTACCATACAAAAGTTGCTAATCATTACTTTTGTATTGAATGTGGAATTTACACACATCATAACCCAAGAAGTGCACCCGCCATGACTGGATTTAATTTAGGTTGTGTAGATGAAGTTAAAGTCGACGATTTAAAAGATGTTGTTTTCTTTGATGGTTTAAACCATCCACTTGACAAAAAATAGATTAAATGAATTCAGTTGAGGATTGTTTAAATAAAGTAAAAAAAGATTGTTATAAGTTTATTAAAACACAAGAAACATCTTCGGATAAATTTAAAAATAAAGACAAGATGTTAAAACATTATCTTGTTCCAATGAGTTTCTGGATTGCAAAAAAAACAAATATAAAGAAACCTTATATAGTTGGTTTAACAGGAGGACAAGGAACTGGAAAAACTACTATAAGCTCTATCTTAATGATAATTTTAAAAAAATATTTTAAGTTAAAAGTTTTCAAAATATCAATTGATGATATTTACAAAACAAAGAATGATAGAATAAAGTTATCAAAGAAAGTTCATCCTTTATTATTGACAAGAGGTGTTCCAGGAACTCATGATATAGCATATATGTCTAGTTTTATTAAAAAAGCAAACTCTAGAAAATTTAGATCAATTATGTTACCCAAGTTCGATAAGGCAACTGATGACAGATTTACAAAAAAAAATTGGTATAAAGTAAATAGCAGACCAGATGTAATCATTTTCGAAGGTTGGTGTGTTGGAGCAAGACCTGAAAGCTTAAAAACATTAAAAAAAAGTGTAAATATGATGGAAAAAAATGATGATAGTAAATTAATCTGGAGAAAACACGTTAATGACCAGCTAAAAAAAGGATATAAAAAACTTTATAGTAAGCTCGATTGTTTATTATTTTTAAGGGCAGAAAATTTTAGTTTATTACAAAAGTGGAGAGTTATTCAGGAAAAAAAACTTAAATTAAAAAATAAGAATAAAAAAACAAAACAAAAAATTATGACAAAAAAGGAAGTTTTAAATTTTATGCAAACTTACCAGAGAATTACACAGAATATGTTTAAATATGCGCCAAAATACGCATCTATAGTCATTAAATTAAATTCTAATCATCAAATTAATTCTGTAAAGTACAACTAATGAAAAAAATATTAATAATAATTGTTAGTTTTCTTTGCTTAACAGCTCAATCGCTAGCTGTCACATTATATGAAGCATTAAATGAAACTTATAACAATAATAAACAATTAAATGCTGAGAGAGAAAATATAAAAGCATCTGAGGAAGATCTAAATATATCTAAAGCCGATTATATGCCTTCCTTGAGTTTAAGTGGTTCTAAAAGCCTTGAAGAAACAAATAAACTTACAAATCAGAGTGGAGGTGATGCAACAATTAGCGATTCTGATCCATTCACAACATCCATAAAATTAGAGCAAACCTTATTGGATTTTGGAAGAGACCTTAATTATGAAAAAAATTTAATAGGTTTAGAACTTTCAAAAGCAAAATTATTTAAAAAAGAACAGGATGTTCTTTACAGTGCTATAGAAGCTTTTACATCTGTAATTTTATCAAGAGAAAAAGTTGCGATTAATAGACAAAATTTAAATTTACTTATTAAACAACTTGAAAATGATAAAGTTAGATTAGATAGAGGACAAATAAAAACTGCAGATTTATCACAAACTGAATCCTCACTTGCTGGAGCAAGCGCTCAACTAACTCAAGCAAGAAGTGAATTAATGATTAACAAATTAAATTATGAAAATATCATTGGTAAACTTTTAAATACCAATGAATTAAAAAAGACAAATAGAGCAATTGTAGGAGTTCCAAGTGAACTTAGTACAGCAATCAATTTAGCAAGAGAGAACAACCCAGATATAATGATTGCTAAAATAGAATTAAATCAGTCCGAAATGGATATTGCAATTGCTGAAAGTGACTTAAAACCTAGCGCATCTTTATCTTTAGAAAGATCATATGCTGAGGATTTTAGTTCAACTTATGACCAAAGAGAAAAGGATACACTTAAAGCAACAATTAGCTGGCCATTTTATTCAGGTGGAAGTAAACGTGCAAAAATAAACAAGAATACAAATCTAAAAACTAGAAAAATTTTATTATTTGAGGATGCAGTAAAAACTACTGAAAAGAATGTTGGAAGTGCATGGTCAAATCTTGAAGCATCAAAAAGTTTTTTAAATTCTGTAAGATCTCAAGTTAGAGCAGCAAAAATTGCTAACGAAGGAATAGCAGCAGAGTATGAAAGAGGTTCAAGAACAACGCTAGATGTTATTCAATCAAACTCTTTATTATTGGCTGCAAAAATTTCTCTAGCAGAATCTGAGAGAAATAATCTTATAGCCCAATATAATGTTCTAAAAGCTATTGGTTTATTGAATAGTGAATACCTAAAACTTAAGTAATTTAACGATTTTAAGCTATTTTGAGAAATATATTGCCAATGAGAACAAAATGTGTACATTTAAATCCATGATTCGAGTGTTAAAAAAAGCAAAAAAAGAGGCAAAAAATGACTAAAAATAACCTAAAAGTGGTGAAAACCGCAAAAGATAAAGAATTGGAAAACAAAGAGAAAAATAAAGCATTAGACGCAGCAATCAGCCAAATTACAGATAGCTTTGGAAAAGGCTCAGTAATGAAGCTTGGTGAGCAAAAAGCTATGGATGTTGAGTCTATCTCAACTGGATCTTTAAGCTTAGATCTTGCTTTAGGAATTGGTGGATTACCAAAAGGAAGAATTATTGAAATTTATGGACCAGAGTCTTCAGGAAAAACTACTTTAGCACTGCAAGTAGTTGCAGAAGCACAGAAGGCAGGTGGAATTTGTGGTTTCGTTGATGCAGAACATGCTTTAGACCCAGTGTATGCAAAGAAATTAGGTGTAAATACTGAAGAGTTACTAATTTCTCAACCAGACACAGGTGAACAAGCTTTAGAAATTACTGATACATTAATTAAATCTGGCTCAATGTCAGTTCTTGTAGTGGACTCTGTAGCTGCATTAACGCCGAGAGCTGAAATTGAAGGCGATATGGGTGATACTCATGTTGGTTTGCAAGCTAGATTGATGTCTCAAGCATTGAGAAAATTAACAGGCTCAATTTCACGAACTAATACAATGGTTATTTTCATTAACCAAATTAGAATGAAAATTGGTGTTATGTTTGGAAGCCCAGAAACAACATCGGGTGGAAATTCTTTAAAATTCTACTCATCAGTTAGAATGGACATTAGAAGAATTGGAGCAATCAAAGATAAAGATAATATCGTTGGTAACACAACAAGAGTTAAAGTTGTGAAAAATAAAGTTGCTCCACCATTTAAAGTTGTTGAGTTTGACTTAATGTATGGAAAAGGAATTAGTAAAGTAGGGGAACTAATAGATCTAGGTGCCAAAGCAGATATCGTAGAGAAATCTGGAGCTTGGTACGCTTACAAAGGTGAAAAAATTGGTCAAGGTAGAGAAAATGCGAAACTTTACCTTGAACAAAATCCTAAAGCCGCTGCTGAAATTGAAATGGCAATCAGAGAAAAGGCTGGTGTGATCTCAAAGAAAATTGAGGGAAATCCACTAAGCGAGGAAAAAGTAGAGGCTCAAAAAAAAGAAGAAGAAATTCCTACTAAAAAAAATTAGCAGATAACTTTTAGTTATTAAAAAGGCGCTCGAATGGGCGCCTTTTTTCCCTTCAGAGGTGTAGACATCAATAGAAAAAGCTGTATTTTAACAAAATATGGCAAAAACATTAAACGAGATCAGATCAACTTTTCTAGATTATTTTGAAAAAAATGATCACAAGATAGTTGAGTCTAGCAATTTGGTTCCAAATAATGATCCAACATTAATGTTTGCAAATTCAGGAATGGTCCAGTTTAAAAATGTTTTTACTGGATTAGAAAAAAGGGATTATCAAAGAGCTACTACTTCTCAAAAATGTGTAAGAGCAGGAGGTAAACATAACGATCTTGAAAATGTTGGCTACACTCCAAGACACCATACATTTTTTGAAATGCTTGGAAACTTCTCTTTTGGAGATTATTTCAAGGAAAGGGGAATTGAACTTGCTTGGAATTTAATTACTAAAAATTTTGGATTAAATAAGGATAGATTATATGTAACAGTATTTCATGAAGACGACGAAGCCTTCAATTTTTGGAAGAAAATAGCGGGTTTTAGCGACGATAGGATTATTAGGATAGCAACGTCAGATAACTTTTGGTCAATGGGCGAAACGGGTCCTTGCGGACCTTGTTCAGAGATATTTTATGATCATGGAGATCATTTAAAAGGTGGTTTACCCGGAACTAAAGATGAGGATGGCGATAGATATATTGAGATATGGAATTTAGTCTTCATGCAATTTGAGCAAGTTTCAAAAGATAAAAGAATTAATCTTCCAAAACCTTCTGTAGATACTGGAATGGGTTTAGAAAGAATTGCAGCATTACTTCAGGGCACACATGATAATTACGAAACAGATCATTTTAAAAAATTAATTAGTTCGATTTCTGAATTTACAAAAGTAAAACAAGAGGAAAATAATTTATCAAGCTTTAGAGTAATTGCAGATCACCTAAGAGCTAGCTCATTTCTTCTTGCAGAAGGAGTATTACCTTCAAATGAAGGCAGAGGTTATGTTCTTAGAAGAATAATGAGAAGAGGAATGAGACATTCTCATTTGCTAGGTTCTAAAGAACCAGTCTTCAATAAAATCTTTGATACATTGAAAGATGAAATGAAAGGAAATTATCCTGAATTAGAAAGATCAGAGACTTTAATTAAAGAAACATTAAAAATGGAAGAAGAAAAATTTTTAGTTTTACTTGATAGAGGAATTAAAATTTTGAATGATGAAATTTCAAAAATAAAAAAAGTTTTACCAGGTGAAGTAGCGTTCAAATTATATGATACTTACGGTTTCCCGTTAGACTTAACAGAAGATATTTTAAAAAATAAATCTTTAACCGTCGATCAAAATAAATTTGATGAATTAATGAAAAAGAGCAAAGAGCTTGCAAAACAAAATTGGAAAGGTTCTGGAGATGCCTCTGAAGAAGAAATTTGGTTTGGTATAAAAGATAAAATAGGACCTACAGAGTTTCTTGGGTATGAGTTTAACCAATCAGAAGGAGTGGTGTTATCGATAATTAAAAATAATAAGGAAGCACAAAATATTTTAAATGGTGAGGAAGGGATAATTATTACTAATCAAACCCCTTTTTATGGAGAGTCTGGCGGACAAGTTGGAGATCAAGGAAAGATAGTATCTGGTAATTCAGTATTTGAGGTTACAGATACTCAAAAAAAACTTGGAGATCTTTTTATACATCATGGAATTCTAAAATCTGGTGAGATTAAGATTAAAGACGTTGTAGAAATGAAAATAGATATTGAAAGACGTAACAATCTTAAGGCATATCATTCTGCAACTCATTTATTACATGAGTCTTTGAGAAGAACATTGGGAAAACATGTTATGCAAAAAGGATCTTTGGTTGCGCCTGATAGACTAAGATTTGATTTTAGTCACATGAAACCAATTACTGAGGATGAATTAACAATTATCGATAAATTAGTTAATGAATACGTACAAAACAAAACTGATGTAACTACAAGAATTATGACACCAAAAGCTGCAATTGAAAAAGGTGCTTTAGCTTTTTTTGGTGAAAAATACGGGGAAGAAGTGAGAGTAGTTTCTATGGGAGCGGAAAATAACTCTTACTTTTCAACAGAATTATGTGGTGGAACTCATGTAAAAAATACAGGTGACATTGGAAAATTTAAAACTGTTAGCCAATCCTCAATAGCTGCTGGAGTTAGAAGGGTTGAGGCTTTAAGGGACAAACAACTCGAAATATTCTTAAAAAATAAGGAAAAAATGTCAAACCTTTCTGCACAAAAGGATGAAGACAGTATTAAAGAGGTGTCTGCTCAAATTATTAGATTAGGTGGAAAACCAAATCTAGAAAATAAAGATACGAAAGGACTAATTAAAGACCTTAATAAACAATTAGAACAATTAAATGTTCAATCAGTTTTAGCTGATAAAACAAAAAACATAATTAAAGATGAAAATATAAATGGCACTCAAGTTAGATTGCAAAAAGTTCAAGATTTATCTCCAAAAGACTTAAGAAAACTAGTTGATGCAGGTAAAAAGGAATTGGGCGAAGGAATAGTAGTAGTATTTGCAAATAAGGATGAGAAAGTTGGTCTTGCTGTAGGTGTAACAGAAAATTTAACAAATAAATACGATGCAGTTAAATTTGCAAAACTAGGATCTGAAATTATTGGTGGAAAGGGCGGTGGAGGTCGTAAAGATTTTGCACAAGCTGGGGGTCAAGACTCAAATAAAATCGATGAAGCTTTAGAAAAACTAAAAACCTTAATTTAACTTTTGTTTTAAACTTCCATCAATTACATCTAAAAACTGGTTAGTTGTTAAATATTTTGTAGAAGGACCAATAAGTATTGCCAAATCTTTGGTCATTGATCCTGATTCAACTGAATCAACGCATACTTCTTCAAGTATTTTGGCAAATTTAATTAATTCATCATTACTATCTAACTTTCCTCTGTGCGCCAAACCTCTTGTCCACGCAAATATAGATGCAATTGGATTGGTTGATGTTTCTTTACCTTGCTGATGCATTCTAAAATGTCTAGTTACAGTTCCATGAGCCGCTTCTGCTTCCATTGTTCTACCATCAGGCGCTAATAGAACACTTGTCATTAAACCTAAAGAACCATAACCTTGAGCAACAGTGTCTGATTGAACATCACCATCATAATTTTTACAAGCCCAGATATATTTACCATGCCACTTCATTGCACAAGCAACCATATCATCGATTAGCCTATGTTCATAAGTTATGTTATTTTTTTCAAATTCTGATTTAAAATCTTTTTCAAATACATTTTGAAATATATCTTTAAATCTACCATCATATTTTTTTAGTATGGTATTCTTAGTTGATAAATATACTGGCCATTTTTTAATTAGACCGTAATTGAAACATGACCTTGCAAAGTCCTCAATTGATTTATCTAAATTATACATTGAAAGAGCAATACCAGGTCCTGGGAAGTCAAATACTTCATATTTTTTTTCATCACTTCCATCTTCCGATGTCCACTTAACTTCTAATTTACCTTTTCCTGGAACTAAAAAATCTGTAGCTCTATATTGATCACCGAAAGCATGCCTTCCAATAATTAATGGATCCGTCCAAGATGGGACAAGTTTAGGAATATTTTTACAAATTATTGGTTCTCTAAATACTGTTCCTCCAATAATATTTCTTA
>CACAIK010000013.1 GCA_902532525.1 uncultured Pelagibacteraceae bacterium
CTTTCTTCAGCATCTTTAAAGTTTTTTTGTGTTTTAGCTATTTGATCAATTCTTTTATCTGTTTCTTTTGGATCAATTTTAACTACATACTCATCTACTTTAAGATCTTTTAATGATCCAACTTCAACATTTGGTAATTCTGTTACTGAAATTGTATATTCAAGATCCTTTCCTTCACCAAATGACTTTAAATCAATTTTAGGCTGACCAGCTGGTTTAATTTTATTATCTTCTAGAGCTTTAGTAGTAGTATCTTTTAATACTTTATCTATTACTTCTCCATAGACTGCTTTTCCAAATTGTCTTTTTAAAATTTCTGTGGGAACTTTTCCTGGTCTAAATCCTTTTAAAACAACATCTTTTTTTATCTCTTCGTATTTTTCTTCGAGATATCCAGATATAGTTTTTTTATCGATAAAAACTTTTATATCTTTTTCTAAACCTTTTTTATTTTCTACTGTTACTTTCATAAAATATGGTAGGCGAGAAAGGACTCGAACCTTCACAGTTTGCACTATTGGTTCCTAAGACCAACGCGTCTACCAATTCCGCCACTCGCCCAAATTATTGGTGCTTTATATATGATTGTTTATAATTGTCCAATTAGAATAATAGTGTAAAACATTAGCTTAATTGATATGAGCAAAACAAATATTGCAATTGTTATTTATCTCGTCGGTCTTGCATTAGGTGCAATCTTTTTAGATATATGGAGTGCTGAAACTAGTCCAAAAGCTTTATTAGGAATTGCATGGACAACTTTATTTGCTATTGCTTTATTCTTTGCTGAAAAAGAAAAAGAAGAAAAAAAAGATTAATTTTTCTTTATTAATTCACTTATAAAAAGTTCACCATCACCATCATCAACAGCTTTTTTATAAAATGATTTTGATAAATCAGATAATTTTTCCGCGTTATCCATACCTTTTAATAAGTCTGTTATATACGTTAAATCTTTTAGTGTATTAGTTGCTGTAAACTTAAAACCTGTGTAATCATCTTCTAAAACCTTATCAAAAATCCTTTTTAAAGCATTAGAATTACCCGAGCCTAATTGGGCTACCTTATAAAGTTTATCTAAATCTATATCTAATTTTTTTGCAGCTTTTATTAATTCAATTACATAAGTTGCTGTTCCTAAAGATAGAAAATTATTTAATAATTTTGTTTTCGCACCATTTCCAATCCCTCCAAAATGATAATAATTTTTACAAAAACATTTTAAAAGTTCTTCTGATCTTTTTAAATTTTCCTCAGATCCACCAACAATTCCACCCAATATTCCTTCTTCTGCTTGAACAGGGCCTCCCATTACAGGACACTCTAAATAAGGAATATTTTTTGCATTTAATATTTGCTCCATTTCAACAGATCCATTTTGATTATGAGTGGTAATATCTATTACAATCGTTTTATCAGTTAATAATGATACTATTTTTTTTCCAATTTCATGAGCAATAGGAGAATTCGTTACGCATAAAAACAAAGCATCTAATCCACTTTTGCAAAGTTCTTCATAAGATTTAACTTCTTTTGCACCTTCTTTGACTATTCTATCAATTGGCTTTCTGTTCTTATTAGCAATTACAAATAATTCATGATTATTTTTAAGGATGTTATTTGCGATACCAAATCCCATCCATCCAACACCTATAAATCCAACTTTCATAATTCAATATAATAATCATGTATAATTACTACATGGTTTCAATACTTCCTATAAATTTATAATCTTTATCTATAACTACAATTTCACCAGATGAAGTGCCAAAATTTAACATTTCAGAAATAACCACGAAATGTGTTACTAAAATAAGATTTTTATCACTATTCCAATTAGATATATATTTTTTTAAACTTTTAATTTGTTCATCTTTATATTTATAAAACTTCTCTTGATAAAAAGAGTTTAAACCTTTGAAGGTTTCATAATTATTAAACGCAAATCTTGCGGTATCTTTACATCTACACCACTCACTAGATAATACTTTGTCGATTTGAATATTATTATCGCTAAATAATATTCCAATATTTTTTGATTGTTCTATGCCCTCTTGATTTAAATTTCTTTGAGTATCACATTTTGTTAAATCAATATTGTTAGGATCTCCATTTCCAGGTGCAAGTGAATGTCTTATAAATACAATTTTCCCACCCTTCTGCAGTTCGCTTATTACTAAATCATTAGCCTGTGAATAATTTGAATTAAAAATACTTAGCAAAAATAAAAGAATAAAATTTATATATTTCATAAACGACAATTAAATTTTTATCTGTATTTTTTATAATAGAGCTTTCTGAACTGATAATTTCCAACCATTTATTAAATCGTTCCTAACTTTTCGGTTTATTTTAGGCTTAAAAATTTTATCTTTTTTCCATTTCCTCTTGATTTGATATAATGATTTAAATAATCCAATTTGATATCCAGCTAGTAAAGCTACTCCTAAACCAGTTGTTTCTAATACCTTTGGTCTTTCTGTATTTATATTTATGATGTCAGATAAAAATTGCGAAAACCAGTTGTTTTTTACCATGCCTCCATCAATCTTAAGTTTAGTTGGTTTTAAACCATCTTTTTTCATTGCATTAAATAAATCATTACTTTGATAGGCAACTGACTCTAATACTGCTCTAACTAAGGTTTTCCAATCACTATTTCTTGTTAAACCTGTTATTACCCCTCTTGCATCAGGCCTCCAATAAGGTGCTCCCATTCCACTGAAGGCAGGCACAACGTATACACCCTCATTATTTTTTTTTGATTGAGCAATTGTTTCCGTATCAAAAGCATTGTTAATAAATTTTAATTTATCTCTTAACCATTGTACGCCTGCACCTGCAATAAAAATAGATCCTTCAAGAGCATAAGTATTTTTTCCATTCAATCTGTAACATATTGTTGTTAATAATTTATTTTTAGAATAAATTTTTTTTGAACCAGTATTCATTATGACAAAGGCACCAGTTCCATATGTGCTTTTTACTGAACCTCTTTCAAAGCATGACTGTCCTACTGCAGCTGCTTGTTGGTCTCCTAGAACTGCTGATATTGGTATTTCACTGCCGACAATTCTCTTACTTGTTAAACCAAAATTATCAGCTGAATTTTTAACTTTTGGCAAAATATTTTCAGAAATTTTAAGTTTTTTTAAGATTTCTTTATCCCATTTATTATTATTAATGTTAAATAACATGGTCCTACAAGCATTAGTTGCTTCTGTTAAATGATGTTGCCCATTAGTAAGTTTCCAAATAAGGAAAGTATCAACAGTACCAAATAATAAATTATTTGATTTTAAAAGTTTCTTAACATTTTTTACGTTTTCTAGTATCCATTTAATTTTAGTTGCAGAAAAATATGGGTCAATAAATAATCCAGTTTTTTTTCTAAAAATTTTTTCATAATTTTTTTTCTTTAACTCTTCACAATAGTCTTGGGTTCTTCTATCTTGCCAAACAATTGCGTTGTAGACTGGTTTTCCTGTTTTCTTATTCCAAAGAATAGTTGTCTCTCTCTGGTTAGTTATTCCTATACTTAATATTTTTCCTCTTAATAGTGATGCTTTTTTTATTACTTTTTTCAACGCTTTTAGAGTTGTAAGCCAAATTTCGTTTGGATTATGCTCCACCCATCCATTTTTTGGAAAATATTGATTAAATTCAAACTGGGATGTAAATTTTATATTACCATCTAAATCAAAGAGAATTGCTCTAGTTGATGTTGTGCCTTGGTCAATAGCAACAAGAAATTTTTTCACAATTTAAGTCTATACCTAAATTTTTTTTTCTAAAAGTAAAAACTAATACAAGCTGGAAGGATTAACACTTTTAAATTCTAACATGTTCTCAAAAGTACACATTTCAGGTTTTGAAAAAGTAATTTTTGGAAATTTTTTACTAAAGTCTAAAAATAGTTTTTTATTAAATTCAATTAAATTACTTATTTCAATCTCACTAAGCTCTCTTAAGATATATGCCAAAGTAATATGAAAAGTATATCTTTGATGGTTTTCAAATTTAATTTTTAATAAGCTACTTAGTTCATCTCTACAATTTCTAAGAATTTTTTCATCCTTTTTAGAAAAAGGTTCTAAAATAATACTATAACCACCAAAAAATGTTTTTAGTTTAAGATTAAATTCTTTTGGAAAATTATAGTTTTTAATTCTTTTATTTAATTCAAAAGCTATATCTTTGTGATCCATATCAAGATCTATATCTGATGGCCAATTATTTGTATTTTTTGTATTTAAATTACAACAATCAAATAACGTCATATGAAAACTAGATTGAGGTAAATAGAAATAAGTTTTTTCTGGATTAAAATTTTTTATTTTTTTTTGAAAACTACTAATTTCATCGGATAAATTGGTATTAAGAGGAATATTACAAATTATTGTACAACCTGGAAAGGGTAAAGGATTTCCTTTGTCATCAAATTTATTTTCAGCACCTTTTAAAGTATATCCTTCAAGTTTTCCAGCTAAAAACTTTTCCTCATTACTAACTATATTTAAATCCATTAAAATAAACTAAAACCAGTTTATATTTTCTTTCTCACAAAGTTCTTTAAGCTTCAATGGATAATCTGTCATGATACCATCTACACCATACTCAACCATTTTTAACATGTCGTAATCTTTGTTTACTGTCCAAACGTTCACTGGCAAATTTTCTTGATGAGAAATATCTACTAGTTTTTTTGTAATATCTTTATGGTATGGATGCCAAGCTTCTCCGCCTTGTGATTTTATAATTTTCGGTAATTCATGATTTTCAAAAAAGGGCATGTAACTCATCCATGGAGATCTATTATAAATTGTATTTTTAATTTTAATTCCAGCCTGTTGTTGAAAAGTTAAATAAGCTCTTGAAATTTCAGGGTAAAGTTTTTTCATTTCTGTCAGTGTTCGCCAATCAAATGATGAAACAATTATTTTATTTTGTAAGGTTGACTTATTTACCTCTTGCATAACTAGTTTAACCATTTCTTCTGGAGTCGGCGTTAGATTTTCCTCATCAGGCGTAGATTTAATTTCTAAATTTATTAATAGATTTTCAGATATGTTTTTTGAGGATAAATTTAATAATTCAGAAAGTTTCGGTATCTTTTGATTTTCTAAAGTTTTTTGATTAACAAATCTTCTTCCATATCTAGATAACTTATTTAAAGATCCAACATCAAATTTTAAAAGTTCTTCATAAGTTAAATCATATATTTTTATATTTTCATCCTCTATCCAATTTCCCTCGTTATCTTTTGTAAGACTTGGATCTAATCTAAAGTCGTGAGTAATCACAGGAATAAGATCTTTTGAAATCAAAATATCAGTTTCGTATGCATTAATATTGTTTTCAAATAAGTATTTAAAACTTTCTAGAGTGTTTTCGGGAAGATCTCCTCTTGCTCCTCGGTGACCATAAATTTTTATATGATTTGGTTTGCTTAAAATCAAAATTAATTAACTCTTTTGCCAGTGCTTTTATCAAAAATATAATATTTATTGTTCTCAATATTAAGACTTAGATCAGCACCTTTTTCAATAGTTAGATTTCCCGGACACCTATAACAAAAGTCTTTTTTGTCTTTTAATCGACCATAAACAAGATTATCCGAACCAAGTTGTTCCACTAAGTCTACTTTTAAATTAATTAAACTATTTTCACGTTGACTTAAATGTTCAGGTCTTATTCCTAATTTTACTTCTCCCTCAAAGTCACTATCAATATCTTTAATTTCAAAACCTTCTGCAGATAATGTTTTATTTTTTATATTACCATCTAAAAAATTCATTTGAGGTGAGCCAATAAAACCAGCAACAAATAATGATTTTGGATTATCATATATCTCAATAGGAGTTCCAAGCTGTTCAATAATTCCATTGTTAATAACTGCTAATCTATCAGCAAGTGTCATGGCCTCTACTTGATCATGCGTAACAAATATGCTTGTTACTCCAACTTTCTGCTGAAGTTTTTTGATTTCAAGTCTCATCTGAATTCTTAATTTTGCATCTAAGTTTGAAAGAGGTTCATCAAATAAGAATATTTTAGGATTTCTAACAATTGCTCTACCCATTGCAACTCTTTGTCTTTGACCTCCGGATAACATTGATGGTTTTCTCTGTAAATAATCTGAAATTTGTAGCAGCTTAGCTGCATCATTTACTTTTTGCTCAATTGTTTCTTTGTCAATTCCTCTGTTTTTTAGACCATAAGCCAAGTTATTATAAACATTCATATGTGGGTATAATGCATAGTTCTGAAACACCATTGCTACATCTCTTTCAGACGGATCTATCTCATTAATTAATTTTCCATCAAGATTAATATCACCCTCTGTAATATCCTCTAAGCCTGCAACCATTCTTAATAAAGTTGATTTTCCACATCCACTAGGTCCTACAAAAACCATAAACTCACCTTCATCAACACTTAATGAAGTTTCATGAACAGCCTTAGTTCCATTTGGGTAAATCTTAGTCACATTTTTTAAATCTAAAAAGCTCATTTATTTCTCCGTTTGAATTAATCCTTTTATGAACCATTTTTGTAAAAATACTACCACTAAAACTGGTGGGATCATTGACAAAATGATATACGCAAATCTTTCTGCAGTTCTTGGCAGAGCAACTCCTTCATAGCTTTCTGTGTAAATAATCTTCATTCCCATTACAACAGTCCAGTATTCTTCTGCAGTTGTCATTATTAGTGGCCATAAATATTGGCTGTATCCATATACAAACATAAAGATAAACATTGCTGCTATCATGGTTTTAGATAATGGAACCAAGAAATCTATGAAAAAACTCCAAGCATTTGCTCCGTCTAATTTTGCTGACTCCAAGAGTTCATCTGGAATTGTTTTATAAAATTGTCTGAAGAAAAATGTTGCTGTAGCTGAAGCAACTAATGGAAGGATAAGGCCTGTATATGAATTTGTTAAACCTAAATCAGATACAATTTTATAGCTTGGAAAAATCCTTACCTCCAAAGGAACAAGTAGAGTAATAAAGATTAACCAAAAAATTGGTACAGCTAATTTAAATCTATAATAAACCAAAGCATATGCTGACATTGCTGAAATAACTACCTTAAGTGTTGCAATTCCTAATGCCATTATAAAACTATTAATAAACATTTTTGCAGCAGTCACTTCTTCTGACCAACCACCTTTTTCATTTAAAACTTCGTTATAGTTTCTTGCTAGCTGATCACCTATATGAAACTTCATACCTTCGGTTAATATAGTTACAGAGTCATGCGAAGAACTTGCAAAAGATATCCAAATAGGAACTACCATTAACAAGACTCCTAGTATTAAAATAATATGAGCAATTATTTGAAGTGGTTTAATTTTCATTTATCTTGAAAAACCCCCTTAATAAAATATTTCTGCAACACAATTATAATTAAAATTGGTGGCACCATAGACATCATCACGAAAGCAAAACGATGAACAATTGAACCCGACATCATTTTTAATCCCATAACCACTGTCCAATATTGTTCTGAAGTTGTTACCAATAATGGCCATAGATACTGATTGTAGCCAAAAACAAACATAAATATTAACATCGCTACAATCATTGTTTTTGACAAAGGAATTAAAAAATCAACAAAAAATCTCCAGGTATTTGCTCCATCAAGTTTTGCGGATTCAAGTAATTCATCTGGAACGGTTTTATAAAATTGTCGAAAGAATAATGTTGCTATAGCTGATGCTGAAATAGGAACTATTAATCCAAAGTAAGAATTCACTAGATTAAGCTCAGCCATTACTGAATAAGTAGGGAAAATTCTTAACTCTAATGGTACTAAAATTGTAATAAATATAATCCAAAACAATAATGTTGCATATTTTATTCTGTAATAAACCAACGCGTAAGCAGCCATTAAAGATGTAACAACGGATAATATTGCAACTCCTGTAGCCATGATAAAACTATTAAAAAACATTTTTAATGCTGTTATCTCTTTAAAAAAACCACCCTGATATAATAAAACTCGTAAGTAATTTTCATAAAAGCTATCTCCTAAAAACATTTGGAGACCATTCATATTAATCATTGAACTCGTGTGCGTCGAGCTAGCAAAAATCATCCATACAGGAACTACCATGATTAGTATTCCAATGAGTAAAATTAAATGTGAAAAACTTGATGTGATAAATCTAGTCATTAATTATAATGTATTTTCCCTTCGATATATCTAAATTGAAAAATCGTAATTACTAATACAATCAACATCATCATTATTGATTGAGCTCCTGCACTTCCTAAATCCAGTCCTCTAAATCCATCCATGTAAGCTTTATAAACTAGAGTTCTTGTTTCACCGGAAGGAGCACCTATTGTTGTGGTATCAATAATTCCAAATGTATCAAAGAAAGCATACGTTATATTAATAATTATTAAAAAGAATGTAGTTGGCATTAATAATGGGAATGTAATTGTCCAAAATCTTCTAAAACTATTTTTACAGTCAATCATTGATGCTTCAATTACAGATTTTTGTATAGCTTGAAGTCCAGCCAAGAAGAAAATAAAATTAGCACTGATTTGCTTCCAAGAACCAGCTATGATTACGTAAATATAAGAGTCGAACACACTTTCGTACCAATTAAATCCCCACAGTTCGTGAAATAAATGATAAAGAAGACCAAATCTTTCACTAAAAAAATAATTTGCCATTACACCGACTACCGCAGGCGCAATTGCATAAGGCCAAATTAAAAGTGTTTTGTAAGTGCTTTTACCATGCATTACATTATTAGCCTGAACGGCAAGTAATAATCCAATTGAGCCTGTAATTAACGTAATAACAAAACTATAAATAATAGTAAATTTGAAAGCTATGAAATAAGCTGGATCATCAAAAATAAATAAAAAATTGTCAAACCATACAAACTTCGATCCAAATCCAAAAGCATCTTGCATTGTAAATGCATCTCTAAAGGTTTGTATGATTGGCCAATATAAAAAAATTAACAATATACCTAGCTGCGGAGCTAAGAAAAGATATTGTGAATAGCTAGATTTGAATTGGACTTTTTTCATACTTTTGTAAAAATAAATAAGGAGGGTAAATTAATACCCTCCTTATTGTTTTAATTATTCTTACAAAGTTTTAGCAAATTGCTTTAACAATTTAGCTGCACCTTTGTCCATATTCTGCAATCCTTTTTCGATTGATATTTTGCCGTTTAACATTGGCTCAATATTTTCGTAAATTACTTCACGAATTTGGGGCCAGTTACCAGCTCTATATCCACCAGGAATAGTTGAACCTTCTAAGCTTAATTGTTCACCAACTGCTTTATGATATGGAGAAGCTCTATAGAAATTTATAGTTTCAGCTAACTCTATACCACCTTTAGTCACTGCAGAGTAACCAGTCATATTGTGATAATACAGATCCATTTCTGGAGAACCCATAAATTCTATAAATTTAGCAAGTCCTTTGTACTCTTCCTCAGTATGACCATTTAAGATCCAGTTAGCAGCACCACCTATAAAAGTTGGATACTCTTTTCCTTTGGTTACCGAATCCCAGTAAGGAATATGATTAACTGTAAAGTTTGGAACAACACCTTTCATTCCACCAAATGATGCAGCAGAACCAAACCAAAATGCAGCTTCACCTGCTATAAATGGTGCTTGATTGTCTCCCCACGCTCTTCCTTTATAGCCATATAAACCTTTATCATACCATTCTTTAACTTTCTTCCAATGATAGACAAATGCATCAGTTTCAGCGAATAAAGTTTTTGTAGGAACAGCATCGTAACCATTATTTCCATCTAACATTAATAAATTATGTCTAGAAAAGAAATTTTCAGTCCAAATCCATGGACTATGACTTTGAACTAAAGGAATGTATCCAGCAGCTTTGATTTTTGGAGCCATGGCCTCAAATTCTTCATAAGTTTTTGGCACAGATTCAATTCCAACCTCTTTCAAAATGTCCATGTTTGCATACATCAAACAAGTTGAACTATTGAAAGGTACACCAATCATTTTTCCATCAGAGTCGGCATAGAAATTTTTAATGCCTGGAATATAGTTGTCAGCATCTACATCAATGCCATATTTCTTAGCCATTTCTTCAAAACCGATAACAACACCATTTTTTACTTGAGCTACCATGATTGCAGCACCAGCATCATAAACCTGTGAATAGTGTGGTTGGTCGCCTGCTCTAAATGCAGCAATAGTTGCCGCCATGTTATCTTCATAACTTCCTTTTCCTGTAGGAATGACCGTATATTGATCTTGTGAAGCGTTAAATCTATTTGCAATTTCAATAATTACATCACCAAGAAAACCACTGTTTCCGTACCACCAATGAATTTCTGTTTTTGAATAACTGTGTGATGTAAAAGAGAAAGTAAATAGAATTGTTAAAACACTAAGTATTTTTTTCATATCTATCCTTCTGTTAAGTTTATTTTATTTTTTATTAATAATTTATTAATGTTAAGATATTATGAAATTGTAAATAATTGCATTTAAAAATTTTAAATTTCTAAAAGAGGTTGTATATTTTAAAACAAATCATAATTTAAATGTCTAAAATATTTGATTTATTCATAATAGGTGGCGGTATAAACGGTGCAGGTATTGCAAGAGATGCTGCAGGTAGAGGTTTATCAGTTTGTTTAGCTGACAAAGGTGAGATTGGAGGAGCAACCTCATCTTGGTCGACGAAATTAGTACATGGTGGTCTTCGTTATTTAGAAAATTATGAATTCAAACTAGTTAGAGAATCTCTGAAAGAAAGAGAAATAGTTTATAAAATTGCCAGACATATTTCCAAACCGATTCCTTTTATAATTCCTTATGCAGATAAAATTCGACCAGCCTGGTTAATTAAAATTGGTTTATTTTTGTATGATAATTTAGGTGGCAAAAGCAATATACCAAAATCAAAAACGTTTGATCTTACAAAAAAATTTTCAAATATTCTTAAGCAAAAATACAAAACTGGTTTTCAATATTTTGACATACAAATTGACGATAAAAAATTAACGAAACTAAATGCTAAAGATGCAAAAAGAAATAAAGCTAAAATACTAGAATATAACAAAGTTAAAAAAGCTGAAATTATTGGCAATGAATGGATTATTAGTCTTGAAAAAGGTGAAAAAGTAAAATCAAAAATTTTAATTAATGCATCTGGACCATGGATAAACGAAACCTTAAATAAAAATATAAAAATTAAATCTAAGAAAAAAATAAGATTAGTTAAAGGAAGTCATATTATTACAAAAAAATTGTACAAAGAAAATGTTGCATTCACATTTCAAAATACTGATAAAAGAATAATATTTGTGATACCTTATAAAGGGAAGTTTTCTTTAATTGGAACTACAGAAGTTGAGGTTAAATCACCAGAAAATAAAGGAATATCAAAAAAAGAAATTACATATTTAATTCGTTCAGTAAATAATTACTTAAAAAAACAAATCAGAACAAAGGACATTGTAGATACTTATTCAGGGATAAGACCTCTAATTGAAGATTTTAATACAGCTTCAAAAGTCACAAGAGATTATGTTTTTGATTTAAAAATTATAAAAAAATTACCTTTATTGAATATATATGGAGGAAAACTAACCACCTACAGAAAATTGTCTGAAAAAGTCCTTTTTGACCTTAGAAAGTTTTTACCTAAAACAAAAAAAGGTCCATGGACACACAAAAAGAAGCTTCTCTAAACTTAATGACCGTTAAATTTGAAAAATTAAAAAAAACAATAATTAAATGTAATAAATGCCCTAGACTTGTGAGGTTTAGAAAAAAAATATCTACGGAAAAAAGAAAACAATATATGGACCAAACTTATTGGGGAAAACCAGTTACAGGTTTTGGAGATATAAATGGAAAAATAATGATTGTTGGTCTAGCACCAGCAGCTCATGGTGGAACCAGAACAGGCAGAGTATTTACAGGCGATAAATCCTCAGACTTTTTATATAAATGTTTACACAATGTAAAAATTGCCAATCAAAGTAATTCAGATCATGTAGATGATGGATTGAAAATAAAAAATACTTTCATAACACCAGCTTTAAAGTGTGTCCCTCCAGGAGATAAACCATTAAATGAAGAGTTAAAAAATTGTTTTGGTTATTTTAAATCTGAATTTGAAATACTTAAAAATCTAAAAATTATTGTGGCTTTAGGGAAAATTGCGTTTGATACTTGTATAAAATTTTATAGAGAAAATTTTGATTACACTGAAAGAGTAAAATTTGGTCATGGAACATATTTTAAATTACCTAACAATGTGTTGTTAATGGGGTGTTATCATCCAAGTCCAAGAAATGTAAATACTGGACGAATAAATGAAAAACAAATGACTAAACTATTTAAAAAAGTAAAAGAACTAGTTTAATTTGTTAATAAGTGCTTTTGGAAGTTTTACTGGTTTTCCCAAATTATTAAGAGATACCAGTTTAATCTCTGCATCACATAAAGTATCTGATTTTCTTTTAATTACTTGTGACATTGTAATTGTAGTCAAAGTATTAGACTTAATTTTTGTAAAAACAGTAATTTTATCCTCAAATTTAGCTGGTTTTTTAAAGTCTACATTACAAGTTTTTACTGCTATTAAAACATTATGTTTATCTAATAACTTTTTATTCGAATATCCCAAGGAATAAATAAGCTCAGATCTTGCTCTTTCAAAGTACTTTAAATAATTTGCGTGGTAAACTATTCCACCAAAATCAGTATCCTCATAGTATACTTTTAAATTATACTTAAATACTTTCATCAATTGATATTAATAAAATTTATTGAGAAGAAAAATAGATATTTTGATAGTAAGTAATTGATTTTTTCTTTGAATTATCTGTATCTGACATGATCGCTATACCATCTAGCTCATTAACATCTAAATTATGGAATTTCTTGAAATCTTCTTTAACGTTTGCTTTGACAGTTACCCATTCATTTAAATTTGTTTTGGTAGTAGCAAGTACATTATCTATGGACTTTTTAGTATATGGGCTTGGAAAGTTGCTTCCAACTTCTTGATTGCTTGAAAAAACATAATTTATTGCTCTATTGGATAAAGGTGTTGCTCCAGTTTTTTTAATGACGAATACTCTTCCTGCAAAGTCATGACCCTTTTTAGCTGTCTCATCTATCCCTGGTATGTCTTTCTCAATTTTCCAAGTAATATTTATGAAAGGTGTTTTATTTAGATCAATTTTAATCTCCTTACCTAGGCCAGAAGCAGCATTATCAGCAATAGCTTTAAGGTAATTACCATTTTCATCAGAGCCAACAGAATATTCAGTTTTATTATCTGCCCCTCTTACTTTTCTAACTGTCAATTCTGATAGTTCTTTCTCTGTAAACTCAAATACTTTTACTTCCTCAGAATACAAAGTAGTTTGAAACAACGCTGTAACTAAAATTAATTTAAATAAAAATCTAAACATGTCCTCTCTATATAAAAGATAAAATAATTTTCAAATTCAAAATTTTGACATTATTTAAACATGCATAATTCATTATTGTTCTCTATTTAGATGATATGAAATTAACAGTTCTTTTTGGTTTGATGATTTATTGGTCTATAATTATAACTGCACCTGTAATTTCAAAAAATTCAGAAAAAATCGGAGAAAAAAAGGTATTAATACCTCTTAAAAAACCAAGAATTTAAGGCATAAGCACTATCTTAGGTGCCGAACAGGTTCCATCATGAATTTCTTTAAAAGCTCCCCAACCATCTTTAAGATTTCTGTACTCAATCCATTCTATCTTGCCTAGCTTGTTATTAGTTAAAATATCAATAGTTTCACCAAATTCTTTGTTTGTGTAACAGTAAGTTCCAATAAAAGTAACTTCTTGAAGGGTTGCTTTCCTAAAATTAAAAGATCCAGCAGGCTGGGTTAATCCGATATGAACTATTATTCCTCCTGGTTTTACTACACTGATTGCCTGTTGTCGTGAAACTTCGAGTCCAACAGTATCAAAAACTAAATCAAAGCTGCTCTCTTTAATATCTTTATGATCTGGCGACACTGTTTTTGCATCTACATATTTGGAGCATTCATTCAGTCTTTTTTGATTAGGATCAGAAATTGTCAGATTAGTATTTCCTTGGATCTTGGATAAAATTAATGCACACAAAAGGCCAATTGCTCCACCACCCTGAACAAGCGTTCTACATTCATTTAATGGTTTTTTTGATGCATCTACAGCTAATAATACTGCATGATAAGAAACTGCTGTTGGTTCTGCAACTGCAGCCTCTTTTACATCAAGCTTTTCAGGAACTTTGAAAATATTGTGATCTGGAACTGTAATAAGTTCAGCAAACGCACCTTGTCTTTCATAAGGTCTATTCATTCCTAAAAGAACTCTATCTGGACATAAATGTTCTCTTCCGCTCTTGCAGTATTCACAATTTCTACAAGTTATTAATGGATTAAGAACAGAGATTTGATCTTTAAGCTTACCATTAATTATTTGACCACTTACTTCATGACCTAAAATTAACGGTGGAATTCTTCTCTCATCTTTTCCGTGGTAAGCATGCATATCTGACCCACAGATACCTGATGCATGAACTTTAAGAATACTTTCTCCAGGTTTTTCAGAAGGTTCTTTTTCCTCCCTGAATTCCATTTCCTCAACACCGGTGTAGACAAGGGCTTTCATCATTACTTATTATTTAATAAATAATATACTAAATAAGATGCGAATGCTCCAATAATCCATCCAAAAGATTGATATTGTATTAAGTTTTCATTTAGTAAAGCAGATAAGGAAAATATTGATCCAATTAAAAGAGCATACAATGCTTTGAGGTTCCAACCATTAGTATAAATATATTCCGTGTGTTCTTTAGGATAAAAAAGCTCTTTGTGATTAATTTGTTGTTTTTTAAACAAATAATAGTCTGCTACTAATACCCCAAAAATTGGGCCAAAAGTAGTCGCTACTGCTTCAACAAATATTAAAACATCAGCTTTGCTAAAAATTGAAAGCCAAAATGTTGAAATAATTAATCCAATAATTGATATTACAATTCCTGTTTTTTTTAACGTTAAAGAATTCGGGAAAAAATTAATCAATGTATTTTGCGAAGGAATATAATTTGCTATCAAATTAGTTGATAACGAAGAGATAATAATAAATATTAAGCAAAAGAAAGTTAGAAAATTATTATTAAATTTTCCAACTATATCATTTGGGTTAGTAAGTAGACTTGAAGCATTTAAACCTTTGCTAGTAAGAATAATATCTGAGCCTAGTGTGATTAATACTGAGAAAAAAGAAAAAAATATTAAATTTAATATTATACTTAGGTTACCTTTAGTCATTTCTTTGTAATTCATTGAATATCTAGAAAAGTCTCCAAAAGTTAAAAGAACTATAGCAAAATAAGCAAATAAAGTTCCAGTGATTGAAATTATTGGGGCGATATTTGACTGAATTGCAAAATTGCTAAAGACTAAGCTAAGTTTTATTCCATTTAGGAGTTCATTGTAATACTCGGATAAAATAACAATTAGTAAAACAGATAACCCTAAATATATTGAAAGACCTGAAAAATTAATAAATGATTTTAGAAAATTCTGTCCTTTTGTAAAAAGAATGTATTGAAATATTAATGTTAAGAATAAACAAACCCAATCAATTAAATTCAAGCCAAAAAAGAATAATAAAAATATTTCATTCTGCAAAAGTTGATTATCAATTTTAAATATGATGATCCTTGCAATATAACCTAATGATTTTGAGATAAAAAATGTTTGTACACCAAACATGAATAAACCAACTAATCCTCTGATCATTCCTACATATCTTGCTCCTGTAAAACCCATCGAAAGTCTTAGAATTGTTGGAAAACTTAATCCACTACTTTGGGAAATTTTTCCAATAATGTTAGCAAAAAAGAATACTAATAATCCTGCTAGCAATGATCCTGTTAAGACAACAAAAAAATTTAGATCATAGAATAAATATAAAGCTGATATTAAAGAGAACCCAACAATTGTTTGAATATTTATAGCCCAAAAGTTAAAGTAATTTTTCCAACTCCAGTCTCTATTATTAGGATTTATTGAAACTAGTTCCCAATTTCTAAGTTGAAATTTTTCGCTTTGATTCACTTAAATGATATTAATCAATTATTTACTGCTGTCCATATAAGAGAGTTGGCAACCACAGTACTATTTTTGGATACGCTATGATTATAATTAATCCAATTATTTGCAATACCATGAACTGCATCATTCCAAGATAAATATCTTTTAAATCCCAACTTGGAACTACACCTTTTAAGAAATAAGCAGATAACGCTACGGGGGGTGAGAGCCAGGCGGTTTGCAAATTAACAGCAACAAGAATTGCAAACCAAGTTAAATTAAATCCTAATGCTTCTACCAATGGTAAAATTATAGGAACAACTATCATAACAATAGGTACCCACTCTAATGGCCATCCTAAAAGAAAAATCATAATCATGATTATTCCTAAAATTAAATATTTGTTCATCTCAAGAGATAAAAGAAAATCTGTTAAAACCATTGGAGTTCCTAATCTTGCAAACACTGCTCCAAAGAAATTAGAAGCAGCTACTAAAACCATAATTAATGCAGAAATTTCTAGAGTTTTAACTAGTGCATCTTGTAATTTTTTTAATGTTAATTTTTTGTAAGCTAATGAAAGTAATAATGCACCACCTGCACCACATCCTGCGGCTTCAGTTGGGGTAGCAAATCCAAATAAAATACTTCCTAATGCAGCAAATACTAATGCTGCTGGTGGCACTAATCCTAAGAAAAATTCAAGCCATAATTTTTTTAAATCTGTTGTTCTTAATTCCTCTGGTATGGGTGGACCTAATTTTGGGTTCATCATACATCTGAATGTTGTGTATGCAGCATATAAGCATGCCAATAATATTCCTGGAACTATTGCTGCTGCGAATAAATCAGTTACGGGAATTTCCATAATTGGACCCATAACTACAAGCATAATACTTGGAGGAATTAATATACCTAAGGTTCCTCCAGCAGTAATCGTGCCGGCAGCTAATTTTACATCATAATTAGACCTGTTCATTGATTTTGCAGCCATAATTCCAAGAATTGTAACTGATGCACCAACTATTCCAGTTGCAGCTGCGAATATTACTGAAACAAATAAAACTGCATAATATAAAGAGCCTCTAACTCTTGCCAACATCATTTGGAAAGCTGAGAATAATCTCTCCATTAAACCTGCTTGTTCCATCATTATTCCCATAAATACAAATAAGGGGACGGCGGCGAGAGTTTGTTCGGTCATTACCATTGAAAACTGAAGTGTCATTAAATAAAAAACTAATTTTCCAAAACCTAAATAACCAAAAACAAAACCTAAAAAAATAAGAGTAAATGAAATTGGAAATCCTATAAATATTGCAAACAACATCACACCAATAAGTATGAAACCTAAAATTGCTGGGTCTATTAAATGTGAAAGCATTAACTACCTGGCCATTTACCTTTGACGGCTGCGTAATAGCTTTTTAAAAGTTCTGAAACACCTTGAATAAGAAGAAAAACAATTCCAATCCATAGACAAGATTTTATTGGCCACATATATGGCATCCATGTTGTATCCATCCCTCTTTCGTTTCTCATTATACTTTCTTGGACAAAGCCTGTTGTCATATACAAAAAGACTATTAATCCTGGAAAATAAAATAATAAGTAAAGCCAAAAGTCTATTCTGCCTTGAGTTTTAACTTTAAAATTTCTATATAAAAAATCTGCTCTAATATGAACACCTTTTGAAAGAGCGTATCCTGCTCCTAACATAAATAACGCTCCATAAAAAAATCTGCTCATATCATAAGCCCAGATTGTAGGAGCTAAAAATAATTTTCTTGCTAAAACTTCATAAACCATCCCAAGCATTAGTGGGATCGTAATCCAGCAAACAATGTTTCCTATTAATTTACTAAATTTGTCTATGTTAACTATAGTTTTAGCCATCCAAGTTGGCATATCATCAGGCATCTTTCCAGATCCTGATCGCCTTTCGGCTATCATTTCATCTGAAATATCTAACTTTGGATTATCCGACATATAAATTTTAGAAAAAAAAAGCGGGCTTATAAAAGCCCGCTTAATAACTTTATTTATTTCTTCAACGAATTAGCATAAGCCATTCCTAGCTTAGCATTCGATGTTTGTGCACCAGACCAGAATGGTACAGCAGTATTAGCAAAGCTTATCATTGAATCATAAACTTCTTTAAAGAATGCGTTTTCTTTTGCATTTTTCTCTAAAGTTGCTTTCGCTGCAGCCATATAAGCTGGGAAATAATCAGCTGGTGTATCTTCAAGTATCACACCATGATTTTCAGTTAGATCTTTAAGTGCTAATCCATTAGTGTTGATTCTGTAAGCTAAAGCTCTCATCAACGATGCATCAGCAGCCATCTTCATTGAAAATTTCTCATGGTCAGTGAACTTATCGTAAGTGCTTTTATTTAAGTAAAAGTCAGCATTTACGACTACTTGGTGCAAACCTTGTAGATAGTAGTGTTTTAATACTTTATGTATACCAAACACTTTATCTGGTTGAGGACAACACCACTCAGCAGCATCAATAGTTCCTGCTTCCAATGCTGGAAGAATATCTCCACCACCCATTGCAACTGAAGCTATTCCAATGTCTTTATAAGTTTGACCTGGAATTCCTGGAGGAGTTCTGAACTTAAATGTTCTGAAATCATCCATATCTTTGATTTTTCTTGGGAACCATCCTAAAGCTTCTGGACCAACTGGTTGAAGCATGAAACCTTTAATGTCTCTTTTCATTTCTCCCCAAAGTCTGTCATATAGTTGTTCTCCACCACCATATAAAAACCATGATAAGAATGCGATGTTGTCAATTCCTACACCACCACCTGCTACTGGCGAACCAAATAACATAGCTGCTGGATGTTCTCCAGACCAATAGTGAGTCCAAGCAAATCCGCAATCAATCAAACCTTTATCAACAGCATCAAGAGTTTCTTTAACTCCAACTACTGTTCCTGCTGGCATAATTTCAAATTTTAGAGATCCACCTGTTAGTTTTGTTACGTTGTCAGTAAAGTCTTTTAACATTACCGCTTCATCACCTTTAGCGCTAATAACCGTCTGACACTTTAACGTTTTTGCAGCATTCGCATTTGAAATAAATCCAAATACTAAGAACGCAGCAAACAACGCTGAAACGATTTTTTTCATTATATCCCTCTCTTTTTATTTATAATGTGAAGATCCTCTCAAAAATCTAAGGCAGATACAAGCGTCATTTCGAAGTATTTATGAGAAAAATGTTTAAAATCATTAAATATTCATTAAAAATTATTAATAAAAAATATGGATAAATTTGATTACATAATTATTGGTGCAGGATCCGCAGGCTGTGTCTTAGCTAATAGATTAACAGCAAATCCTGATACTAAAGTTCTTTTACTTGAGGCCGGCGGCAAAGATACCAATCCTTGGATCCATATCCCAGGGGGTTATTTTAAAACGATGCACAATCCAGATACCGACTGGTGTTTTAATACTGAAAAAGAACCAAACTGCGATAACAGGCAAATGGTTTATCCAAGGGGTAAAACACTTGGTGGAAGCTCATCTATTAATGGAATGCTTTATATTAGAGGTCAATCGAATGATTATAATTATTGGAGACAATTAGGTAATGTTGGTTGGTCATGGGATGATGTTCTTCCTTATTTTAAAAAGTCTGAAGATTTTCAATTTGGGGAAAATGAATTTCATGGTTCTGGGGGGCCTATTGCAGTCGAGAAAATTAGGGCAACATTTAAAGTTCTCGATTTATTTTTAGAGGCTGCTGAAGAACATGGTTACAAAAGAACCGATGATTTTAACAACGGTGATAATGAAGGAATGGGATATTTTCCATTTACAATTAAAAATGGATTTAGATGTAGTACAGCTGTAGGTTATTTAAATCCTGTTAAGAGTAGAAAAAATTTAAAAATTATTACTAAGGCTCACATTAAAAATATAGAATTTGAAAATAATAAAGCAAAAAAAGTAAATTATTGGATAGATGGAAAAGAATTTTCTGTTGAAACTAATAAAGAAATTATATTAAGCGCAGGTACAATTGGCTCACCTCATATATTACAAGCATCAGGTATTGGTCCAGGAGAACTTCTAAAAGAAAATAATATTAATGTATTAAAAGATCATCAAGGAGTTGGGAGAAATCTAACTGATCATTTAATGTTAAGACCTGTTTATAAAATTAAAAATTTAGAAACTTTAAATGATATTTACTACAGTTTTACTAAAAAAATGTTGTCTGGTTTGAAGTTTCTTCTCTTAAGAAAAGGACCTTTAACAGTTGGTGCCAGTTATGTTTGTGGATTTGTTAAGAGTGATGAACATTTAGAAACGCCAAATCTTCAATTTCATATTTCACCTGCAAGTACCGATCTTTTAGGAAAATCTGCTTTACATAAGTTTCCAGCGTTCACTCCAACAATTACAAATGTAAGACCAACTAGTAGAGGGTCTATAGAATTAAAATCTCCAGACACCAGAATTTCACCAAAAATAAAAATGAATTATTTATCAACTGATGAAGATCGTGAAATTGCTGGAAAAGCATTAAAGATTGTAAGAAAAATTGTTATGGAGTCTAAAGCTTATAAAGATTATCAACCAGAAGAGCTTAGACCGGGA
>CACAIK010000014.1 GCA_902532525.1 uncultured Pelagibacteraceae bacterium
GAATAGCTCTGTAATTAGATGGACTTGTTATCTCTGAGTTAAAAATAACTCCTCTTGTCCATATTTTATCAGACTCTATGTCTTCTTTATTAGCACCAACGTTTCCAATATGTGGAAACGTAAAATTTATTATCTGACCGGCATACGATGGATCAGATATAATTTCTTGATAACCAGTTAATGACGTATTAAAGCACACCTCTCCGGTTGCTTCTCCTATATGTCCCAGTCCGATTCCCTTAAAGACTGATTTATTTTCAAGAACTAAAATAGCTGTGTTAAAACTTGAGAGATGTGAAGTTTTGTTTTTTCGTTTTAAAGTCAATTACAACTCATGAGTTAAAGGTTAATACAATAAAACGTATTTATCCGCAACAGATCTATAATAATTTTTTAAAAATACAATTTTTCTTTTGAAGAATTTTGTCTATGAAGTACATTCTAGTATGTCTCTAAGAGATAAAATAGATAACGATTACAAAAATGCTTTAAAATCAAAAGATAAAAATAAGATATCAACTTATAGGTTAATTTTATCTGGAGTTAAGGATTTAGATATTAACAATAGGTCTGGTCCAAATAAAAAGGAGACAGACGATGAGGATATTAAAAAACTCTTAAAAAAAATGATCAAACAAAGATCCGAATCAATTGAAATATATAAAAAAAATAATAGATCAGATTTATTAGAAATTGAGCAAGGAGAGCTCGATATTTTGTCAGAGTATCTACCTAAACAATTATCGGAGGCAGATACAGAAAAGATTTGTGAAGAAATTATAAAAATTTCTGGAGCCTCTTCAATTAAGGATATGGGAAAAGTCATGGGTGAATTAAAAAAAAAACATGCTGATACAGTTGATTTTTCTAAAGCAGGTCAGATTATTAAAAATTTACTTAATAGTTAATGAAATATCCAAAAGAATATTTAGACGAAATTAAAACCAGACTAAAAGTTTCAACAGTAGTTTCTAAAACAGTTAAACTTAAAAAGAGAGGTAAAGAATTTGTTGGTTTATCTCCGTTTAAAACAGAGAAAACCCCATCATTTACAGTAAATGATGAAAAAGAATTTTATCATTGTTTTAGCACGAGCGAGCATGGAAATATTTTTGACTTTATAATGAAAACCCAAAATCTTAGATTTGGTGAAGCGGTCAAAATGCTTTCAAATCTTGCAGGTATGCAACCCTATACATTTTCAAAACAAGATGTGGAAAGAGAAAATAAATGGAAAATATATAAATCTATATATCAGAATTTTTCTGAATTTTATAAAAATGAATTATTTAAAAATGAAAAATCACTTAAAGCAAAAAATTATCTAAAAGAAAGAGGACTATCTGGTGTTGAAGTAAAAAATTTTAATCTTGGTTTTGTAACAGAAGATTTAGATTATTATGAAAAATTGAAAAAGGATTATGATGAAGAAAATATTAAAGATACAGGCCTATATTACTTTGATGAGAAGAAAAAAAAATATATATCAAGGTTTAGAAACAGAATAATTTTTCCAATAAATAATATATCAGGAAATATCATAGGTTTTGGTGGAAGAATTATAGACGACAATAAAAATTTAGCTAAATATATTAATTCACCTGAGACACCTTTTTTCAAGAAAGGATCGAATTTATATAATCTTGATAAAGCAAGAAAGCTATCAAATAGTTTGGACAATGTTTTTCTAGTAGAGGGTTATATGGATGTTATTGGTTTATCAAAAAATAAAATAGAAAATGCTGTTGCAAACTTAGGAACTGCTTTGACAAGTAAACAGATACAAATTTTAAATCAATTCTTTAATCATATAATTATATGTTTTGACGGCGATAATAGTGGCTATAAAGCTGCATTAAGAGCTGCAGAGAACATTATCGGTGAAACAAAACCAGATAAAAAAATTTCGTTTCTACTTTTAGAAGATAATTTAGATCCAGATAATTATGTAAATAAATTTGGTAAAGAGAAATTTTTAGAAATTTCAGATCAGAAAACTATACCTATACATAAATTTATCTTTGAACATTATATGGCCCAAACAACCGAAAGCCCTAGTTCGAGAGCAATTTTTGAAAAAAAACTAAGAGAGATTGCATCAAATATTAATGATAGTCTTGTAAAAAAATATACTCTAGAATATTTTTTAGAAAAAGTTTCAGAGTTAACACCTAATATTAATTCAAAATTTAATAAAAATTATAAAATATTCCCAAAACCTCTTGCTAAAACCAAAAGTTATTATAACGAAACGAAATCATTAAAATCATTTGAAATTAAGGAATTTTCATTTTTATACATATTACTGACTAAACCCAAATTAATTAGTGAAAACATTCATATAATAGATAACGTAAAATTATATAGTGATGAAAATAAGCAATTATTTGCTGAAATATTAAACCAATCGAAAAATTTATTAGACCTAGACTTACAAAAATTAAATGTTGATAAAAATCTTGTTAGTAGAGTTATGAATTATGCATCCGTTAAACATATAATTTCAAAAAACTTAAATGACGATGAAAAAATTTTAGAAATTTTTAATGAGATCGTACAAGATCTAAAAAATTATGAATTAGAACAAAGAATCTCAGAGTTAGAATCGAAGTTTTCAAGAGATATGAGTGAGAGCACGTTTAATGAGATAAAAGAGTTAAAAAAACTACAAAAAATCAACTAAATTTAAAAAAAATCACATAGATTTTTTTAAATTACACATTATATAAGTTGCTCAAACTTTTTATTGTGGAAAGAATAATTACAAAATCATTTGCTAGATTAATGGGTCGTGGCATCCATAGAGGCTTCATAACTCATGAAGAATTAAATAAATCATTAGGCAAAAGAAATTTATCAAGTGAAAACCTTGCACAAGCATTTATACATATACTTGACGAAAACATAGTTCTTGTAGAAAAAAAATCAGATTTCAAAGTTTTAAGAAAAAAAGATTCATCTTCTAAAGAAGAAGGAAAAACATTAGAAAAAAGTGACGATCCTATTAGGATGTATT
This sequence comes from uncultured Pelagibacteraceae bacterium, assembly GCA_902532525.1. Lineage (GTDB taxonomy): Bacteria > Pseudomonadota > Alphaproteobacteria > Pelagibacterales > Pelagibacteraceae > Pelagibacter. Next base: position 3,017 of record CACAIK010000014.1, read on the forward strand.
TAAGAGAAATGGGAGGAGTCGAGCTTTTGTCTCGAGAAGGTGAAATTGCAATTGCAAAAAGAATTGAAGCAGGTAAAGACGTTATGCTTAATGCTCTGTCACAAAGTCCAATAACTGCCCAACAATTTTTTGAATGGGACAATAAACTTCAAAATGATGAGATATTAGTAAGAGAAATCATAGATATAGATACAAACTATATGGATGATGACGATAACAACGGTGGATCAAAGCAAAAAAAAGATGTCGATGATCAATCTACTGAAGAAAACAACACTAATAATAATAATGATGATGATGAGTTTAATCCAACCTTAGCCGCAATGGAGACAGAAATAAAACCCAAGGTCCTTCAAACTGTACATACACTTACAAAAGAATATAACAAATTAATTAAATATCAAAAAGAAAAACTTGAATGTGTATTATCTTCAAAAAAATTTTCGTCATCTAAAGAAAAAAATTATAAAAAAATTGTTGATGATATTTTAGAGCATATCAAATCTTTACAATTATCTCCATCAGTTTTAGAAGGATTAGTTCAAAAACATTATAGTGAAAATAAAAAAATTATTTCATTAGAAGGCAATCTTTTAAGACTTGCACTCAATTCAAAAATAACAAGAGATGAATTTATTAAATTTTATATTGGTAACGAGATAAATCCAAATTTAAAGGAATTTCTAGATAGCAATGAAGTGTGGAAAAAATTTTTTCAGAAAAATAAAAACGAATTCAAAAACATTAGAGATAGACTAATCGAAATTAGTAATAAGTTAGGAATATCTGTTACTGAATACAAAAAAATTGTTAGTAGAGTACAAAAAGGAGAAAAAGAGTCAAGAATAGCCAAAAAAGAAATGGTAGAAGCAAATTTAAGATTAGTTATTTCTATCGCAAAAAAATATACTAATAGAGGACTTCAATTTTTAGATCTTATTCAAGAGGGAAATATAGGATTGATGAAAGCTGTAGATAAATTTGAGTACAGGAGAGGATATAAATTTTCAACATATGCAACTTGGTGGATTAGACAAGCCATAACAAGGTCAATTGCAGATCAAGCAAGAACAATTAGAATTCCAGTTCATATGATTGAAACAATAAATAAAATTGTAAGAACGCAGAGACTTATACTGAGTGAATTTGGAAGAGAAGCAACACCGGAAGAATTAGCAAATAAGTTAAGAATGCCACTAGAAAAAGTTAGAAAAGTTCTTAAAATTTCTAAAGAACCTGTTTCATTAGAAAAACCAGTTGGAGATGAGGAGGATAGTAGTTTGGGAGACTTTATCGAAGATACTAAAGCTCTTGCTCCTCTAGAGCAAGCTATCAAATCCAACTTGAGTGAAGCAACTACAAAAATATTATCTACTCTTACCCCTAGAGAGGAGAGAGTTTTGAGAATGAGATTTGGAGTTGGTATGAATACTGATCATACTTTAGAAGAGGTTGGTTTGCAGTTTTCTGTGACAAGAGAGAGAATTAGACAGATTGAGGCGAAAGCTCTAAGAAAACTTAAACATCCAAGTAGGTCAAAACAATTAAAAAGCTTTTTAGAAAGTTAGGGCCGTTAGCTCAATAGTAGAGTACTGCATTGACATTGCAGGGGTAGTTGGAGCGTAACCAACACGGCCCACCATTCTTATGCTATCTTCAATTGATAACCTAAAAAAAATAGTATAATTAAGGACTTATTTAAAGGGCCTGTAGCTCAGTTGGTTAGAGCAGTACACTCATAATTTTTCATCTTCTTAAAACCAAATTCACCTAATAAAAACACTATATTTTTATGGCTTAATTTTCAAGTTCTAGCAATCTTTAATCCAGTATCTTCATACCAACTATTTACCAATAGATCGAAAGTTTATAATATTTTCATATGAAACGTTTTCTTATTATCTTCTCGATAATAGCTTTATTCTCTAATTTTTCTTTTGCAGAAGAAAAAAAAGTAAAAATGAGAAGTGGTTCAAAGAGTAATGATTTCAAAAAAGTAGATATCATTATTAGTCCAGATCTTATAAATATCGACGCTCTTAAAAATATTAAAGAAAACTTTAATACTGCTAATAAATATGCTCAGGAACTGGATAAAACATTAGATGAAAAAAAGAAGATAAAATATAGAGGGTCTGCTAAACAAATTTACAATAGTTACTCTAAAAGTGTATTTTATTTATACAATCCAGACATGAAAGTTATGGGAACTGGATTTTTAGTTGATGAAGCAGGCTTAGTTCTTTCAAACTGGCATGTTGCTGATAAAGCAAAAAATTTATATTTATGGACACTTCCTGATAGCGGGGACAAAAGTGTAAAGTTTTTATTTGAAAAACAGGAATACTACAATTCAAGTGTAGTAGCTTTAAATAAAACTCAAGATTTAGCTTTAATAAAAGTTAACGGTTTACCAAAATCGATTAAAACAGTTAAACTTGGTTCTAATGATCAAGTTGAAGTAGGGGATAATGTTTACGCAATTGGTCATCCAATGTCTTATCCTTGGACCTTTTCTTTTGGAATGGTTAGTCAAGTAAGAGACAATTTTGAATGGAACTACGATGAAAGCTTTAAACATAAAGCAGATGTCGTTCAAATGCAGACACCAATAAGTACTGGTAATTCAGGTGGACCTTTATTTTCATCAGATGGAATAGTTATAGGTGTTAATACTTTGGGTGATCCAGAAGGCCAAAATTTAAATTTTGCTGTTGCAGTTGACCATGTTAAAAAATTTATAAGTGCAAATCCTGATGTAAAAAAAATTAATCCACTAAACTCTGCAATTAAAAAAGAGTATCCAAAGGCAATTCCACAGGACTACGATAATAATGGTACAATTGACACTTGGTATATTGATACCAACAACAATGGTAAAATTGATAGAGCCTTCGTAGATGATAATGAGGACGGTTTCATTGAAGGTACATTAATAGATGAAAATGAAAATGAAATATTTGAACTTACGTTGATTGATACAGATAAAGATGGAAAAGTTAATATTTCCTATTTAGATGAAGATGAAGACGGTAAAAATGACGTAGTCGGTCATGATTATGATCAAGACGGAAAATACGATAAAGTAGAGCCTATAAAAAGTTAACCCTTAGGAAAAAATAAAAATTCTCCACCATCGTGTCCAGTACCATGAATTAAAGAATGGTTAGGAGTTTGGTCAGCATTGTTAATTACGTAGTTCTGTACTTCTTGAAAAAGTTCAATTGATCTTATTACATCATTATTATTTTTAAGCATTTTAATCAAAGGTTCTGCGAATACTGAATTTGTTGAGCTACCAATACCGTCTACAACTTGTTCATTTCCACCAGATGTAATTACTAATCTTGTTTTCTTGCTTTTTAATCTCTCCAGAGTGCTTTTTGAAAGTTTTTCAATAGATTTGTTATCAGCGCTTCCTCTCATCAAAGACCCAGAAAAACAGCTATCTATAATTAGCAAAATATGTTTTGCATCAGATGAAGCTATTAAATCTTTAATATTGTTATTACTTAACCATTTAGAATCTTGCTTTTCCCCAGCATCGACAGGTAACCAATAACCTCTCTTCTGTTTCTTTACTAGTTGTCCATGTCCTGCATAAAAAATAAGAATATTGTCAGTTTTTTTTCTATTTTGTGTAAATTCAATTATAGCATCTACGGTTTCATCAGATTTTTGATTAAGTAAAAGAGTTGTCTCAAACCCATATTTTTCATTTAAAACTTTTTCTAAATCTTTTGCATCGTTTACTGCATTGTCTAGATCCTCTAATTTTTCATAATCATTATTACCTATAATTAAAGCATAATATTTTTCATCAGTAGTAAATTTAGCTAGAGTTTTTTTATCCTCTACTTCATAACCATTTTCCCATAATCCTTCATATATATTACCATTTGCATAAACCATTTTTCCTTTTCCATGCAAATATCCTTCTTCAAATTGACCACTATAAACATCTCCATCATTAAAAATCATTTTACCTTCACCATGCTCAAGATTATTTTTAAATTCACCTTCATAAAAATCTCCATTTGAGTAAGTTATTTTACCCATTCCACTTGCTTCATTATTCATGAATTCACCAACATATTTTGTGCCACTCGCATAAATATATGTCCCTTTTCCGTCTCTATAACCTCTGTCAAAGTCTCCTATGTACTTATCTCCATCAATCCATTCGATTACACCTTTTCCATGAAAGTCGCCCTCTAAAAATCCACCTTCATAAAAATATTTATTTTCTTCTTTAAACATTCCTGGTCCTGAAAATTGACCTCTTAAAAATTCTCCAACGTATTCACTACCAGAAGAATAAATAAATCTTCCAAAACCCTCAAATAATCCATCTTTATATTCTCCTTCATATATATCCCCATCAGCGTACTCATATTTTGCTTCGCCACTCATTAAACCTGATAAGTCGTATGACCCAGTATAGACATCGCCACTTTGATATTTATAAACCCCTTTTTTCATCATTTCCTCAAACCATTCACCAGTAAATGTATCTCCGTTTGGAAAAATCATTGTCCCAATACCGTGCGCGTAACTATCTTTAAATTCTCCAACATACTTTGATCCATCTTCCCATACTCTTTCTCCTTTGCCATCTGGATATCCATACTTAAATTGTCCTTTAAATTTTACTCTATTAAATTCTTCCATAACACCATCACCGTGTGGTAAATCATTTTTAACTTCACCCTCAAAAAAACCAACATATTCACCTTTATGATAAATATCTTGTCTTCCATATCCGTTTGCCTGATTATTTGAAAAATCTCCAATATATATATCTCCCCATGTTTCTCTTAGAATACCTTTTCCATGAAAATTACCTTTAAGCCATTCACCGTGATATTCTACACGTGGGAATTTATATTCACCGTAACAATTGCTCCATTTTTTGTAATCATTTCCCTTACATTTTTTTAATGAGCTCTCAATTTTATACTTTTCAGGAATTTCGGACTGGGCGTTAATACAAAAAAATAATATTAAGAAAAAACTTAATATGAATTTTATGAAATTATTTTGAAAGATTAATCGATGTAAGTTCATAATTTTCGTCTACTTTGCATAAATCTAAGCTGATATTTGTTCCTTCATCTATATTAGATAATTTAACTGGTTCACTAAAATCTAGTTTTTTACATTCATTTCCATCAGATCTAAAATTTTCAACAACTGTAAAATTTATTTTTTTTCCAATATTGTCTTCTAAATTTGTCTCTATTACATCATTGACCTCAGCATCATTAATCAAAGGAGAGATTTGACTTAAAAACTTATCTTCGTCAAAATATCTATAGAGATTTGCTATTCTTGTTTGGAGATCTTCATCATCTTTTTGTATAGATCTCATCTTTAATTTTTCAGGCTCAACCTCAATTTTTTTTGATAATTTTACTGTTCCAGAAGAAGTATCGTCTAAAGACGCCATAAATGTATTTGTATAAAATCCACCTACAAAGAATAAACAAAATGCAGCAGCTACACCTGCATATTGGAATTTAAATAATCCAAAGAAATTAAAGGATTTATCTTTATCTTTAATTACTGGTCTGTTCCAAGATTTTAAGATTTCTGCCTTTTCTTGTAAGTTCTGAGGTAAAGGTTTTGATTTAACTTCATTACTTAATTTAAAGAGTAAGTCACCTGTCTCTTTAAATGTATTAAATAATTCTTTTAATTTAGGATCAGCCTCAATTGCTTTTTGGACTTCTTCTCGTTCTTCTATTGGAAGGGTGCCATCCGCGTATTGCATTATTTTTGTTTCATCAATCATGATCCCATTAATCCTTTTAATTCTTTTCTACAATTTGATAATCTACTCAAAACAGTTCCTACACTTTTTACTCCAGTTACCTCTTGCATTTCTTGCATACTCATACCTTCAGAAGCTAACATTAATATCTCTTGGCACTTATCACCCATTTTTGTTATTGTAGATAAAACTTTTTTACATTCATCACTAAGACTGATTTTTTCTGAGATATCTTCTTTCTTATCTTCTACATCAATTGTTTTACCTTCATCATCAGTCATCGGTGAGAATTTTTCATTCTTTCTAATATTATCTATAAATAAACCTTTCATTTTTAATACAGCGATTGCTTTTATATTAGGATGATCCATATATTTTTCTTTGTTAGAAATTAAATATTCTACTGCACCATTTACTAATTCGTAAGGATCGCTTTTTCCCCTCACTATCCCTAGTGCTATATTTACTAGGCTCTTGATAAAATTCTCGTCTAATTTCTCTTTCATATTTTAAATCTTTAGATAAATCTAAATCATTAAGATTAAAATAATTATAACGTTTTTTCAAATTCATTTAATATAAAGTTACAAATTTAGGATTTTTAGCATCTCCACATCTAAAAATTGGATTAGAAAAATATAGATATTCATCATCTTCAATAGTTGGGAAAGAATTTATTGATAAAGCACTGGCATGTATTTTTTCACTGCCTAAAAACCAACTGTCAGATATACAATTCGTAAATTTTTCGTTTGAAAGTTTTGATATGTTGTTAAATGATTTTCCAAATAAATTTTCATTAATACTATAAAAATCGTAAACACCTATACCATTGTTTTTAGGAGAAGCAATTTCCCAAGCGTTAACATTTGTTGCAATCATTGCTAACAAACTAATCATTATTATTTTTTTCATTCTTTTCCTTTCTTAAATTAAAAACGCCCCACGAAATGAGGCGTTTTTAGTTTTTATTCTTAGTTCCAACCACCTAATAAAATATTGTAAGTAGGTGTGTAAGTACTTGTGTAACCACCACCATAAGTTGGTGTATGTGTCCAGTATCCAGCGTTTGCGCTAGTTGCCATTACAGTTAGTACTCCGATTACCATTGCTATCTTTTTCATTTTATTTCCTTTCGTTTGTTGTTTGTTATTGTTCATATTAAGGTGACGTTTGAACTGAGATTTTATTCAAAAAAAAATTAATTTTTTTTAAGGCTAAAAAGGGCAGTAAAAACCACCCTTTTTAGTTGATCATTATCTTTCGTATTTCCACTCTCCAGTAAATGGGTTGTATTCTAGCTGCGAGTTTTCTCTTTCATAAGTCCACTCATGTTCCATAGGGTTATATTTCAAAGAGGAATCCCTAGGAGCACTTTCCCATTGACCGGTCATCGGGTTATACTTGATCTCGGCCAAACTAATATTTGGCAGAAGGATAAATAATGAAATTATCATTAACTTTTCTTTCATATAAACCTCCAAAAAAGAGACGTTTAGACGAAATTTTTATTCATTTAAAAAAGGCTAATTCAGGATAAAATAACATATGAAGAAATTGCTAAGTTTTTTTGTTTTTTTCATTACTTTTTTTGCATTACTAAACAATGCAAACTCAAAAGTTTTTTTAAATTCAAAAGAACTTCAAGGATTTGAGAAAATCAAAAATATCAAAAATAAAAAAGAAAAGCCTGACAAAAATGGTGTTGTTTATGTCGGTCAAAAAGGAATAATTCTTGCCAACGGATACGGCATCATGAAATTTGCAGATGGTGGTATGTTTGTTGGATATTTCAAAAAAGGCAATTTAAGAGACGGAACTTGGATCATCAAAGGTGATATTAGTACTGATAGATATGAATATGATGATAAAAATAAAATTAAGAAAAATGCAGATGGCACACCAATAGTTCATAAAACAACATTTAGGCCAGCAAAACCATTCGAAGCTGATTATGTTAAAGAAAATGTATTTTTAAAAAATAAGATTACTTATGAAGACTATTTAAAATTTACTGGTAAAGATAAACTTGTTGCAAAAATAAATAAAGAAATTGAAGATAAAAATAAGAAAGAATTCGATAAAATCAAAATAGATAAAACACAACTAATTACCTACAAAGATAAGAAATATAAAAAACTTAACTTTAAAGAACATGGTAATTTTTATGGTATTAAAAAAAATAATAGTTTTTATAAAGGTATTTATATAGGACCCAAAGGTGAAGATGGAGGACAAAGTGATTGGTATGGGTTTTTTACGCCCAAAGGTTCATATCACAAAGGTTATTTCAAACATATTTATGATGATGGAAGAGAGTTATATCAATACACGGAATACAAATTAGATGAAACAGGTGAGCCTTTTACTTTAGAAGACAATAAGTGGGCCGTTGCCGATCAATATTTGATTGATAAAGAATCTTTTGAGCTAGTTAAGAAGTACATAATGTACGAAATTGATATGCCGTACAGCTTTTATAATTTTGATACAAATAAAAAGGAGACTGCAGTTGTAGAAAAAGTAGAAACGAAAAAAAAAATTAAGACAGCAGAAAAATCAGATAACTTAACTTACAGTTCTATAAAACAAAAATTAAACAAAGACTTTATTAAAATTTCTGAGTTAAAAATAGATGATGATTTTGTTCAGTTTCATATGAGAAAAAAAAAAAGTACAGTCGAGTCTCATATGAATATATTTGAAAAAGAAAAACACTTAAATAATCCAAATTTAAAAAAAGAATTAAATTTAATTAAGAAAAGATTTACTCTTTCAAGCGATAAAAGAGGCTCATATGAAACTGTTACTCTTTCAGAATTTGAGGAATACCCATCTATATTTATGTCATTTATAGAAAGTTCGAGGGGATATACTTCAGCAACTTTAAATATTCATCCTGATTTGCCATGGTCAGTAAATTTACTAAAAAATAGAATCCTTGATTTTGATGAAGTAACTGACACTGTTGTTTTAAAAGAATGGGGTGAAAAAGATAAAAAAATATACACATATATCACAAAAAAATTTTTTCCTAATTCAGAGTATGGGCAAATAAATTTGGATCAAAAGGAAATATTAACTTATAAAAAAGTAGAAACACTATCAGGAAAGTTAATAGAAAAAGAAATTAAGGGAAATTGTCAACAAACAAATATTTATAATGATATTGATGACTGTTTAAAAGAGATTGAATTATCTGAGCAAGTAATAAAAAAAAATATGGAAAATATTAATAAAATAAAGAGTATAGATAAAACTCTTATTGCTAACCTTAAAAATGATACTCCTAAACTAAAAATAAAAACTGATGAAAATTATTACGCCCTTGTAATAGGAAATAATAATTACCAACATTTAGAAAAATTAGATGCTGCAGAGAATGATGCTAAAGTTATTGCTGATGTTTTAAAAAATAAATACGGTTTTAAGGTAAATTTATTGTTAAATGCCGACTACGATACAACAGTTAACTCTTTATTTGCCATAACAAGCAAGCTTAAAAAAAATGATAATTTATTAATCTATTATGCGGGTCACGGCGAATTAGATAAGGCTGAAAATAGAGGTTATTGGTTGCCAGTTGATGCTAGTTATGAACTAAGATCTAAGTGGGTAAGTAATCAAAGAATAGTGGATAGGGTAAAAGCTACTAAAGCAAAACATGTTTTATTAATGATTGATAGTTGTTTTTCTGGAGCATTAATGAGAGGTGGAAATCTAATAAAAAGAGATATCTCAATTGATGAAAAATATATCCTAAGATTAAAGAATAAGAAAACTAGACTGGTTATAACTTCTGGCGGAAATGAACCTGTAATTGATAGTGATGGTGGAAGTCATTCTTTATTTGCTTACAAACTAATTGAAACGTTAAAACAAAATAAGGATGTCATAAATTCTCAGTATTTATTTGAAAATATCAGAAAGTACGTAATTGCTAATACTGATCAAACGCCAGAGTTAGCTTTAGTTCATAAAACAGGCCACGACGGAGGAGACTTTTTGTTTTTCCCGGTCAATTAATTCAATTTTATGAGCATTCAATTATCATACTTATCAGCAATTTTCCTTCTCGTTTACTTTGGAATTGGTATCTATATTTTTTACTTTTTTAGAAAAAGGTTTCATGGTCGATTTGAGGGACAAGGATATAAATTCCCTGCAATAATATATTTTATTTCTGTTCCACTTATCATTGCAATCGGAACAAATTTTTTTAATAATTATAATCCCAGCCAAGTTCTAACATTTGAAGTAGATGTCATGTTTAAAATTGCTTTTTTGTATGCTGTTCTTCCAACTATTGTTTACATTTTTATAGGTCTTTACATCTTAAGTTTAGAGTACAAAAAAGGACCTGGTTATAAATTACCTGCTCTTATTTATTTTATTTCAGTCCCATCTTTAGTGGTTATTGGAATTACTATGATATTTGGATTGAATTATATCTCAGGCAGATATGAACAGCCAAATAAACCTGCAGGCTATGAATTATATAAGTTTTTAGTTTTAAAAGACATTATCCCAAGATCAGGACAATCAATTGAGAATAAAGAAGAAATAAAGGTAGTAGAGAATAAAGAAGAAACAAAAGTAGTTGAGAATAAAGAAGAGACAATAAAAAAAGATGAAAATAAAACAAAAAAAATCCCTATAGGATTAAAAAAATATGAAGTTAATTATGATTTAAATGATTATTCTTATGAATATCAATTCGATTTAGTAAAAAGTTTCATGAAACAAAATTATGAAACACCTAAATTATTTACTTTTAAGTCAAAGAATTTTAAAGATAATAATGTTGACGTTAGTGTTTTTGTAAGCCTTTCAGATGAATTTTTGGGAACAACAATTAATCTAAGATTTGTTACGCTAGATAATCAAGGCAATACAGAAGAGATTAATCTCGAGGTTTATGATAAAGATCCTTCATCTTACGGACTAAGTATTAATTTAGATGGAAAAGATTTATTTGGCAAAATTGGTTTTAATAGTCATCTTGGCAAAAGAATAATTTGGCAAGGGCATCGTCACCTAGGAAAAGATTTTATTTTTAACTTATACGAAGAAAATCAAACCAAAAAATATTATAAAGTAATGTATGTATCATCAGATGGGTCGCTACATTCTGATGTTCTAGAAATCGATGATTATTACAGAGTTGATAAGAAAAGTGGAATATCATTTTTAGAAGACAGTATTATTGATTTAATTAACGAAGAATTAATAAAAGAAGAAGCAAAAGGTGATCTTATTTATTCTAGATTAGAAGATGGAAGAGTATTGGGCAGTTGTAATAATAACTTAGATGAAAAAACTCGTTATTATTTAAGAGATAATAAATGCGAAAATATTGAAAAAAAACTTAATGAAATTAAATCTCCAAGTTATGAGGAAAAATTTTATAATACAATATTCAAAGATTTTAAAAAAGCTTTAGCTAAATTACCACATGAAGATAAAAAACCATTAAAATTTGAAGAAGTAAATAAAAGGTTAATAAATTATTTAGACGAATTTTATTTAGATAAAAAGCCAAATTCTAATCAGGCAAACGTATTGTTTGATGATTCTGCTGGTAAAAAAACGCAAGTTTTAAATTGGGGTCTTGTGCCAGAAAATATGTGGAAAGATTTTAACAAAAATATTTTAGGTATGAATCTTGAAAAACAATATTATCTTAACTTAAAATCGATAGGATTATTTGACGAATTACTCAACTTGACCTTAAAAAATGGTTTCTCAAGAATATCTAGAGAAAACTACGACCGCTCTAAAGAATATGAATTTTACTTTAAAACTGAATTACAAAGCAAACCATTTTCAGAAACTCATTTCTTGTCAGAACAAGCCAAATATCCAAATGCATTTAAAGATTTAATGAATAAACAAGAGAAATTTTACAGAGTAAGCTTAGAGAATTTTAAAGATCAAGGAGGTATAATTTTTTATAATTTCTTTAATGAAGAAACCCAAAAAGAAGAATATTTATTTTATGAATACAATTATGATCTAGGTCGATATGAAAACATAATTAATTTCAAAATTAATCCTAATAAACATATATTCGGTCTAAATGATGTAGACTATGATTCATTCAATCAGTTGGAAAAATCAAAAAAAATCGAATTAATTGCAGATTACATAGATGCAATATCGGATTGGGCTGAACATAAACATGAATTTAATACTTATATTAATTTGTGGTACCAGCTTATTGATAAAGAAATTCTAAATAAAAAAGAACTTATTGCTGATACCAAAACAATTGAAAAACCGATTGAAAATAATAAGCTTGTTACAACCGAAAATTATTATGCATTAGTCATAGGGAATAATAACTACCAATATTTAGAAAAGTTAGATGCAGCAGAAAATGATGCTAAAGTTATTGCTGATATACTTGAAAAAAAATATGGTTTTGAAGTAGAGCTGTTATTAAACGGGGATTATTCAACAACAGTAAACTCAATATTTAACATGACTAAAAAGTTAAAAGAAAATGATAATTTGTTAATTTATTATGCAGGCCACGGTGAGCTAGATAAATCTGAGAATAGAGGTTATTGGCTACCAGTTAATGCTAGTACTAAATCAAGAGCAGAATGGATCAGCAATCAAAGAATTGTTGATAGAGTAAAAGCTACTAAAGCAAAACATGTATTACTAATGGTTGATAGTTGTTTTTCAGGATCTTTAATGAGAGGCGGTGAACTATCTGAGGAAAATGAAACTATTGATAAAAAATATATTGAAAGACTAAAAAAAAAGAAAACTAGATTGGTTATTACATCAGGTGGAAATGAGCCTGTAGTTGATAGCGATGGAGGTAATCATTCATTATTTGCTCTTAAATTAATAGATACTCTAAAAAATAATGACAATGTCATTAACTCTCAAATATTATTTGAAAATATCAGAAGATATGTAGTAGCTAATGCTGATCAAACTCCAGAAAGAGCTATGGTGCATAAAACAGGTCACGATGGTGGAGATTTTCTATTTTTTCCTAAATAGATCCAATTAAAAAATTTTTAATAAATACCATATGTACCCCAATCATACCAAAAATAATCTATAGCATGATGAGAATATGCTCCAATTATACACCCTAAAAAACTTGGTAACTTTTTTTGTTTAAGTAAGACAGAAATCACAAAACAACCAAAACCAATAATTGATACACCTAAAATACTGTGAAAAAATTTATGACTAGGTAAGCCAGTTGTTAAAAAATAAAAAATTACCTCGATGTCTATGATTATGTTTACAATTGAAAACCATAGCAAACTAAATTGTTTTGGAAATATAAACTTTATTGGTGTAGCTGCTATGATGTGAAATGGTGTAATCATATTAATTTCTTAATTTCAAAATCATAAATCAAATTTATTTTCTAATTTTCTAATTTTTTTTTGCTGAGAATAAATGATAATTAACAATAAAATTACGAACAATGGATAGCCAATAACGAAAATTAATATATTTATTAATTCATAAGTAGTACCCGTTAATTCAGCAAGCCATACTAGAATATCAACGCATAGATAAAACAAATAATCTATCATTGTCTTATTAAACGGCGTAAAATTTAGTAAAAATGTACAATCCAATACAAGCAATTATGTGGATGTAGTATAGATCTGTTACTGCGTATAGTATTTTGTCTATTAAATTATTCATAATGTTATTACGTTTGAACTTTAAAATTATTCAAAAAAAAAGCCCCTCAAGGAGAAAAAGGGGCTTTTAATTATTAGTTTTTAGCAACCGCTGAAGTTATTCCAACAGATACCATCAGGATTTGTTCTGTAGTGAGAATCTACATAAGTGCCGTTACTTTTGAAGTAACCATCAACTAATACTAATGCATTAGCAGCAGTGTTTAAGTTTAATCCCATAACTGAAACTAAACCAATCATAATCATAAATTTTCTCATTTTATTTCCTTTCGTTAGTTGTTTATTAATGTTCATATTAAGGTGACGTTTGAGATTGGATTTTATTCAAAAAAAAATGAATTATTTTCAATTAAAATGAGAAAATTTCATACCAACTATATACCAATAAATTTCTTAACATATGGTATACAAATGCAACGTATATTGGATTTTTTGATAATTGATAACTTGAATGAATTTTAAAAAAGAAGTAAAACCAACCTCAATTTACAAGGGCCTGTAGCTCAGTTGGTTAGAGCAGTACACTCATAATGTATTGGTCCCAGGTTCGAGTCCTGGCGGGCCCACCAAATCTAGAAAAACATTGATATTTATAAATTATAGTTTTTTAAAATTTAAGTAAAAATGTATTATCTTTATAAATAAAATGAAGCTTAAAATAACAATAAAATCAAAGATATCATACTATGTTTCAATATTAGTATCTTTTAATATCTTGTTTTACTTTGCTTATAAAGGAGTTGTTGCATACCTTATTCATCGAGAATTATATGGAGGTGGATTAGACACATTAGTGCTGTTAAGAGTATCAATTTCCGGAATAATGCTTCTGTTAATACTTTTATTTTTTCAGTTTGTAAAAATACCCGATTTAAAGAGTCATCGAACAATATTAAGAGGAGTCTTTATTGGATGGACAAGTGTATTTATAATACTAATAATTGTTAATTTGAGCTCAATATATTTTATTATATTAACTGGTTTAGTGTCATTTTTTTCATTAATTACTTTATTTAGTTTAGAGGATCAAATCAAAGAAGAAAAAAATACTCTTACAGAAAAAGAAATTTACCTGCTACAACAACTTGCGAAAAAAAAATAATTTTATTTTGAAAAAAATAGTATTTTTAATTTTATTTTTATTATGCCAAAATAATGTTTACTCTAAAGATATGATTTTAGATCAATTAAAAAACCCTAAATTAACAAATCAATCTCAACAGTGGAATTTTATTACTGATCAAGTAATGGGAGGTATTTCAACTGGAAAATTTGTAGTTGAGGAAGTTGATGGAATGTTATGTTATAGAATGATAGGCGATGTATCTACTAAAAATAATGGTGGATTTATTCAAATTAGAGCACGATTAAGTCCTAAAATAAATAGCAAAGATTATAATGGGGTATATGTAAAAGTTTATGGTAATGAAAAAAAATATAATCTTCATTTAAGAACAGAGTTAACTCTGGCCCCGTGGCAGTATTATTCTTATACTTTTGCTACAAAAAATAATTGGATTGAAATTAGGGCTCCATTTGTGCAATTTAAAAAATCTAATTTTTATCAACCAAAAAGTATATTAGGACAAAATATAAAATCAGTTGGTCTAGTGGCAGGTTTTGATGATTTTAAATCAGATATTTGCTTAGGTGAAATTGGATTTTACTGAATTATTTAATTAAAAATTCCTCAAGTGTTTTAAATAATGCATTAATATCTCCGTCGTTGTTTTGTATAATCGAATTAAATTCTTCTTTTTGCGTTCTAGCTAGACTTAGTCCCTCTACAATTAGATCTCTTATTAAAGGTCTGTCAGGATTTTTTGTATAAATTCTCCAGTCTATTTTTACTTGAGGTCTTTTTGATGTTGCCTCTAATACACTATTAACAATAGTGTATTTATCATTAATTTTTTTTTGAGATGTCACATTTATTCTTGGATTAGTATAATCTACTAACCTACTAGAAAAACTTTTTAAAAAATAACTTTTAAATAATTTTTGGTACTTAGATTTTTGTTCGTCATTTACAGTTTTTCTATACTTACCCAAAGTGTACATGCCTATTCCATTAATATCTACGCTTCTTTCAGCAATAGCATTTAACTTAATTATTTTGGACTCCACTGGGTCTTGACTAGATAAAATAGATGCTGCTTCATCAACAATCTCATTTATTAAAGCGCTTGGATCTTTTGCAAATGATACATTTAAACAATTAGTTAAAAATAAAAATATAGCTAAGTATTTTAGTAATTTCATTTAATGAGAGTTATTGAGTATCTAATTCTTCCCAGTCGTCATCGCTAAGCGTATCTGTGGTTTTGTCAATATTTTTAACTTTTCTATATCTGTCTTGCAAATAAAGACTCCTTACAGATGCATATAGATCTACTGAGCTGTTTTCAAGACTATCGAAAGATTCTAAGTTTTTTGCTCTAAAATCAATTCCACTCAATAATCTTGATGCGTAATAATCTGCTTCTGAAAAGTATTGAGTGTCATTGATTACTGTAACATTGTACCATGCATCTCCACCAATGACATTAACTACCGAACCAATTGAATCTCTTACAGTCGTTGGGCCCAAAACAGGTATAACAAAATAACAACCTGGTCCAGCGCCCCAAACTCCAAGTGTTTGACCATAGTCTTCTTTATCACGTTTTTTTAAACCATAGTAAGAAGCAACATCAAATATTCCTGCGATTCCAAGAGTTGAATTTAAAATAAATCTTGCAGAGTTTACGCCTGCATCTTTAAATTGACCTTGAAGTACGTTGTTAGGAACTGTTACTACGTTGCCAAGGTTGCTTAATGCGTTGCTTGTGCCTGATCTAATAGGTTGAGGAAACATTCTGTAACCTTTAGCTAGTGGTTTAAAAATTACTTTATCCAATACTTGGTTGAATGCAAAAATTCCTCTATTAACTTTTTCAAAACAATCTTTAACTTCTACAGATCCATTATTATTTTTTCCGTTTAATTCGATTTTTCCATCATCTCCCGCAAATGCAAGATTGCTTACGGATGAAAAAATCAGAATTATAAAAACCGAAAGTAACTTGTTCATAAAATAGTTATAGTATAATTAATATTAATATAAAGATAAATTGTTTTAATTTATGCAGAAAAATGTTGAAAAAATGTCGATAAATTACTCCCCAAATTTTAATTTAAGAAAAAGAAGTGTTTCAAAAGTAAAGTACCTAATTTTTCATTACACAGGAATGAAATCTGAAAATGGAGCATTGAAAAAGCTTACCAATTGCAATTCTGGAGTAAGTTGTCATTATTTAATAAAAAAAAATGGCAAAATACTTAAAATTGTTCCCGATTTATATATTGCTTGGCATGCGGGGATTTCATCGTGGAAAAAAGATAAATCACTAAATTCAAATTCTATAGGCATCGAAATAACTAATCCTGGACATGAACATGGTTATAGTGATTTT
>CACAIK010000015.1 GCA_902532525.1 uncultured Pelagibacteraceae bacterium
ACTTAGCAATTAGTTCGAACGAAAGTACCTAAAGCCGTCATAGTAATTTCACAATTACCACCATTTTCTTTTGCAAAAACTTTATAATTTGTTCCATCATTTGCTACACATAATTCGTAACCCATTTCACTTGTAATACTATCAGTACCACCTAATAAATTAGTTTCTATTGCACTTGATGTGGTGCTTGTTGGATTGCATGAGGTGCCAGTACTATCTCTGTAATAAAATCCGTTGTCTGAGTAAAATTCAGTTTGACCCAAAGATATTTGTTGCATAACATTCTCAGCAGATCTTTTTTTGGCTGAGCCTACATATCCATTATAACTCATGATACCAATAGCAGCTATAATTCCAAGGATTGCTACAACTACCAAAAGCTCAATAAGGGTAAACCCAGAGCTTTTGGAAGTCATAAGAATTTTCTATTTTAACTTTTACTCTACTACGACAGAATTTTCTGAAACGTTACCAGATGTTGAGCACTCGCTATCTTCTGTAAAGCAAGTTTTAACGTCTATCGTGTTAGAACTGGAACTGTTATCAGTTAAATTCGTATATCCACCATTTGCAGAGCTAGATGATGTGTCACCAGTATTCGGTCTTACTGCTTTTTTTGAAGTATCGTATGGGTTTTTAAAATCTGCTAATGCTAATGCTGCAGCGTCCTTAACTTTTTTTCTAGTTTTACCTGAGCAAGTAAGATTACCTCCCATAGCTGTTGACTCTCCTAAATTACATTTTTGTAATTCTGCTGCTATGTATTTAACAACTGCTGAATGATTTGATTTAGCTGCTTGTTTTTTAGCTCCTGATGTGTAACCCGAGTATGCAACAACTCCAACTGCTGCAAGAATACCAATAATTGCTACAACGACCAATAATTCTATAAGTGTAAATCCTTTATTATTTTTTTTCATAAGTAATGATCCTATAATTAATAAAAATATGTATATACATATAAATTATATCTTTAAAAAGGCAATATCTATACTTCAATTGTAATCAAAATGGGTCATTTTTGTTGATTTAGCAAGGAAATTTAATAAATATTAATAATTATGTCATATAAAGTTACAGAAGAAGGCAACATATCAACTGTTCACCTTGATGGTGAAATAGATATGGATGTAACCGAGAAAGCAAAAGAAATTATTATGCCTTTAATAGAGGCAAAAAAAGAAGTTCATCTTAACTTAAAAGAAGTTCAATACATGGACTCTTCAGGAATCTCAGTTTTAATTGAAAGCCACCAAAAAGCAACTGAACTTGGAACGAAAGTTATATTAAAAGAAATTAGTAAGTCAGTTCTCAAAGTAATTATGATGGCAAAACTTGAACAAATTTTAAATTTGGACTGAAAAATGAATGTTGCAATAAAATCTATAACTGAACAAAGAGATTTTGTTGTTAGTTCATCAAGTTTAAAAGAAGTCAGATCATTCTCAAGAGAAGTATTTGAAAAAGTAAATATTAATCAAGATTTAAAAGATGAATTAGTACTAGCTATAGCAGAAGCAGCACAAAATATTGTTAAGCATGCTTATCAAGGTGAAGACACAGATGATAAAATGGAGATTAAAATTTCACTTGAAAACGGTCAACTTGAAATTGGTTTTTTTGACAAAGGAAGACCAGTTGAAGAAAAAAATGTAAGACACAGAAAAATTGATGATATTAAACCAGGCGGATTAGGAACTTTTTTTATTCAACAAATAATGGACGCTGTTGTTTTTAAAGAAGGTGAGAAGCCTTGGATAAATCATTTAGTATTAACTAAAAATCTAAATTCTTAACCACCAATAATTGCACCAACATTAAAGATTGGTGAATACATGGCGATCATCAATCCACCAATCATTGTTCCCATAAATACAATCATGATTGGTTCAATTAAACTAGACATATTATCAACCGCTGTATCAAATTCCTCTTCGTAATAAGATGATACAGAAGTAAACATTTCATCTAAATTTCCTGTTTGCTCACCAACAGAAATGAGCTGACTAAAAGTAGGTGGAAAAACTGGTTCTTTTAAAAATAATTTTGTAAGTGTGTCCCCAGAGAAAACTCCTTTTTTTACATTTTCTAAAGCTTGAGTTACAACATCATTATTACTCACTTGTTTTGCGATTTCTATACTTTCTAAAAGGTTTACTCCTGCTGCACTAAGATTACCCATTATTAATGAAATTCTAGCAATCAGTGATTTTAAAATCATATCGCCAAAAACTGGCATTTTTAAAACTCGTTGGTGCCACTTATATCTAATTGCAGGAATTTTAGTTGTTGTATATTTAAATATCGCAAAACCTATTATTGACACTATTCCAAGTGTTAGTCCACCAGCGCCTCTCATAAAATTACTTGCATTCATAATGACAGCTGTTGGCGTAGGTAATGCAACACCCATCCCCTCATACATCTCAGCAAATACTGGGACAACTTTAATTAACATGAACACCATTACAGTTATTGCAACAGTAAACATAACTACTGGATAGGTTAATGCACTTTTAATTTTCTTTTTAACTTTTTCTCTTTTTTCTAATGAATCTACTAATTTTAAGAGGAAATCATCAAGTTTACCGCTGGCCTCTCCAGCTTTAATCAAATTTATATAAATATTATCAAATATTTTAGGGTATTTCTCAAAACATTTAGAAAGAGTTATACCACCTTCAAGACTTTTCCTAACATCCTCAATTATTTCTTTCATGGTTGGATGTTCTATTTGGTCTCTAAGCATCGTTAAAACATTTAAAATTGGCAAACCTGCCTTTACCATTGTTGCAAATTGCTTGGAGAAGAGCATTACATCCGCAGGAGTGACTTTTTTCTTACCAAAAGAAAAGCCGCTTTTTTTACCCTTTTCTTTTTCAGCTTTTTTCTTTTTAAGTTTGGTTAAGTTGGTAATGATTATTTTTTGCTCTTTAAGTTTAAAAGAAGCTTCTTCTTGATTTATAGCTTCTATTTCACCTTCAATATATTTACCTGCAGATATTCCTTTGTAAGAAAAAGTTTCAGCTGACATTTACTACTCCATAGAGAGAACTCTATCATACTCTCTAAAATTCAAATCACCTGTTAGGATTAATTCTCTTCCCATGTCTTGCATTGTCCTAAAGCCTTCGTTTGAAGCAATTTCTTTAAGTTCTGGCGTTGTTGCTTTTCTTAGAATTGCTTCTTTAATTGGTTTTGTAACATTTAAAATTTCATAAATACCCATTCTGCCTTTATAACCAGTATCTTTACATTTAGAACAACCGCTGCCCTTTTGAACTTTTGCTCTTGAAGCTTGCTCAACGGTAAACCCTAAATCAGCTAAAGCTTTAGGGGTTATGTCTTCATCTGGCACTCTACATTCTGAGCAGGTTTTTCTTGCTAATCTTTGCGCTAAAACTAGTGAGACGGCTGCACTAATCAAATAATCAGGTGTTCCCATGTTTTGTAATCTTGTAATTGTGCTTGGTGCATCATTTGTGTGAAGTGTACTGAATACCAAGTGACCCGTTAAAGCAGCCTTTAATCCGATATCAACTGTTTCTTTATCCCTCATCTCACCAACTAGAATTATTTCTGGGTCTTGTCTTAAAAAAGATCTTAGGGCAGTAGAAAAGTTAAAACCAATATCATCTTTAATTTGAACTTGTCCAACACCATCTAATTCATATTCAACAGGATCTTCAGCTGTTAAAATATTAAGATGAGGTTTAGAAACCTCTTTTAGAATACTATAGAGTGTTGTTGTTTTACCTGATCCAGTGGGACCAGTAACAAGAACTAAACCTTGCGTTCCGTGAATTGCTTTTCTCAAATTTTTTAAATCGTTTTCTTCAAAATTAAGTTGTTCTAAACTGATGTCTCCTGCATCTTTATTTAAAACCCTCATTACTATTCTTTCATTTGTTGCAGTTGGTAAAATCGAAAGACGAAGGTCAACTACTTTTCCATCAATTTTAAATGGAATTGCTCCATCTTGAGGAAGTCTTCTTTCAGCAATATCTAGTTTTCCCATAATCTTAAATCTTGTAACTACAGCTCCATAATTTGAATGAAGAAATTTTTTAAAATGTTCTTGTTCTTGTAAAATTCCGTCTAATCTATACCTAACTCTTGATGTAAATCGATAAGGTTCAATATGAATATCTGAAACTCCTGATTTAATTGCTTCTGCTACAACTGCTGTACTAAACTTAATTACTTCAGACTCGTTTTCTATAGCTTCAATATCTTCTTCAGGTGGTTTTTCTAAAACTTCTGCTTGATCATCTACATCGTAATCAAATGTTTTAGTCTTCTCGGCATTAGTTTGTCTAATATCAGAGATAGTTCTCTCACCGTCTGCTAGCAATTTATCTACAAAGTTTGAAATATCAGAAACTTTTGCTGCGTGCAGTTCTATATCCATTTTTGTAATTGTTCGTAAATTTCTCATTAAACTTAATTTTGAAATATCAGATATTGCAATGTGCAATACTTTTCCCTCAATTTTGAAAGGAGCTATAAAGTTCATATTAATATAATTAGATGGAAGAACAGCTTTCAATTCGTCAGTTACAGCAACTGTCGATAAATCTACCACATCTAATGATTGATCTTTTACTAAAAGATCTAAAATCTTTTCTTCATCAGTTAGATTTAACTCAAATACAGCGTCTAATTGAGATTTTTCTCCCTCACCAGATATTTTTTTAATTTCAACTAAATCTTTCCCTGAAATAATATCCTGATCAATAAGAATATTAATTAAATTAATCTCAGACTCTCTACTAATATTTATCATTATAAAATTCTTGGTGCTATAAACACTAACAATTCATCTAGGTTATCAGAATTTTCAGTCCCTTTAAAGAGATTACCTATTACAGGCACATTACCTATAGCTGGAAGTTGGTCTTTAGATTTTGATAAAACATTCTTTTTAATTCCACCAATTACTACTATATCACCATCCGCCACTAATAATTTTGTTACAATTTCCATTTTATTAACTGCTGGGGTATCACCTGCAACTGATCTATTTGGTGTATCATTATTAACTTGAATACTTAATAAAACGTTTCCATCTCCGATAATACTAGGAGTGACCTCTAATTTAAGAGCCGCTTCCTTGAAAGATACTTGAGATCCTCCACCCTCTCCTGGAGCTTCATAAGGTATTTCCTCACCTTGAGTAACCGTTGCCACTTGATTATCTAGCGTGAATACTTTTGGGTTAGAAATAGTTTTACCCATTCCCATTCTTTCTAATGCTGTAATTTCTGCTTTTAAAACTCCTGAACCAGTTCTTCTTAATATTCCAATACCACTTGTTGGATTTGTAATTGCAAAATTTGCTAAACTATCTGTTGCATCGCCAAGATTGGCAGCTCCTCCTGGTTCTGTACCTAAAGCACTTCCAGCGCTTCCACCTGATAGTCCACCAGCAACTTTACCAGCTCTTTGATAATAACCACCCAGTCTTGTTCCAAGTGCTTTTTCAAAATCAGAATTTGCTTCAACTATAAAAGCTTCAATTAAAACTTGTTTTGTTCTTATATCTATTTCTTTAATAACTTTATCAACTACATCTAAATCTTTTTCTTTTCCTCTTACTATTATAGATCGAGTTGTTTTTTCTTCGGTAATTTGGATTGGTGTATATGAACTTTCACCTGCCGTTGAAGTAAACAACTCATCAATAGTTTGCTTAGCTTGTGCAGGGGTTATATAATAAAGTCTAAAAATTTCAGAATATATTGGCTCAACACTATCTTCTAATTCTACTTTCTTTTTGACAGCTTGTGCTCTTTCAGATTTATAAGTCTCTTGTGCAGTTAACGTTTCAGGAGAATGAACTCTTATTAAGTTGCTAGATACATCGACATCTGATGCATAGTTTTTCATATCTAAAAGTGCTTGAAAAGCTTTGTCCCATGGGACGTCAATTAATTCTGCAGATATTGCTCCTGCAACCTCATCTCCAACTAAAACATTTATCTCTCCTATTTTACCCATCAATTTCATGGTTTCTTTATAATCTAGATTTTTAAATTTAAGAGTTACCCGTTGTTTTAATAAAGGATAGTCATCGGGTATTATTAAGTAATTTCTTTGTGCTTCAGATGATATTTTTTTTCTTTTTCCAAGTTTTTTTGCATCACCTTCAATAGGTTTGGGGCCCATTTCTAAAGTTTTAGCGATTTCTGATTGTCCACTACTTACAATATCTTTATTTTTAATAAGAGGTGTATTGTGTTTAAATGGCTTGTCATATTTTTTCAAGTTCTGACAAGCATTTAATGCAACTAATAAAAATAATAATCCAAAATATGTTAATATTTTTTTAATAGTCATCTGACTCCCGGACCTGGTTATTAAAATCAATTATCATGAATTTACCATCATCTCTTTTGAATATTGCTTCTGTTAATCTTAAATCAACTAATTGTATTTCTCCAAGATATTGACCTAAAGTCATTGTTAAAACTTCTCCGCCAGAATTAACTAAAGAAATGTAACTATAATCTTTTCCAGAAATAAGCCCTGCTAATTTAAAATTATATAAACTCATCTCATTATCTTGTTCGTCTTGCGGTATGCTTGCTGAAGATGAAGTTCCCTCATTTCCTGCAAAAGGGTCATTTAATGGAACTTCTTCATCTTCTTCCATTTCTTTAACAATTTCTTTTGCTGCATCTAGGACTTCTTGTTTTTGATCATGATTATCTGCAAAAGCAACGTTTGCCATAAAAGAAAATATGATAATGAATAGAATTTTAAAAAAATTCATCTGGTAATCCTACAATTGTTAATTCACCTTGCGCCATTATCGCTCCAGTTGAATCGTTTTGTACTATACTTATAGTCTCTTTGTCAAAATTTAACATTTTATTTTGCCTAGAAACCGCTCTTTTAAACTTTATATAACCTAAAAAATTCCCTTTGATTTCATAATCTACAGGTATTTGATAATAAGAAACCATATCCCTAGTAATATTATTTTCTGCTTGTTGAGTAACTCCTTGTTTAAATACTGGCTTAGGTTTTTTCTTTTCAATTTTTGATATTACCAATCCATTAACAGCAGCATACTTACTTAAACTTTCATAAAGATCTTCAACTTCAGCTTTTGAATGAAATAGAGTTGAAGTTTTATCAAAATCTGGTTTCATTTCCTTAATTCTTGATTTGAAAGTAATTATTTCATTATCAAATTGTGAGATCTCATTTTGCTTTGCTATTTTGTCATTGTATTTGGCTTTTCTTTCTTTGACCATTGGATTTAAAATTACATAGTAAATTATTAAAAATAAAATTATTGCTCCAAAACCAGATCCAAATTTGATTAAAGTTTTTTTATCTACAGCAGCTAATTTTTGCTTTAGATCATCCATAGTTATGTTTTTTAAATCCATTATACTTGCTCCAATACACAGGCTACTTTAAAGCCCTTCATAGTTTGTGATCCCTGCTGCTGACCTTGAGGTAGTGTCATACTTGCCAATGAAGCTTGTGAGATCAATTTTTTATTGTTTAAATTACTAATTAATTTTAAGATATCTTGATCACTAAATGCCGTTCCTTCAATAACGACTAAATCTGAGCCATTATATTCTATTTTGCTAAATTTAACTCTTTTAGGAACTGCAGAAGCAATCTGTGCTAATACTCTAAAGCTTACAGTTTTATTAGACTTAATTGATTTACTTAATTCAAGTGACTTAAGCATAAAACCAATTTCTTTTGCATATTTATTTTTCTCTATAGTTTTAAGCTCATGAGTTTGTAAAATTTCATCATAACCATCAATTTTTTTATTAAGATCTGTAATTTGCCAAAATGATAAACCAAATAATACTACATAGATAAGTGAAACTATTCCTACCACTCCTTTGAATGCAAAATTTGAAAAAGCTTTTGCTTTTTTCTGAGCAATCATATTTTCTCTATTAGGCAAAAGATTAATATTTTTAACAGCAGTAACAAATTTATAGTAACCAAAAACATCTAGTTTTCTGAATGCAAGTCCCATCACTGTTGAAAAGTATGAACGGTTATCCATTTTAATATCATTTTCTAATTGTGCAGGAATTTTTATTCCATCAAAAGGATCAAATAAATTGTATCCGGTGTTAACCATATTTTTTCTAAAGCTACCAAGATAATCTTCAACATTTTGCAGATTTGAAGTAACTTTTAAATTTCTAATTCTTTTTTCATATTTTTGTTCAAAGTCTTGAACTGCTTGTTTGACTTGTGTCATATATCTTCTAACAAGTGCATCCATCTCTTCTTGATTATTGCTTTCTTGAAGTGTTTTTCTATCTTGAGATCTAATAAAAATATCAGTTATTATTGGATTGTTTTCGTAAAGTATCATTACATAGTTTTCATCTAAACCAAATTCTAGAACAGCAGTTAAGTTAGAGTCTTCAATTGAACCTGCAATTTGATTAATTTGATCAACAGCAGATTTTAATGCAAAACATTTAACATCTATAATAACAGCATTTAATCCACCTTTTTTAATAATGTCTGTATAGCTATTAATGTCTGATAATTTTGATGCCACAAAAAGGATATCCATTGTGTTTCCTGTTTTGTCTCTATTTATTACTTGATGGAATATAGAGTAGTCATTTAAATTATCAGTTAATTGAACTAAGTTTTCCCAAAGTGAGTCTGTATCTATCGCTTTTTTTAGTTCTTCATCAGTCATCAAAGGTGCAGTTACAACTCTTATAATTGCACTAGTTACTGGAATTGCGATCGCAGCGTTAGTAGTATTAATTTTAGATTTTTGTAAAGCTAATTTTAATTCTTCAGCAACTTTATCAGGATTTTCAAGTACAGTTCCATTTTCTGGAATACCCTCAAATTTATGAACATAGAATTTATCTAAAACCCATTGATTGGCTTTGTTACTCGAAACTTGCGATAATCTAATCTCGGATGGAGTTAGCTCAACTCCTAAAATTTCCTCACCTTTAATTGATTGTTTGCCTAATCTATTTTTAAGAAGCTTACTAAAAAATCCTTCTTTTTTTTTGCTTTCTCCTCCTTGTGGTACCGGAGCTGGGTTTGCATCATCTTTTTTTTTCTTTTTAAATAAATTTGCAAAAGGATTTTTCATAAATTTTATAAACGAATTTTAACTTTATACTCAACTTTTACTAGAATAAAAACAACTGATATTCAAATTGGGTTTTTTACAAAAATTAATTGGTAAAACAAGTCAATTTTATAGTACAAAGGCTTGTATGTTTGAAAAGTTAGAACAACTAGCTAAAGACAATAAAAAAATCTCTGATTTTCATATCAGAGCAGGATCTCCACTTGCATATAGACAAACTGGAGAAATAATAAAAGTCCAGGAAGTCATGGTTACAGCTCAAGATCTAAAAGATCTGCTTTCAATGAATTGTAATGAACATGAATTAAATAAATTTGAAAAAACACACGAACTTGATACATCCGTTACCCTAAGCGGATTAAGATTTAGAGCGAATTTTTATAAAACGATTAATGGACCTGCATGTGTTTGTAGAAGAGTTGAAAGTAAAATTCCAGATATGGAACAATTCAATTTACCACAAGCTCTCTATGACATTGTTGATTTTCATAAAGGTTTAGTTTTAGTAACAGGTCCAACTGGCTCTGGTAAATCAACTACGCTTGCAGCAATAGTAAATGAAATTAATAAAACAAGAACTGCAAATATAATAACAGTTGAAGACCCTGTAGAATTTATTCATAAAGATAATAAAAGTATTGTCTCTCATAGAGAGGTAGGAAAACAGACAGAAACTTTTGCAGCTGCATTAAAAGCAGCTTTAAGAGAAGACCCTGATGTAATCCTTGTTGGTGAGATGAGAGATCTTGAAACAATAAGTCTTGCATTAACAGCAGCAGAAACTGGTCACTTAGTATTTGGAACTTTGCACACGAGTGGTGCACCGAGTACAATTAACAGAATTATAGATGTGTTCCCTCCAGAACAACAAGAACAAATTCGAGCTCAAATTTCAACTTCTCTTAAAATGGTTGTGACCCAAAGATTGTTAAAGACTAGAGACGGCGCAGGAAGAGTTGGTGCATTTGAAATAATGAAATGTACCGCACCTATACAAAACTTGATTAGAGAAGCAAAAATTCACCAAATTCCAAGTATAATGCAAACAGCAGTTAGAGATGGAATGATTACCATGGAAAAATCTCTTGAAGAATTAGCGAAATCAGGGAAAATAGATCCAGGTGCAGCAAGATCAGAACATTAAAGGATTTACAATTTTAGAGTTACTAGTTGTTATTACAATAGTAGCAATTATTTCCGCTGTTGCTTATCCAAATTTTTCGGATTGGCGACAAGATAGAGAGTTAAGAGCTGCAATGGAAAAAGCGGCAACTATGCTTTCATCTGTAAACACTTTATCTCAAAGAGGAAATTATCCCTTTGTTCAATTTAGAGTAACACCCAATGGAACTACATCAACAAAATTTATTTCAAAAGGAATGGATGCAACCTCGTTATCAATTAAATTAAATAATGCGCAAACTATTGAATGTAATACTTCTAGTGGTAGTTATTGGGATAATAACCAAGTTGACGAAACTACAAAAAAAATATCAACACATGTTAGCAAAGACGGTGCCGTTTGTTTTTCTAAAGATGGAAGTTATTTTAA
The DNA here is from genome assembly GCA_902532525.1 of uncultured Pelagibacteraceae bacterium. Taxonomy (GTDB): domain Bacteria; phylum Pseudomonadota; class Alphaproteobacteria; order Pelagibacterales; family Pelagibacteraceae; genus Pelagibacter. Next base: position 10,671 of record CACAIK010000015.1, read on the forward strand.
AGCACATGGAACTTTAAAAAATAATTTAAATGTTACAGTCGAAAATAGATCAACAAACCAATATTTGATACTTTGCACAACATCAAACGCAAGTAATGGTGGCAAATGTCCTTTAGATCAAGGAGGTGGATTGGAAAAACCTGCATACTTGGTTGAATGGACTAGATTTGGTAATATAAGTAAATTTAAATGGAGTGGAAGTGATTGGACTAGGCAAAACTAAATTATCAGAAAAAGGAATGACCCTGCTTGAAGCTTTGGTTTCAACTGCAATTATAGGCATTGGATTTGTTGCGGTTTTTCAGATGGTTAATTATTCAGTTCAATCAATTGATGTTTCTGGAGAGAGAACAAAGGCAAATTATTTGGTATCAATGGTAGCAGAAGACTTAATTTCTGAAAGAGACTCAAACTCTCCTACTACAGATGTAAAATTTAAAGATTATTTAATAAATAATTCTTGGAGTATGGCAAACTGTTCTAATAGAGGCACATCTTCGACTAATTTTAATAATGCAGTACAAAACAAGTTTCAAAAATGGGATAAAAGATTTTCTAGAGAAAGACTAAAATGTAAGGGAAATAAAGATAATAAAATTCTCAAAATTTACGAAATCTGCAATAATAATGCTGCAACAAATAACTGCAAATACAACAACACTACAAATTACAAAGGCAATGGTGTTTACGAAAAATGGTATCTAGGAAAAATGGAAGTCAATCTAAACGATGGCAAGAAAAAAAAGTATTTATATTTTCAATTTAATTAATGAGAAAAAAATTAAGCAATATTGCAGGTGTAACTTTAATTGAAATTCTAATTGGAATTTTAATTTCTGTTGTGATGATGGGTGCTATGTTCACTTCATATACTGTTGTTAATAACACTTACTCTCAAGTTACAGATCGAGCAAAAATTTCAACAGCTGGAAGAGATGTTGTTGGAATGATTATGAGAGATATTAGAAATGCTGGATTTATGTATTTCAATGATAATATCAAAACATCAAACGAGCATATTCCAATACTAATTACTAAATATGTGAATTTTTCAGAATGCGATAAAATCGATATTGTTTACGGAGATGTAAATTATAAACAAGGAAGAACGCCTGCATATATATATGAGAGATATAAAATAACTTATAAATGCAAAAAATCTACTATTCCTGATAAAACGCAACCGCAATTAGGTGGAGGTGGATACCCTCCAATCGATGCTTTTGCTGTTTATAAAAAAAAAGTTAAATGGAATAATACATCAGGTAGATGGGATGATCCTACAACAGATAACAATGACAAAACATATGATGATCAACTGGTTGTAGACTATGTTGATGATATGATTTTTAATCCTGTTGACGAAAAAGGAATGTTAATCAATCCACCACCTTCTGCAACAAATGTAAATAAAGATTTAATTTATAAAATCAAAACTGTTGATATCGCATTAACTGTTAGATCAACAAAAAATTTTTTTAGAAATTCTAAAATTAGAGATGTATTTGCATTAAAAGACTCAACTAGAAATAAAAAGAAAACTGACAAATATTTAAGAGATACAATTATTGTAACTGCTCATGCAAGAAATTTGGGAATGGAATAATGAAAAAAAATGAACAAGGTTTTGCGCTAGTATTATCTTTAGTCTTAATGCTTGCAATGTCATTAATGGGAGGGGCATTAATTGTAATATCAGCAGGTGACCATCAAAGTAATAATAAGAGTGATGAGTATCAACAAACTTTCTATATTGCTGAAACAGCTTTGATCGAAGGTGAAAAATATGTACTCAATCAATTTTTAGGACCTTGGAGTACTCAAAATCATGTAAGAGATACATCTAAGAGAAATTTACCAGCTAATAACACTCAATGGAACGGTAATATGGCTAATTACAGGATCAATTATAATTCTAGCAATAGCTCCCTTTATTATAATACAGAAAATTTCTGCGCTAATAGCTTTAAGGACTTAGACAAGGTTAGATTAAGTGGAAATTTCTATGATGTTGTAGCTGCACAAAGTTGGAATTTCGGAAAATTAGTCCGTGACAGTTTTAATACTGCAACTAATGATGAGAGAAAAGAAGCAGAAAAACTTTATAATTATTTTTATGAATTTTTTGTCATAAGAATTGGTGCTGCACCTTTTAGAGGTACTGGTTCTAGTATCAAAAAAGGCTCAACTGACAAAGGAAATGATGGAATGGCTTATCGAATTTATGGCTGTGGTTTAAAGAAAGGCAATGAAAGAATGGTAGTTGCTTTAGAAAGTGTGATTGTATTACCTAAATAAAATGACGACAAATATAAAGAGTTATAATAATATTTCTTAATCTATGAAAAATTTAATCAAATTTATTATAATTTTTTCAATTTTTAGTTCTCCTGTCCAAGCTGCTTGTGATTTTTTAATTGATATTGGAGATAGTGGTAAAAAAATTTTTGATAAATTTGGTCAACCGTTACCAGGTTTTAAAGGCCAATTTTATATGCCTGTTCCGTCGCCAGAGTTATGTCCAAATGATAATTTAAATGATGATATTGCAGTAGAATATGTATTTCTAGGCGAAACAGAAGATGCTGCAAAATTAGCTGCCATTAGAATGATTGTTATGAACGATGGTAAAAACACTGAGAATAATAAATTAACATTAATGAGATATGTTAAAAAAGTTTACGGTGATTTTGATACAGGACAAAATCCACAAATTTTTGATAGTTTCAAAATTTGGGAAAAAAGTAATAATGATGTCATTGTATATAAAAGAATGCTTGGTGAAGAAGAACTTTTTGAAGAAGAATTAATGATTACAACTGTAGAATACGATGAAAAATTAGGTAAATTTTACTATGATCTTGAAGTTGAGTTAGAGAAAATGGAGCAAGAGCAATAATTATGAAACTGAAACTTTTAATTTTGAAAGTCATTTTAATTTTATCTTTTTTTTCTAATAATAGTTTTGCAAAAAATTTACCACCTGGTTCTGGGATATCAGATGTTCCAGCTAATGTATTAATCCTTTTAGATAAGTCTGGAAGTATGAGTGTTAGAATGACGAGTGGAGACGGGTTTTCTTATCCTTACAGTGTAGCAACCGATAGTAGTGGCGATATTTATGTAGGTCAATATTGGATACGTGGAATAAAAAAAATGACTTATTCAACAAAGAAAAATGATACCAGCTTTGGACGTAATGGAATTTATAGAGGATCAGGTAATTGCAGATCTTATTATCCAATGAATATGAAGGTGCATAATAATAAATTATATGTTGCCTCTTTTTATCAACATAGAGTTTTTAGGATTGATCTTTCAAACGGCAACTGTGATTGGAGCGCAAGTTTACGATATGCAAGACAAGTCTCGATTGCTCAAAATTTTTTGTATGCTGCAGGAAATGGGGGTATGTTGACGTACAATATATCTGGAGCAACTCCTTCACAAGTAAGTTGTCCATTTTCAGGTAATTTAAGTTCTTACGGTCGTTATTATGGACAGACCCCAGATTATAAACGAGAAAATTTTTATGTGCAATATTATCGTTACCTTTATAGATTCACGATTGGAAGTAACGGTTGCATAAATACAAATTGGTCTAGCAGAATAAATGTTGGTTGGTGGTACTACTCATATGGAATGGATCATCATCCATCAAATGAATTTATATTATATGGTAATGATTGGTCAAATCATAGAGTTTCTAAAGTTACATTAAACGCATCAAGAAATGGCACTGACTCAATTAAAAACGTTGGAAGGTATGGAAGAACTGCATCAAAGTCTGGAAATGTTAGAATGTATTATGCATGGGGTTTAACCGTAGATAAAGTTAACAACAGAGTGCTAAGTTCCAATTATCATAAACAAAGTGTTCAAGCATTTGACCTGGATTTAAATTTTGATAAAGAATTTGGGGGTTCTGCTGGAACAAGAATGACGGGTGCCCATGAAGCTATTCAATCAATTGTTACTGATAGTTCCTTGACAGCAGGAGTGAATTTTGGATTTGGTTACTGGTCGTGGGATAATAGTGGGTCTGGTTTTAGAACTTGGACTGGGGATATAACTAATGGAAGAGCCACACCTTGTACTAGTAGAGCTTGTATAAAAGTAAGAGCACATAAACAAGGGGCGGCAAAAATCAATTCGATCATAAAATCAGTTCAGCCTGGTGGTGGAACAAATGCTGATAACTGGGCAAAACAAGCTGAAGAATATTATTTGCACAGTACTTTATCTCCAATAGATAAAAACTTAACTTGTCAAAATAGTTATGTTTTAGTTATAGGTGATGGAGATTGGTATAATCACAACGGTGCCGCTAGAAGAGTTTCAAAATTATTAAATTCACATAAGATAAAGACTTTTACTGTAGCTTATGGAACGGGACTATCAAATGGTGGTGTAAGAAACTTTAATAGGATGGCACAAACAGGTGGAACTAATAGCGTTATCGTAGCAAGAACCACTCAATCTCTAAAGACGCAATTAAAAGCTGCCATATCACAAATTATTGCTCAGAAGTTATCTTTCTCTGCACCTGCAATTACAGCAACAATTGAACAAGGTGGGTCTTTATATCAAGCTCAATTCGATTATGAGCAAAATAAAGAGTGGAAAGGAACACTAAAAAGTACTGCGATAGACTCAAATGGTAATGTTGGTAAAAAGAATTGGGATGCAGCCGAATTACTTGAAAAAAGAAGAACAGATGACAGAAAAATTTGGACCCACCTTCCAAATACATCTGCGAATTCTGGTTATAGTAATTTAAATAATTGGGTAACATCAAACTATAAAGATATTGATAAATTGTTTACTCATACAAATAATGAAGTGCCAAATTATCATAGTAAAAGTGATAACCCTACTAATACGCAAAGATGTAAAAATGTTGCTTCAGTTCAAAATGATAATGAAGATGACATTAAAGGCCTAATACAGTTTGTTAGAGGACAAGATTATTTTGATTATGATGGTGATTGTAATTTAACTGAAACAAGACCTAACCCTCTTGGAGATATTTACCATTCAGAATTAGTGGTAGTTTCGAAACCATCAGCTGAAACGGCTTTTGCTGGAAGAAATCAAGAGTCTTATTGGAGATCTTTGAAAAATTATTCTTCATTTGCACAAAAACATTCTTCAAGAAAAGAAACAGTTTATGTTGGCGCAAATGACGGTATGCTTCATGCATTTGATGGAAAAACTGGTAACGAAATTTGGGCATTTGTTCCACCGTTTATTGCATCATCAATGCCAAATATGGTTAACGTAAATTTAAATAGAAGTGGTGTTGGTGGTTCTAATGCTATTTATGGTGTCGATGGATCTGTTACCGCGCATGATATGTTTTATAAAGGTCCTTATGATAATAAAAAAGAGTGGCACACAATACTAATGGTTCCATATGGTAGAGGTGGCGCAGGATTTTCTGTGTTAGATATTACAGATCGAGATGCACCAATGCATCTATATTCAGTACTTAATGATGGAATTCAAACTCAAGTCCATGTAATGGATCATAACGGGACTATCTCAAGTTATGATTACATCAAAAAAATTTATGACTTAGCAAGCTTCTTTGAGTCTAATACTGTGAGAACGAATAATTCTACTGATTTTACATGTAAAAGTGATGAATCAACCGCATGCCAGCAAAGCAATGTTTGGACTTTAGATGTTCCTAATTTGAGTAAATCTGATGTTTCAATATTAATTGACGACAAACCATTTACTAACTTTACAGTGAAATCCTCTACAATCACAATTCCTGCGCCGCCTGGTAGTGGTGGGCAAGCTCAAACAAAGGCAGCAACCGAGATCACTTTGATAAATAAAACATTAAAATTTTATGGATCAGATCCATGTGCAAGTAATCCAAATACAGCTTGTAACTTAAGTAGTTCGAATATGGCTTTACATATTAAGCCTGGCTCAGCACAAACTGGAGTATTAAGCCAACCTGAATATGATTATAGTGAATTAGGTGGAACTTGGTCGTCTCCTAGAATAATAAGAATGCCAAATAAAGGTCCAGGAGATAATAATTTAGAAGATGATATTTATGTTGCAATTATGGGTGGAGGATACGGTGTTCAAAACTCAGGAGTTGGTTCTAATTTAACAATTGTTAATCTTGAGGATACAACGTTCCCAGGTAAACTTGAAAAAAGAATAGATATTGAGGATATGCTGACGAACGATATCGTTAATTCAACACCAGGTTCACCAGTTGTAATTACAGCAGATACCGCAAGAGGAATTGATTTTAGAGGTGCGCTTGTCTACATGAGTGATCTTGAAGGAAAAATTACTAAGTTTAATTTAACGAATAATAGAAATGATGGAACAGGTAAAGCTTTAAAGATGTATGATAGCACAACATTATTTAAGGCAGGTTCAAACCAAACTAATGGTAGATATATGTATCATTCTATGGACGCAACAATTGGACAAACTACTAATTCATTATGGTTATATGCTGGAACTGGAGATTATGAGAGAATAGGAAATACAAGTAATGGTACAGACAACTTAATGATTGGTATTAGAGATCCTCATTATCCAGATTATAGAGATGTAGCGGTTCCTAAAAAAGCTGCTGATTTAACAAAATGTAAAAATACCACAAAAGACAAAACAGGTGCTAAATGTCCAACCTCAACTGATACCGGTTGGTATATAAAATTAGATAAATCTCAGAAAGTTACTGCTGAACCAACAGTATCAAGTGGATTGGTATATTTTCCAATTTATCAACCAACATCATCGGTTAATAAATGTAGTCTAGGTGATGCATTTATTTGTGGAGTTGATGATGAATGTGGAACAAATTTCTCATCTCAACTTAAAAATTTGAGAAGAGGAGATACTTGTAAATATGTTGGACAAGGTGTTTTATCCAAAATTGTAGTTTTTGCAGGTAAGCTGTTTGCAAACATTGCTGGTCAATCTGCTGGAAGTATAAAAGACTTAGTTAGCATTGAAGCTGCTGCAGGTGGAACATCTAGTTATAGAAGTTCTTGGAGACAGAACTATTAATCAATAGACATTTATGAAAAAGATTTTACTTAGTATAATCTTATTCTTTTTATTTAGTTCCATAAGTTATGCTGGTCCTTGTTTAACAACAATAGCTAGTGCATCAACAAACCAACTGGCTTGTGCCGATGATGATATTTTAAATGTTACTTCTGCTGGTTCAATTACTTACAACGATAATAAGGCAGTTGATCTCGAAGATATAAGTGGAGTTCAAATTACTAATGATGGAACAATTCAAACAGAGGATGGAACTAACAAACAAATCGCAATAAATGCTGAGTCATCTTTGAATACTACAATTACAAATAACGGAACAATCAACTCAGATAATAAGTATGGTATAATATTAAATTATGCAGAAAATGTTGTAATTACTAATAATACAGGAGCAACGATAAGTGCTGACGGGAATACTGCAATTTATGGAAAAAACGTTGGTAACTGTCATTTTAATGGTACTAATTGCCATTCAGATTTATCTGGTCAATCTAATGGTATTGGTCTCACACTACACAATCATGGTACCATTACCTCTACTCATGAAACAATTTGGTTAGGTTCAGGAGCATCAGGTAATCACAGGAGTAAAGGTCTAAAAATTTATAATTATGACGGTGGAATTATTAAAACAACAGATGAAGGCGATAGTCCGATTAAAGGTTTTCATTTAGTTGATTTTGAATTTATTAATTATCAGGGAGGTACAATTGAAAGTGCCGACAGACACGCAGTTAATACTGAACAATCTGAAGATATTAATTTTACTAATCATGGAACAATAACTGCGGCAGATAAAAGTGCATTTTACTGCAAAACATGCCCGGATACTACTTTCATTAATACCGGGACAATGACATCTGGAAATAACGCAGTAGTAATTTCACACGGAGATAATATAAGTATAACAAATTCTGGAACAATAACTTCTACAGCTGCAAATTCAGGTTTATCAATAAATCAATCGGACGGCACCGTTGTTACTAATACAGGCACTATATCTGGGGTCGGTATGGGAATGCAATCTTCAAATGTAGATAATTCTACGATAACAAATCATGGAACCATTTCTGCAAGCGGAAATTTAGGATATGGAATATTGTATGAAAATGATGGAACCAACAGAGTAAATAATACTTTAAACAATTATGGCAAGATTAGTGCAACATCAGGTTCTTTTGCAGATGGAATTGGTATTGGAAGGAATGCCAACCCAATGTTTAATATTACGATAAATAATTATGGTACAATTACTGGATCTGGTAATTCTATATATATACTTAACTCTTCTAGTACAGGTATAAATATTGTTACTAAAGATGAAGGTACGTATGAAGGCTCGATTGATTTAAAAGATTCAACTACGACAATGACATTAGATTGTAGTATTTCAAAAGATCAAAAAATAGAAATTCTTAGAAAAACGAATATGGTTGTCACAAATAATCTTTGTGGAAATGATACCTATGAAATATTAGACAGCAATAGTGATCCAGATGCAGACAACTCTGAAACAGATGGTTTTTTATATGTTTATGGTGAAGATTTAGATATTGATAGCCATAATAAAAAATATAGATCTGAAATATTTTTTTCTAATTTAAATGATATTTTTAATTCGGTTTC
>CACAIK010000016.1 GCA_902532525.1 uncultured Pelagibacteraceae bacterium
CCTAATGACCAAGTATGTAGAAGTGGATTGACACTTTCGTTTAAAAAATAATTAATTTCATTATTTAAAAAAAAAAAGTTTGATACACCCAGAAGTGCAGTTATTGCACTACCTAAAAAAAAATTGGTGTTTCCTCTTAAGGGAGAAATTAAAATGTAAAACACAATAAATGTAAAAATAACTAAAAAAAGAACAGGGTATAATCTTTTAAATCTTTTTATATAAAAGCTAACAATACTTTTTTTTTTAATTATTTGTTGTTCATACAATGAATTAGTAATTACATAACCAGAAACTACAAAAAACACATCCACACCTAAATATCCAAAAAAAAATATATTTGGATATAAATGAAATAGGATTACTAGTATTACTGATATAGCTCTTAATGCATCTATATGATCTAAATATTTAAATGGTAAAGTTTTATCTGTCACTTTATTCAGCAAAATAAGTTAATTTAATTTTTTTTGCAAAATTAAGATATAAATTAGTTATTTCATTATCTGGTTTACTTTCAACAATAGGTCGGCCCAAATCTCCATACATACCGATTTCTGGTTGCAGTGGAATATCTCCTAAAAATTCTATTTTAAATTCATCTGCAGTTTTTTTTACTCCACCTTCACCAAAAATTGGATATTTTTTTCCATCATCCCCTTTAAAGTAACTCATATTCTCAATTAGTCCGAGTATCTTAACTTTTAATTTTTCAAACATTCTTATACCTCGCTTAACATCTTGAAGAGCTATTTCTTGTGGAGTGGATATAATTATAACTCCATCCATTTTAATTTCTTGCGCAAATGTCAATTGAGTATCACCAGTTCCAGGTGGCATATCTACAATAATAATATCTAAATTATTCCATGACACTTTTTGAGTAAAAGTTTTTATTGCAGAAATTACCATTGGTCCACGCCATATCATTGGTGTTTGTTCCTCAGTTAAAAAACCAATAGACATACATTGAATTCCATATTTATTAATTGGTTTGAGATTTTGACCATCACTTTCTGGCTTATCATTTATTGAAAATAATTTGGGTAAAGATGGCCCATAAATATCAGCATCTAGTAAACCAATATTTAAGTTTAATTTTTTTAATGCCAAAGCTAGATTCGTTGCAAAAGTAGATTTTCCCACACCGCCTTTAGCGCTAGAAACTGCTATGGTAAATTTTGTTCCAGGTATTGGGTTTCTTCTAAAGGTTTTTGGCTCTGTTTTTGCCTTCATTGTGTCACTTAAACCTACTTTTTTGTTCTCCATTACTTACCATTACCTTGTTTTTGTAAATAAAGACACTATATAGAGTGACTTAATATGAGTGATTTTAAAAATCAAAGCCCTTGGGGATCACCTCCTGGAGGAGGTGGTGGTGGTAACGGAGGATTTAGAAGAGGTCCTACTCCTCCAAATATTGATGAGCTTATAAGCAAGATACAATCAACTATAAACAGGTTTTTAGGTGGTGGCAAAGGTGGAGCCAAACCAATAATAATTGGACTTATAATTCTTTTAATCGTTTGGACATTAAGTGGTCTTTATAGAGTTTTGCCTGACGAGCAGGGTGTTGTTTTAAGATTTGGAAAATTTGTAAAAACTACTCAACCTGGATTAAATTACCATCTACCTTTTCCTATAGAGAATGTTTTAACTCCTAAAGTTACAAAAGTAAATCGTATGGATATTGGTTTTAGGTCTGAGAGAGATAGTGGATTTTCATCAGGTGGTGTAGCTGATGTTCCTGAAGAAAGCCTAATGCTTACAGGAGATGAAAACATTGTTAATATTGATTTTTCCGTGTTTTGGGTAATAAAAGATGCGGGTAATTTTTTATTTAAAATACAAGACCCTGAAGGAACTGTAAAAGCTGCAGCAGAAACAGCAATGAGGGAAGTAATTGCAAGATCTGATATTCAACCAATTCTGACTGAAGGTAGATCATTGATTGAAGCAGACACTCAAGAAATCATTCAAAAGATACTAGACGAGTATACCAGTGGAATTCAAATTACTCAGGTACAAACACAAAAAGCTGATCCACCAGATCAAGTTATAGATGCATTTAGAGATGTCCAAGCCGCAAGAGCAGATATGGAAAGATCTAAAAATGAAGCAGAAGCATACGCAAATGACGTGATTCCAAGAGCACGGGGAGAAGCTGCAAAAATTCTACAAGCTGCAGAAGCATATAAAAAAGAAGTTGTTGCAAAAGCAGAGGGAGAAGCTAGCAGATTTTTGTCAATTTATAATGAGTATGCTAAAGCTAAAAAAGTAACTCAAGAAAGAATGTATCTTGAAACGATGGAAGAAGTATTAGCTGATATTAATAAAATAATTATCGACAAAAATTCAGGTGAAGGTGTAGTACCATATCTACCATTACAAGAATTAAAGACAGGAACTAATTAAAATGAAAGCTGGAAAATTTTTATTACCAATAATAATACTTATAGCTGCAACAATTTACTTTTCAGTATTTATTGTTAAAGAAGTTAACCAAGCTATTGTTCTTCAATTTGGTGATCCTAAAAGAATTATATCAAATCCAGGAATTAATTTTAAAATTCCATTCATACAAAACGTTGTATTCTTAGATAAAAGAATTTTAAATCTTGATACACCGCCAGAAGAGGTAATTGCATCAGATCAAAAAAGACTTATTGTTGACGCATTTGCTAGGTTTCAAATAATTGATCCTCTTAAATTTTATATATCTGTTGGAAATGAGAGAGTTGCAAGATCAAGATTAGCTACAATTATAAATTCAAGAATAAGAAACGTACTTGGTCAACAAGAACTACAAACACTTTTATCAGAAGACAGAACAAAACAGATGTCTCTAATTCAAGAAGGTGTAAACAATGAAGCAGAAAATTTTGGTATTAGTATTGTTGATGTAAGAATTAAAAGAGCAGATCTTCCTCAAGCAAACAGTGATGCAATTTTTAGAAGAATGCAAACTGAAAGGGAAAGAGAGGCAAAAGAATTTAGAGCAAAGGGTGCAGAAATGGCAGTAACAATTACTTCAACTGCTGACAAAGAAGTGACCGTTATACTTGCAGATGCACAAAAAAAATCTGAAATTATGAAGGGTGAAGGTGATGGTTTGAAAAATAAGATTTTTGCTGATGCCTTTGGACAAGATCCTGAATTTTTTGCATTTTACAGAGCTATGCAGGCCTACCAAAAAGCTTTAATTGGTGGTGAAACTTCAATGATACTTTCACCAGATAGTGAATTTTTTAAATTTTTCGGAAATATTGATCAAAAAGTAGAGTAAATTTAATGAGAGAATTGATCATTGCATTTGGTCTATTCCTTTTTATTGAAGGTATTCTTTACGCCATATTTCCATCAAAAATGAAAAATATGATAATGAAACTAAAAAAAGCCACAGATAATCAACTGAGAACTGGAGGATTAGTATTTGCAGTGATTGGTTTTTTTATTATTTGGTACTTAAAAAGATGAGATTCATAAAGATTTTATTACTAATATTATTTTCAATTAATACTCAAAATACATCTAACGCAGCAAATATGCCTGCGTCTTTTGCAGATTTAGCTGAAAAATTAATGCCGTCAGTAGTAAATATCTCGACTACAACAACAGTAACAACAAGGTCTAATCCATTTCCATTTGAATTTCCTCCAGGATCTCCTTTTGAAGATATGTTCAAAGATTATGGAACTCCTCAAAAGAGACAGACAAGTGCGCTTGGATCAGGTTTTATTATAGATGAAAAAGGAATTGTTATTACAAATAATCACGTGATACAGGGTGCGGAAGATGTTTTTGTTAGAGTTAATGGTGAAAAAAATATAAAGGCAAAAGTAATTGGAGCTGATCCTGGTATGGATTTGGCAGTTCTTCAAATAGAGTCAGATCAGAAATTTACCCCAGTTAAATTTGGAGACTCTGATACTGCAAGAATTGGTGATTGGGTTATTGCAATTGGAAATCCATTTGGCTTAGGTGGAACAGTTACTGCAGGAATAATCTCTGCAAGAAATAGAAGCATTGGTCTTTCTAGGTATGAAGATTATATACAAACCGATGCATCTATAAATCAAGGAAATTCAGGTGGCCCATTGTTTAACATGGATGGTGATGTAGTTGGAATTAATACTGCAATATTAGGTCAATCTGGTTCAATTGGAATTGGTTTTGCAATTCCTTCTAATAGCGCACAAAAAGTAATTAATCAATTAATTGAATTTGGTGAGACTAAAAGAGGATGGCTAGGTGTAAGAATACAAACTGTAACAAAAGACATTGCAGATGTTGAAAAATTAGATGAACCAAGAGGAGCACTTGTTGCGAGTGTTGCCGAAAATAGTCCATCAGATAAGGGAGGAATTAAAGCTGGAGACATAATTTTAGAATTTGATGGTAAAAAAATTAACGAAATGAGTGAACTTCCAAGAATAGTTGCAGAAACAGAAGTTGGAAAAAAAGTAAAACTCAAAGTATGGAGAAATAAACGTGAAATAACAAAAGAAATTATACTTGGAAGACTAGAAACATCTGAAGACTTCAAATCTCAAGGTTTAGTAACGGAAAAACCGAAAGAAGATACAATAGATGGTTTAAAAATAAAAGTGAGATTGCTGAATAAAAATGATATTAATGAAAGAAATTTACCAAAAAATACAACAGGATTAGTTATCACAGAAATCGATAAAGATAGCCCAGTTAATTATCTTCAAGTAAATAATATTATTGTTGAAGCACAAAAGAAAAAGATCAACACAATTGGTGATCTAGATAACATCGTAAAACTAGCTCTAAAAAGTAATGATAAAAGTTTACTTATTGCAATTTATAATAATAATAACCAAAGACGATATATTGGTGTTAAACTAAATTAATGGACTTAAAGTCCAAAATAATTCTTATTTCAGGACCAACAGCATCTGGAAAATCAAAATTTGCTATACAGCTTGCAAAAAAAATAAATGGAGAAGTTATAAATGCAGATAGTATGCAAATATTTAAAGAATTAAAAATTCTTACAGCAAGACCACAGCTAAATGATTTAAAAAATATAAAACATCATTTATATGGATTTAAAAGTGTAAAGGACAATTATTCTACGGGAAATTGGCTTAAGGACGCCAAATTAAAAATTGATAATATTAAGAAGAAAAATAAAATTCCAATTCTTGTTGGCGGCACAGGTTTATATTTTAAAGCACTTATCGATGGTATTGTTAAAATTCCCGATATTCCATTCACTATTCGGAATAGAATAAGAAAAAAACAATCAAAAATAGGACAAATTAAATTTTATTCTGAACTTATTAAGCTAGATCCACTTTGCAAAAAAAAAATTAACAAAAATGATTCTCAAAGATCAATAAGAGCATATGAAGTAAAAAAGTTTACAAATAAATCTTTATTTGATTGGTACAGTAAAACATACTCTGATTTTAATCAGGACAGTTTTATAAAGCTGCATATCGATTATCCTAGAGATAAATTAATTGAGAGAATTTCCTTACGAACAAATGAAATGTTGAAAGATGGAGCAATTAAAGAGGCTGAGAAATTTTATAAATTAAGAGTAAAGAAAGATTTATCATCTAATAAAGTTATTGGTCTAAGTGAAATTAAAGAGTATTTGGACAAAAGATTAGATCTTAACGAATTGAAAGAAAAAATATCAATAAAAACAAGGCAATATGCTAAGAGACAGTCTACTTGGGCAAGAGGACAAATGTCTGATTGGCATAAAATAAAATTTGATAGACTTAAATCATTTTTAAAAAAATTTCCTAAATCAGCATAGATTGCTTGACCTTTTAGCACAACTTCAGCTAGATTGTCTGAATGTCAAAATTATACTCAGGTGCTGAAATTGTATTTAAGTGTATGGAAGATCAAAATGTTGATCATATTTTTGGTTATCCAGGTGGTGCCGTGCTTCCAATTTATGACGAATTACAAAATTTTAAGTCAATCAAACATGTATTGGTAAGACACGAACAAGGTGCAGGTCATGCTGCAGAAGGTTATGCAAGATCATCCGGTAAACCAGGCGTTATTTTAGTAACCTCAGGACCAGGCGCAACAAATGTAGTTACAGCTTTGACCGATGCGTATATGGACTCAATTCCATTAGTTTGTATTTCTGGACAAGTTCCAACTCATTTAATTGGTACTGATGCATTTCAAGAATGTGATACGACTGGAATAACTAGGCCTTGTACCAAACATAATTGGTTAGTCAAAGATATAAATGATTTAGCTAGCACAATACATAAAGCATTTGAGGTAGCAACTACTGGTAGACCTGGACCAGTTTTAGTAGATATACCAAAAGATATTCAATTTCAAAAAACAAAATATAAGAAACCTAAAAAAGAAAAAAAATTAAATGGAAAGTCTCACAATCATTTTAATCAAAATAGTATTGATCAGCTAATTGATTTAATGAGTAAATCTTCAAAACCTATTTTTTATACAGGTGGTGGAGTTATTAACTCTGGACCTAGGGCTAGTGAACTTTTAAGAGAACTTGTTTATGCAACAGGTTTTCCTATTACATCAACTTTACAGGGATTAGGATCTTTCCCAGGTGATGATAATCAATTTTTAGGAATGTTGGGTATGCATGGAACTTATGAAGCAAATAATGCAATGCATGACTGTGATTTAATGATTAATATTGGGGCACGTTTTGATGATAGGATAACAGGAAAAATAGATGAATTTTCACCAAAATCAAAAAAAGTTCATATTGATATAGATCCATCATCAATTAATAAAAATGTTAAAGTTGATTTGGCTATTGTAGGAGATGTTAAAACGGTTCTTTCATCTACTTTAAAAAGTTTAAAACAAAAAAAATCTAAATTTCTAAAATCAAACAAGCAAAAAACTTCTAAGTGGTGGGAAAAAATTCAAAAATGGAGGTCAGTTAGATCGTTAGATTATATTGGAAGCGAAGAGACTATAAAACCTCAGTACGCCATTGAAAGATTATATGAATTAACTAAAGATAAAGACTCCTATATCACAACTGAAGTAGGACAGCATCAGATGTGGGCTGCACAACATTATAAATTTGATAAACCAAATCGTTGGATGACATCTGGTGGTTTAGGTACTATGGGATATGGTTTACCAGCAGCAGTGGGTGTACAAGTCGCTCATCCAAAAAAATTAGTTATTGATATTGCGGGAGAGGCTTCAGTATTAATGACAATTCAGGAAATGTCTACAGCTGTACAATATAACCTTCCAATTAAAATATTTATATTGAATAATCAATACATGGGCATGGTAAGACAATGGCAAGAACTTCTACATGATAAAAACTATTCCGAGAGTTATACTGCTGCTCTACCAGATTTTGTTAAATTAGCAGAAGCGTATAACTGTGTTGGTATAAGAGCAAAAACACCAGAAGAGCTAGATGATAAAATTATTGAAATGTTGAATACAGACAGACCTGTAATATTTGATTGTATGGTAGATAAAGTAGAAAATTGTTTTCCAATGATACCATCAGGAAAGCCTCATAATCAGATGATTTTAGGACCTAAAGATCAAGAAAATAAGAAGATTACTGGTAAAGGTAAGTCTTTAGTTTAATGCCGAATTCAAAATCAGCGTATAGTTTTTCAAATAAAAAAGAGAAATTTGATACACATATAATAGTCGTTTGGGTAGACAATGAAGCTGGTGTGTTGGCTAGAGTTGTTGGTTTGTTTTCAGGTAGAGGTTATAATATTGAATCTTTAGCAGTTGCCCAAGTTGATGAAAAGTTAAAGATATCAAGGATAACTATTGTAACTACAGGAACACCACAAGTTGTTAATCAAATTAAACTCCAATTGAGAAAACTTGTGCCTGTTCATAAAGTTGCAGATTTTAAAAGAGAAGATAAAGCAGTAATTTTTAAAGAGATGGCGTTATTCAAAATTGTTGGTCCAAATAATAAATTAGAAGGTGCATTGAAAGCTTGTAAAAAGTATAATCCAGTATTATTAGACAAAACAAAAAAATCGAATGTTATTCAAATAACAGCTTTAAGACGAGAAATAGATAAAATGTCAAAGGATTTAAAAAAATTTGGATTGGTGAGTGTTTCAAGAACAGGAGCCGTAGCTATGACAAGAGGTGCAGATATATTTAAATAATTAATTAGGAGAAAAAAAATGAAAATGTTTTATGAAAAAGATACTGATGCAAATTTAATAAAAGATAAAAAAATTGCTATATTCGGATATGGTAGCCAAGGACACGCTCATGCTTTAAATCTAAAAGATAGTGGAGTAAAAGAAGTTGTTGTAGCTCTTCGAGAAGGGTCTTCAAGTATTGAAAAAGCAGAATCTAAAGGTTTAAAAGTTATGAACCTTTCGGATGCTGCTGAATGGGCTGATGTTGTGATGATTTTAACTCCAGACGAATTACAAGCAACTATTTATAAAAATCATATTGAGCAACGAGTAAAAGAAGGTACATCAATCGCTTTTGCTCATGGATTAAATGTTCATTATGATTTGATAAAAGCTAGAAAAGATTTAGATGTATTTATGGTAGCACCAAAAGGACCAGGTCACTTAGTTAGAAGTGAATATCAAAAAGGTGGTGGAGTTCCTTGCTTATTTGCTGTTCACCAGAATGGATCAGGCAAAGCTAGAGATCTAGCTATGTCCTATGCTTCAGCGATTGGTGGTGGGAGATCAGGTATAATTGAGACAACATTTAAAGATGAAGTTGAAACAGATTTATTTGGTGAACAAACAGTTTTATGTGGAGGTCTTGTTGAATTAATTAAAAATGGATATGAAACTTTAGTTGAAGCAGGATACGAACCAGAAATGGCTTATTTTGAAACAGTTCATGAAGTTAAACTTATTGTAGATTTAATTTATGAAGGTGGAATAGCCAATATGAATTATTCTATATCTAATACAGCTGAATATGGAGAATACGAGTCAGGCCCAAGGATTATAAATAAAGAAGAGACAAAAAAGAGAATGAAAGAAGTTTTAGCTGATATTCAGTCTGGTAAATTTACCAAACAATGGATGGATGAATGTAAAAATGGTCAGAAAAATTTCCTAGCTACAAGAGCAAAACTAGCAGAGCATCCAGTTGAAAAAGTTGGTGCTACTTTAAGAGAAATGATGCCTTGGATTGCTAAGAAGAAGCTTGTTGATAGTGATAAGAAATAATTTGATCTTAAAATTAGGCTAATTCTCCCAAATTATTTTGCAATCTGAGCGAGAGCATGTATTATGCTCGAGCTAAAAAATACAATGTCAGATAAAGAAAAATTATACATATTTGATACGACTATGCGTGATGGCGAACAATCGCCAGGCGCATCTATGAGTGTCGAAGAGAAAATTCAGATATCTAGAGTATTTGATGAAATGGGAATAGATATTGTTGAAGCAGGTTTTCCAATAGCATCGCCAGGAGATTTTGAGGCAGTTTCTGAAATAAGTAAAATAATGAAAAACTCAATTCCATGTGGTCTTTCAAGAGCCTTAAAAAAAGATATTGATGCATGTCATGAGTCTTTAAAACATGCACCAAGATTTAGAATTCATACTTTTATTTCAACAAGCCCCCTACACATGAAACACAAACTTGAAATGACAAATGATCAAGTTTTAGATGCAATTAAAGAAAGTGTCACTTATGCTAGAAATTTCACTGATGATGTAGAATGGTCCTGTGAGGATGGAACAAGAACTGACATGGATTTCATGTGCAAAACAGTTGAGCTTGCAATTAATTGTGGAGCTAAAACAATAAATATTCCAGATACAGTTGGATATTCCATACCCGAGGAATTTGCAAAAACAATCAAACACTTAAAAAATAATGTTCCAAACATAGATAAAGCAATCTTGTCTGCGCATTGTCATAATGATCTTGGTTTAGCTGTAGCAAACGCATTAGCTGGAGTATCAGAAGGTGTTAGACAAATAGAGTGCACAATTAATGGAATAGGTGAAAGAGCAGGTAATGCTGCATTAGAAGAAGTAGTTATGGCAATTAAAACAAGGAATGATTTAATGCCATACAATACTGGAATTAAAACGGAATTGATAAGTAAAGCATCTAAAATTGTTTCAAATGCAACTGGCTTTCCAGTTCAATTTAATAAAGCAATTGTTGGAAAAAACGCTTTTGCTCATGAATCAGGAATTCATCAAGATGGAATGTTAAAAAATAGAGAAACTTATGAAATTATGACACCCGAAAGTGTTGGAGTTAAGAAAACTTCACTTGTTATGGGAAAACATTCAGGACGACATGCTTTTAAAGATAAATTATCTGACTTAGGTTACTCAGATATTACAGATGATATTATCCAAGCTGCTTTTGGAAAATTTAAAGTTTTAGCTGATAAAAAAAAACATATATATGATGAGGATATAGTTGCGTTAGTTGATGATAGTTTAATTGTAGATAATAAAATAAATGCAATTAATTTAAAATCTTTAAAAGTATTTGCCGGCACAGGGGAACCCCAAAAAGCTGAAATGACATTAGATGTCTATGGCGATATAAAGAATACAACTGAAACAGGAGATGGACCGGTTGATGCAATATTTAAATGTATAAAAAAATTATTTCCTCACGATGTAAAATTATCTCTTTATCAAGTTCATGCAGTAACAGAAGGCACAGATGCTCAAGCAACTGTCAGCGTAAAAATCGAAGAAAATGATAGGACTACAGTAGGACAATCAGCTGATACTGACACTTTAGTTGCATCAGCAAACGCATATTTAAATGCTTTGAATAAAATGCTTATAAAACGTGAGAAAAAAGCACCATCTCAAAATATCAAACATCAAAAAGTGAAAGGAATATAATTAAATGTCAATGTTCGCAAATTTAAGAAAGTTTTGGAGTCAGGATATGGCAATTGATCTTGGAACAGCTAATACACTAGTTGTCTTAAAAAGCAAAGGGGTTGTTCTAAATGAGCCATCTGTTGTAGCAGTTGTCGATAATAAAGGAAAAAAATCAGTTCTGGCGGTTGGAGATGAAGCTAAAACAATGTTAGGAAGAACACCAGGCAATATTCAGGCAATTAGACCTTTACGGGATGGTGTGATTGCAGACTTTATTGTTACAGAAGAAATGATTAAACATTTTATTAAAAAAGTTCATAAAAAAACTTTAGCAAATCCTAGAATTTTAATTTGTGTACCAACGGGTTCGACACCAGTTGAAAGAAAAGCTATTCAAGATAGTGCGTTAGCGGCCGGTGCTAGAAGAGTTCAATTAATTGAGGAGCCAATCGCAGCTGCAATCGGAGCTGGCCTACCAATTCAAGAAGCGACAGGATCAATGGTCGTAGATATTGGTGGTGGAACAACAGAAATTGCTGTTATGTCATTAGGAGGCGTTGTTTATTCAGAGTCACTTAGAGTTGCGGGAGATGCAATGGATAATTCGTTGAAGGAATATATGAGAGAAGAATATAATTTAATGATTGGAGATAGTACTGCTGAAAAAATCAAGAAAGACATTGGTACTGCAATACCTACAAATAATAATACTTATGCAGTCAAAGGTAGAGATTTAAGATCAGGAACACCTAAAGAGGTAAATATCTCGGAACAAGATACTTCAGAAGCTTTAAATCCGATACTTAAAGATATCGTATCTGGAATAAAAAAAGCACTAGAAAATACACCGCCAGAGTTATCAGCAGATTTAGTTGATATGGGTTTAACAATGACAGGAGGAGGATCACTTTTAAAAAATATAGATAAAAGATTCTCTAAAGAAACTGGATTACCAGTAAATATCGCTGATGACCCATTATCATGTGTTGCAATTGGAACAGGAAAGGCGTTAGACGATCAAGAAATATTTTCTACTGTGTTATCTGAGTATTAAATATTATGTCAACGGAAACGAGTAGAGATGATTTTATTATTGCTATTCGTTCAGCCTTTCTAAAAAAAGGAAATAGACAAAAGTTTTCTTTATTTACTCTATTAATCATATCTATTTTAGTTTTATCATTAGAGTATTTCAAAGCTGGCCCAGTTAATCAACTTAGATCTGTTACAAAAGATATAATATTTAGAGGTTCATATGTTGTATCGAGTCCATTTAAATATGTAAAAGATAAATATTATCTCTTTCAAGATCATATGAGCATGTATGATGAATTCTCAGTTTTAAGAGATAAGGATCTCGACGTTGACTCGCTGAGAAAAGAAGTTGATTTTTATAAAGCAGAAAATGCTCTTTTAAAAAAATTAATAGACGAAAGAGATCTTTTTTCAAAAGAGTATATGTTAACCAAGATTTTATTGGATAAACAAAGCCCTTATTTAAAATCTTTGATAATTAACAAAGGTCAAAAAAATGGAGTAAAATTAGGGTCAGCTGTAAAAGATCGACTGTATTACATTGGAAAGGTCGTAAATGTTAACTTTTTAAGTTCAAGAGTATTGTTGGCTAATGATCTTAATAGTAAAATCCCAATCATTATTGAGCCAAGTGGTATCAATGCAATACTTTCAGGAAATGGAAATGATGAATTCGCAGAACTAGAATATCTACCTAAAGATAATGAGATAAAAGAGGATGAGATTGTATACACCTCAGGTTCAGATGGCACAATTCCAGCATCAATTCCAGTTGGGAAAATAATAATTAAAGACAACAAAAAATTTGTTAAGTTTTACAGTAACTTAAATCAATTAAATTATGTGCAGGTAAATAAGTAAAATGGCTAGAGGAGATTTAAAATTTTACCAATTTTTATTAAATGGTTTTCCAATTATCTTATTATTTTTCTTTGCTCTAACAGGCTACTCATTTTCATTTAATATATTTAAAATAAACATATCTTTTAATTTTATTCATTTAATTGTTTTTTATTGGGTTTTGAGAAAGCCTGAGATGCTAGGTTATGGGTTTATATTTTTTGCAGGAGTAATTAATGATGTTGTTCAAAACTTACCAATTGGTGTTTCATCAATAAATTATCTTTTACTCTGCGTTATTGCATCTTTTTTTAGGACAAGAACTTTAGTTCCTAATTTAATTTATGATTGGGTATTATTTTTTATCGCAATATTAATTGTTAGCTCAATTCATTTTATAGTATTAGCAATTTTCTTTGATGGAAATATTAGTTATGGAACTTTAATGTCAACATCCTTTTTTTCATTTTTAATTTATCCAGCATTGGCAAAAATATTTAATCAAATTTACTTACTAGGTTTAAATCAAGAAAATGTTGAATAGAGGACGAAATATAGAAAAGGGCAGAGTTATTACAAGAAGGATGTTTATACTTGCAGCAGCAAAAATATTACTTTTTGCAGGTATATCCTCAAGATTATATAACTTACAAATTTCTGATAGAGAAAAATATGAAATTTTATCTGATAAAAATAGGATCCGTGAATGGAAAACTCCTCCACAGCGAGGGATAATTGTAGATAACTTTAATAAAGTTTTAGCGAGTAACGATAGAGTGTTTCAACTACACTTAATATTAGATGAAATAAATGATTTTGATGTAACAATATTTAAAATCAAAAATATAATTGGATTAGACAAGTCTCAGGTTCAAAAATTATATAAAAAAAAAGAAAGATTAAAACCTTGGGATACACTGGTAGTTTCAGATAATTTAACTTGGGAACAATTCTCAAAAATTAATTTATATTTACACGAATTGGAAGGTGCAAAACCCGTACTATCAACATCTAGATTTTATCCCTATGCAAACGATTTAGTGCATATAGTTGGTTATGTTGGCGATGCTAGTCCAAAAGATCTTGAAAAACCTGAGATAAAAGAAAATTTTGTTCCAGGTCTAAAAGTAGGAAAATATGGAATAGAAAATTCACAAGAGAGAATGTTAATAGGTAACTACGGTATAAAAAGATATGAAGTTAATGCATCTGGAAAAAGAATAAGCCAAATAGATTACATCAAAGAAAGACAGGGTAATAAAGTAAACTTAACAATTGATATAGAAATTCAAAAATATGCCCAAGAGTTGTTAAAAGGAAAAGCGGGTTCAATATGCGCAATGGATATATTTACTGGAGAAGTTGTTGCAATGGCATCATCACCAACATATGATCCAAACAAATTTACACACGGAATCAATCAGAAAGACTGGCAAGAAATTAGAAATAATCCTTTAAAACCTTTGATAAATAAGTCAATTGCTGGACTTTATTCTCCTGGTTCAACTTTTAAGCCATTAGTTGCTTTAGCAGCTTTAGAATACGGCATATTAAATCCCAACAAAACAATAAGTTGTAAAGGTCATAAGCATCCATACGAACTTTACGGGGTAAAATATCATTGTTGGAAAAAAGAAGGTCACGGTTACATGAAGCTCAGAAATGCAATCAAACAATCTTGTGATATCTACTTCTATGAAATGGCAAGATTACTAGGTGTTGATAAATTATCTGTAATTGCAAAAAGATATGGGCTAGGGACCAATGTACTTGGAGATCTTTATAACGACGAAAAAAATGGATTGGTTCCAGATACTAAATGGAAGAGACGTGCATTGGAGCAAAGTTGGTATTTAGGAGAAACTGTTATCAATGGTATTGGACAAGGTTACATTCAAACCACACCACTACAGCTTTGTCTCATGACTGCACAAATTGCAAATGGAGGATATAAAATAAAGCCTCACATCATAAAAGACGAGTCTATAAATTATAAGGACGTAATAAATAAAATTAAATTAGATCAATCTAATTTTCCATTGCATGAAAGAAACTACTTAGATGATATAAATATTGAAAATTATCAAAGAATGTATCACAAAAAGTCCAATATTAACTTTGTATTAGATGCAATGTTTGGTTCTACCAACGAGCAATATGGAACTTCATATAAATCTCGTTATGATGATCCAAAGTACCAATTTGCAGGAAAAACTGGAACATCACAGGTCAGAAGAATTACTGATCTTGATCGAGAATTAGATTTAGATACCGAACAAATTGAATATAAAAAAAGAGATCATGCTTTATATGTTGCTTTTGCGCCATACAAAGATCCACGATATGCAATTAGCGTTATTATTGAACATGGAGGTTCTGGTAGCAAAGCAGCTGCTCCACTTGCAAGTAAATTAATTAAAAGAATTATAGATAGACATAAATTAAGAGAACAATTTAATAATGGAAATACTAGTTTAGCATAATGCTGAGGGAAAGAATACAAGCAAGCAATTATAGTTTTTTAGATAAATTAAGATCAATTGATTATTTATTAATCTTGCTAATTATAGCTATAGGACTAATCAGTGTCTTTGCGATTTACTCTACAGAGGGAGGAAAATTTTCTTTTTATACTAAAAATCACATAATAAGATTATCTGTATTTTTTAGTTTATTTTTAGTTTTATCTTTTGTCAGAGTTTCTACCTGGTATAAAAATGCTTACTTATTTTATATAGTTGGATTAGTTTTATTAATAACAGTTTTATTTTTTGGAATTTCAGCATCTGGTGCAACTAGATGGATAAACTTATACTTTTTAAACTTACAACCCTCAGAACTAATGAAGATTGCTGTAATAATATGTTTTGCAAGATATTATCATAGAATTCAAACTTCAGATATTCAAAGCATCAAGTTTTTAATTCAACCAACCATTCTTTTAATAATTCCTTGTTATCTTGTAATACAACAACCTGACTTAGGAACCTCTATTTTAATTGCAGGAAGTGGTATTGCAATAATTTGGTTGGCGGGTCTTAATATTAAATACTTTATTTACTCGGGATTGTTGTTATTAGTCTCATTACCCTTTGCTATATCCATTTTAAAACCTTATCAAAAATCGAGAATTCTAACTTTCTTTAATCCTGATAGAGATCCCCTAGGAGCTGGGTATCAAATAATTCAATCAAAAATAGCCATTGGATCTGGCGGTTTTTTTGGAAAAGGATATCTAAAAGGAACTCAAAGCTATCTAGAATTTTTACCTGAAAAACACACCGACTTTATCTTTACACTTTTTTCAGAGGAGTTCGGGTTTCTTGGGTCAATTATCCTTTTATTTTTATACATATTGTTAATTTATAGAATTATAAACGTTGGGCTAGTCTCAAGGAGTTTCTTTGCAAAATTATATTGTTTTGGTTTTGCTACAGCAATTTTTTTATATGTATTTGTTAACATAGCAATGGTTTTAGGAATGCTACCAATTGTTGGTGCACCATTACCTATAATGTCTTATGGTGGATCATCTTTGTTATCAATTATGTTGGGATTGAGTATTGTTATGAGTTGTAAAATTTATAATCAGGAACAAATATCAGTCTATTAACTATTTTCCATCTATAGCAACAATTGTTAAATCATCTTTTTGTATGTGGCCTGCACCAAGAATATCATCGATCATTGTTTTAAGTCTTTCATTAATTGCAGTTGATTGATATTTTTTAATATAATTTTCAAAACCTTCCGAACCCAACATTTCTCCATTTGGATTTTTTATTTCAGTAATTCCGTCTGTAAAAATATACATTGAGCTTTTTTCAAAAGGAATGGTGTGCTCAGCATATTTCGTTTTAGGCATTATACCCAAAGGGGGACCTGCTTCAGAAAAATTACTAAAAGTACCATCGGAAGATAATATTAATGGAGGTTCATGACCTGCACTAGATAACAATAGTTCTTTTTTATTTGAGTCGTATATTCCAATTAACATAGTAACAAACATTCCTCTTGAAATAGTTTCACATATTTCATTATTAAGCTGAAACAACAGATCTGATGCAGAAAGATTTGTTTTACTTAAACATCTATAAAGACTGGATGCTTTTGACATCAACAAAGACGATTTAATCCCTTTTCCAGATACATCGGCAACCCCGAAACCATATTTTCCATCTCCTAAATCTGAAAAATTATAAAAATCCCCAGAGACTACTTTTGCTGGTATATTTATTCCTGAAATAGGAAAATCTTTCTCTTTATTCTTAGATAATAAAGATCTTTGAATCTCTCCTACTATTTCTACTTCTTTTTGAATTTTATTTTTTTCAACCATTTCTTTTGCCATTTTTGCATTTCTAATTGCTAGTGCAGCTGGAGCAGAAAGTGTTTCTAAAAGTTTTCTATCATCTTCTATAAATAGTTTATCTTGAGTTTTCTTATTTAAACAATGAATAACCCCAATACATTCATTTGCAGCAATTAATGGTGAACACAAAACTGAATATGTTGTAAAGTTTGTTTTATTATCTAAGTCAAAATAAAATTCTGCGATTTCTCTTACATCTTTTCTAACATTTCCTACACGAATACATTTTCTTTGCTGAACAGCTTTACCCATAACACCATCTTTTAGATCTAATTCGTATTCATCCAAATAATCTTGATGAAGTGATGCAATACATTCAAACTTTTTCTTTTGTTCATTTATTAAAAAAATGTTTGCAGCTTCCGCATTCAGTCTTGCAATTATAACTCTTAATGCATTCATTAGAGTGTCGTTTAAATCAAGAGATAAAGCAAAGTCTTGATTCATTTTCGTAACAAGTTCTAAGTCGACATTAACTTGTTCAGCTTCTTTTTTAGGCTCGATCGGTTTTTTTGATTTAAATAAAAACATTTATTTAACTAGTA
>CACAIK010000017.1 GCA_902532525.1 uncultured Pelagibacteraceae bacterium
TTTTTGAATTATATTTTTTTTTATATTTTTTTGCTTCTTTGAATAATCTTTGATGGCCTAAGTGTAAACCATCAAAATTACCAATTAATATCATGGCATTTTGATGTTTTCTTAAAATCTTGAAATTTTTGTAAATTTTAATTTTGTTCACCATTTTAATTTTGTTTGAGTGTAATTCACTCTCACTCCATATTTTTTTTCTAATTTATCAATATTATGATTACTTAATTCTTTTTTATGTATACCACTCGTTATTAACAAATTGTCAAAATTTTGAATATTAGCTCCTTTTATATCTGTGTTCATATTATCTCCGATACATAAAACATTTTTACCATTAATTTTAGCAGATAAATTATAAACTGGAGGATAAGGTTTTCCAAAGTAAATTACTTTTCCACCGATTTCCTCAAATATTTTTGCAACTGATCCAGCACAAAACTCTCTAACATCACCTCTATCAACAATTAGGTCTGGATTTGTACACACAAATTTTTTATTTGAAAATTTCTCAAGTAAATCTTCATAATATTCAAGTTTAGTCTCATGATCTTCAAATAACCCCGTACAAATAAAATAATCAGCTTGATTAATATTGCTAACTTTATTTTGTTCAAATCTTTTAAATAAGTCAAAATCTCTTGGTGGTCCAATGTGATAAAATTTTGTATTTAGAAAATTTTCCACTAAATATTTTAACGAAGCTTCTCCTGAGGTGTATACATTTTCATAAAATTTTTTAAGTCCCATTTTTTTCAAAAAATCAATAACTGTAGAATTTGGTCTCGGCGCATTCGTAAGTAATACAAATTCTTTATTATTTTTTTTTAAATTTTCTAATACTTCAATAGAATCCTCAAAAATTTGTAAGCCATTGTGGATCACTCCCCATATGTCGATAAAAAATAATTCGTAACTGTTTATTTTAGATCTTAATCCATGTTTGTCTAAGTTTTGGGGCATACTTGAGGTATAGCTTAAAAATAAGCTTAATTCTTGAGTTTTTTAGACCATAATTTTTATTCAAGATCTTGAAAATTATTAAATATGTCTCTATATGACTGCTAATTTAAAGGAGAATTCGTATGAAGTTTAAACCGTTACATGACCGTGTTTTAATTGAAGTTTTGGATAGCAGTGAGAAAACTGCTGGTGGCATAATTATTCCAGATACAGCTCAAGAAAAACCTCAAGAAGGTAAAGTTGTTGCTGTCGGCGGAGGAGCAAAAACTGAAGATGGAAAACTAATACCTATGGACGTTAAAGTAGGTGATAAAGTTTTATTCGGTAAGTGGTCAGGAACAGAAGTTAAAATTGATGGTAAAGAGTACAGCATAATGAAAGAATCTGACATTATGGGTATTGCAACAGGTAAATAAATAATAAGGAGAGTTTAGAATGGCTAAAATAGTAAAATTTGATTCAGATGCTAGAGCATCAATGTTAAAGGGAGTTGATATACTTGCCAACACTGTAAAAGTTACTCTTGGACCAAAAGGAAGAAACGTTGTTATCGACAAATCTTATGGTGCACCAAGAACGACTAAAGATGGTGTTTCAGTTGCAAAAGAAATTGATCTTGATGATAAGTTTGAGAATATGGGTGCACAAATGGTTAAAGAAGTTGCTAGCAAAACTAACGATGAAGCTGGTGATGGAACTACAACTGCAACGATTTTAGCTCAAGCTATTGTTAAGGAAGGCTGTAAGTATGTAACAGCAGGGATGAACCCAATGGATGTAAAAAGAGGGATTGATGCTGCTGTAGATCATGTAAAAAATAAATTAATTTCATCAGCTAAAAAAGTAAAAGATAGTGATGAGATTGCACAAGTTGGTACAATTTCAGCAAACGGTGATAAAGAAATAGGTGCAATGATATCAAAAGCTATGCAGAAGGTTGGTAATGAAGGAGTAATTACTGTTGAAGAAGCAAAAGGAATTGAAACAGAACTTGATGTAGTTGAAGGTATGCAATTTGATAGAGGATATTTATCTCCATATTTTATTACGAATGGTGATAAAATGACTACAGAGTTAGAAAATCCACTAATTCTTCTTCACGAGAAGAAATTAACAAATCTTCAACCAATGGTTCCGTTGTTAGAAGCTGTTGTACAAGCGGGTAGACCATTAATGATAATTTCAGAAGATGTTGAAGGTGAAGCACTTGCAACACTTGTTGTTAACAAACTAAGAGGTGGTCTAAAAGTTGTAGCTGTAAAAGCTCCAGGTTTTGGAGACAGAAGAAAAGCAATGTTAGAAGATATTGCAATTCTAACAGGTGGACAAGTTATCTCTGAGGATTTAGGAATTAAACTTGAAAATGTTAAACTTAATGATCTTGGATCTGCAAAACGTGTAAAAGTTGATAAAGAGAATAGTACAATTGTAAGCGGAGCAGGTAAGAAATCTGATATTGAAGCAAGATGTGCTCAAATAAAAGCTCAAGTCGAAGAAACAACATCAGACTATGATAGAGAAAAACTACAAGAGAGACTTGCTAAACTAGCAGGTGGTGTAGCAGTTATCAAAGTTGGTGGAGCTACAGAAGTTGAAGTTAAAGAAAGAAAAGATAGAGTTGAGGATGCATTAAATGCTACAAGAGCAGCAGTTGAAGAAGGTATTGTTGTTGGTGGTGGATGTGCATTGCTTTATGCTTCAAAAGAACTTGATAGTCTAAAAGTAAAAGGTGATGATCAAAAAGCTGGTGTAGAAATTGTCAAAAGCGCTTTGCAAGCACCTATTAGACAAATCACAACAAATGCAGGTGTTGATGGATCAGTAGTTGTTGGTAAATTATTAGAAACCAACAAGTCAAGCAATGGTTACGATGCACAATCAGAGCAATATGTTGATATGTTTAAAGAAGGTATTATTGATCCAGTTAAAGTTGTAAGAACAGCACTTCAAGATGCTGCTTCTATATCTGGGTTATTAGTAACAACTGAAGCAATGATAGCAGATAAACCGGATGAAAAAGATGCTGGTGGAGCTGGTATGCCTCCTGGAGGAATGGGTGGTATGGGCGGCATGGGTGGAATGGGAATGTAATCCTAGTTTTACTCAAGAAAAAATTCAAAAAGGGCAGTTTTTACTGCCCTTTTTTTTTGAATTGAAAAAAAATATTTTGAATATATAAGAACGCGCAAATGACAACATCAATACGTAACATCACCATAATTGCTCACGTTGACCATGGCAAGACTACTTTGATTGATAACTTAATGAAACAGAGTGGTTCTTTTAGAGAAAATGAAGTTGTTGATGAAAGACTAATGGACTCTGGAGAACTTGAAAAGGAAAGAGGTATTACAATTCTTGCTAAACCAGCCTCAATAAATTGGAAAGACTCTAGAATTAATATTATTGATACACCTGGACACAGAGATTTTGCTGCAGAAGTTGAAAGAGTTCTTAGTATGGCTGATGGTGCATTATTGTTAATAGATTCAGCCGAAGGAGTAATGCCTCAAACTAAATTTGTATTAGCTAAAGCACTAAAACAAGGCCTTAAACCAATAGTAGTTATTAATAAATTAGACAAGGCTGACCAAAGAGCTGATGAAGTTTTAAATGAGACTTTTGACTTATTTGTCAGCTTAGATGCCAATGAAGAACAATTAGACTTTCCAGTTATTTACGCAAGTGGGAGATCTGGCTGGGCATCTAATGAAATAGATGGTCCAAGAGAGAATTTAAATCCATTATTAGATTTAGTAATAGACCATGTTAAACCAGCAGAATTCGACAAGTCCAAGCCTTTTGCAATGCTTTCGACCCTTTTATATGCTGATAGTTTTTTGGGTAGAAGTTTAGTTGGTAGAATTTCTCAAGGTACTGCAAAAGCAAACCAACAAATCAAGGCAATTAATCTTGATGGAGAAAAAGTTGATGAAGGAAGGTTGACTAAAATATTTAGATACGAAGGTACAAAAAAAGTACCAATAGAAGTAGGTGAAGCTGGAGATATTGTAGTTATCGCTGGATTAGAAAAAGCAAATGTTGCTGATACCATATGTGATACTGAGGTAGATACACCAATCCAAGCAACCCCTATTGATCCACCAACGATGTCTATTAAAATAACAGTAAATAGTTCTCCATTAGCTGGTACTGAAGGTAAAAAACTTACAAGTACTCAAATTAGAGAGAGATTGGTTCAAGAGGCTCAGAATAACGTCGGGATTTCATTTTCAGAAAATGAAAACAAAGATTCATTTGAAATAAGTGGAAGAGGTGAATTGATGTTAGAAATATTATTAACACAAATGAGACGTGAAGGATTTGAAATGACGGTAAGTCCTCCGAGAGTTTTATTTCAAAAAAATGAAAATGGTGAAAAATTAGAACCTATTGAAGAAATTACTATGGATCTTGACGAAGAATTCTCTTCTAAAGTCATAGACTCCATGAATAAAAGAAAAGGTAAATTAATAGATCTTAAAGATACTGGAAAAAATAAAAAACGATTAATCTTTCATGCACCAACTAGAGGTTTAATGGGATACACCAGTAGATTTCTTACTCTAACTAAAGGAACAGGAGTAATAAACAGAATATTTCATTCTTATGGAAAATTTGAGGGAGATATGGAAGGCAGAAGAAATGGTGCATTAATTTCTATGGAACAAGGAAAAGCAGTAGCATTTGCAATTTATAATCTACAGGCAAGAGGAGAAATGTTTGTTACTCATAACGATCCAGTTTATTCTGGTATGATTGTAGGTTTATCGCCTAAACCTGGTGATATGATTATAAATGTCATGAAAGGTAAAAAACTTACAAATATGAGGACACAAGGAACAGATGAAAATGTTGTTTTAACTCCTGTAAGAAAGATGTCTATCGCTGAACAATTGAGCATGTTAAATTCTGATGAAGCACTAGAAATTACGCCAAATTCATGCAGATTAAGGAAAGCTGTGCTTGATCCTCACGAGAGAAAAAAACTCTCTAAATTATCAGAAGCTTCTTAAAAAATTATTATTCAGATTTATTTTTGGTAAAAGGCAGCCACTTTTCAAACGCTGATTTACTAGGTCCGTCATATGGAATTGAGTAAGAGTTTGTTCTTGTCAATACTTCAATTCCTTTAGAGAAAACAAAAATAAAAACTATGACAAAAACGATTGTCATAACTTTAAATGGATCAAAATTTTTTGTCTTAAAAACACTAACAGCTTTTGCTTCAGCTCTATGAAATTGTTTAAACGTATAATAAACAGCAAATATTAAACCTATATGAGCAACATATGTCCCTGCCCAACCAAATGCAAAAGTGGCATATGAAAATACGTATAAACTAAATACTGTTGTCCATATAAAACTTAAAACTAATAATATTTGTAGTCTCACAGTTTTGGGAAGAGCTCTTAAATCATTTTTACTATCGTCAAATAGTATATTTGCTGATTCTTTCATCCAATTTTTTATAGACATGATTTATATTTACAATTTTTATTCAGTATTAACAATCGACTAATTGTCCACTAAAAACATTTACTTCGTAACTTTATCCACAATATAAATTCCTAAAGCTACAGCGGGGCCTATCCCAAATGCAAATATTATAGTGCCCAAACCAACAGTTCCTCCCAAATACCAACCAGATATAACAGCTGAAATTTCTAAAGTAGCTCTAATTAAAGCAATAGGAAGTTGCGTCTTTTTTGTTAGACCTGTCATCAATCCATCTCTAGGACCAGGACCTAAATTTGCAATTAAGTATATGCCGCTTCCTAAACCGACAAGTAAAACAGAAAATACAGCAAGAATATATTTTGAAAAAGTAGCCAAAGGAGGATCAAAGAGAAAAAGCGTCAAATCAATTATGGCTGCTATAATTAAAATATTTAAAATTGTACCAATTCCTGGTTTTTGTTTTAATGGAAACCAAAACCCTAAAACAACAATACTTATTATTAATGTAGATAAACCAATCGAAATGTTTAATATGTTTGATAACCCTTCTGCAAGAACAGACCATGGAGAATTGCCAGTCGTAGAAACTAATAAAAGGCCCTCACCCAACCCAAATAAAGTTAATCCAACACATAAAAGTAAAAAAGTTGTAAATTTAGGTTTTAAATTTAAAGGTTTTTCTGAGCTCCA
Organism: uncultured Pelagibacteraceae bacterium; assembly: GCA_902532525.1. GTDB lineage: Bacteria > Pseudomonadota > Alphaproteobacteria > Pelagibacterales > Pelagibacteraceae > Pelagibacter. Next base: position 6,115 of record CACAIK010000017.1, read on the forward strand.
GGATTTTGAGGGAATATTTTTAATGGTTAAAAACATAATTCTTTAGACTATTTATCTTTTAAACATAAAAATTCTATATAAAGTTCTGACAAGTTAGTTAAAATAATATGAAATAATGAGAAAATTCTTAGTAATATTATTAGTTTTATCTCCTCTTTTTTTACAAGCACATACTGATCACTATAAAAATTATTCAAAAATAGAAATGGAGATATTTAAAGATGATGAAAAAATTGGAGAAAGTATTTTCACATTTAAAAAAGAAGAAAATAAATTTATTGTAAGAAATACAACCAATTTTGAAGTGAAATTATTGGGTGTTACAGTATTCTCTATAAATAGTAGAGGTACTGAAGAATATATTGGAGACCAATTAATTTCATTTAACTCAGAAACATTTCAAAACAATAAGAGAAAATATGTAAATTTAATTTTTGATGAAAAAAAAGAGAAGTTTATAATTGATGGATCATCATATAAGGGTGAGGCGGATAGAGAAAATATAATCGGTAATTGGTGGAATCATAGAATTTTGCAAACTGAAACACAAATAAGTCCATTATCTGGAAGTGTAAAAAAACAAAACATAGAATTTTTAGGAAAAGGAAAAATTAAACTTTATAATAAAGAATATGATGTAGAACATTTTAGACTTTTTTCTACCAACCCAAATCTATCTGATGATAAAAAATTAAATTTTGAAATATGGTACGATAAGAAAAAAGCATTGATTATAAAAGTGGCTTATAAAAGAATGGGTCTATGGGAATATAGACTAAAAAAAATTCAATAATTATTTTCCCGCTACTGTCATTTGATTAATCAACAAAGTAGGAGCATTTGTTGAGTACTTCATCTCTAAATCATTTGCCAAAGTAATATTCTTAAACATTTCCTTAAAATTTCCAGCTATAGTTATTTCACTTACTGGGTAAGTTAATTCTCCATCCTCAACCATAAATCCTGACGCTCCAACTGAGTAATCTCCTGTAATAATATTGCCTCCATGGCCTATAGTCTCTGTTATATATAGAAACTTTTTTTCTGAATTTAGCAAATCCTTAAAACTTAAGGTACCGTTTTCAAAATATAAGTTTGTTGTTCCTCCAGACCTACCATTAGATTTTAAATTTAACTTTTTACCATAATAAGTATCAATTAAATAATTTTTTAAAATACCATTCTCAACTAGTTTCAAAGAATTGGTTTCAACCCCTTCGCTATCAAAGTTTTGGGAACCTAATCCTTTTTCAATTTTTGGATCATCAATGATATTAATTGAATTTGGAAAAACTTCAGAATTGATTTGATCTTTTAAAAAAGAAGTTCCCCTTGCAATAGCACTCGCACTAATTGCACTTGCTAGTGTGCTTAGTATTCCTTTGGAAATTCTTTTATCGAATATAACGCCAATTCTTTCACTCTTGATTTTTTTTGGACCTAACTTTTTTATTGCTTTGTCGGCAGCTATTTTTCCAATTTCTTCTGGTTCCATCATATCTTCCAAGAATCTTGTGCTACCAAACTCATAATCTCTTTCCATTGCACCGTTAATTTTTGATACAGCTACACATGAAGATGAAAAATTTGAGGTTTTGTATCCACCTAAAAAACCATTGCTATTTGCGAGTATAAAATTATTTTTATTTTCAGTAAAACCAGCTTCAGTATTAACTATTTTTTCGTCCGTTGATGCTGTCTCTTCAACTTTTTTTAAAAATTCAATCTTTTTATCATTTGGATAATGTGTTTCATCATAGAGGTTAAGGTCTCTTATCTCTTTAGACATTAAATCTTTATCTGGTAACGAATTATTTTCATCTGATGGAGTAATTTTTGTAGCATCAATACAACGTTCTATTAGTTTTTCTAAGTTTGATTTGGATAAATCTGATGAATTAATGCTTGATTTTTTTTTCTCTATATAAGTAGTTAAATTGACAGCAAAACTATCTGCTCTATTTGACTCGTCTAACTTTTTGTTTCTAAAACTAACATTTTCTGAGACAGAGTGAATTACTTTTACACCCACATCTGTTGCTCCTAGTTTTTTAGAGTTTTCAATACAATAAGACGCTATATCTTTTAAAAATTCCTGATCCCTTATCATTTAGATTAAAGTTTTGTTCCACCAACAGTCATCTTATTTATAAGAATTGATGGCTGAGCTACTCCTACTGGAACACCTTGTCCAGCTTTACCACATGTTCCAATACCTGGATCTAATTTCATATCATTACCAACTAATGAAACTTCTTTTAAAATTGACGGTCCATCTCCGATTAATGTAGCACCTTTGATTGGTGATCCTATTTTGCCATTATTGATTTCATATGCTTCCGTACAGTTAAAAACAAATTTTCCTGAAGTTATGTCTACTTGTCCTCCCCCAAAACTTACAGCGAAAATACCTTTATCAACTGAACTTATCATTTCATCTTGTGAATATTTGCCTGACAACATCATTGTATTTCTCATTCTTGGTAAAACCACATGTTTATAACTTTCTCTTCTTCCGCTACCTGTTGACTTAGTTCCCATCAGACGAGCGTTTAAACGGTCTTGCATATAGTTTTTTAAAATTCCATTTTCTATTAAAACTGTATTTTCAGTAGGCGTTCCTTCATCATCTATCGTTAAACTTCCTCTTCTTTGATGTAAGGTCCCATCATCTACAATCGTAACTCCTTCGCTAGCTACTTGCTGCCCCATTAAACTATGAAACGCTGAAGTTTTTTTTCTATTAAAATCTCCCTCAAGACCATGTCCGATTGCTTCGTGAATTAAAATTGCTGGCCATCCAGGACCTAAAACAACTTTCATTTCTCCTGCTGGCGCTGGTTTGCTTTCTAAATTGACATTTGCGATTCTAAAAGCTTCATCACAAACATCTTTCCAGCTTCCATCTTTTAGATAATCATCATAACTTTGTCTTCCTCCAACTCCATAAACACCTGTTTCTTTTTTTCCATCTTTTTCTAATACAACGGAAACGTTGAATCTGACTAATGGTCTATCATCTTTCAAAATTTGATTATCAGACCTAATAATTTCTATTGATTTATGTTCACCCAAAAAATTTGCAGTTACTTGATTTACAATTGAGCCTTTTGATCTTAAATAGCTATTAACACTTTTCAGCAAATCTATCTTTGAATCGAAAGTCTTGCTTTCAATAGGATTAATATTTTCGTAATATTTGCTGTTAGTTTTAGGAATTTCATGGTTGTAGGTTCCTTTTTTTGACTTTAACGTATCTTTTAAATTATCGCTTGATTTTCTTAGTGACTCTTTTGAAATATCATTAGAATGAGAGTATGCAACAACTTCGCCTGTAACAGCTCTGAAACCATATCCTTGATCAGAATTATAAGTTGAACTCTTTATTTTATTATCATCTAAAACAATAGACTCAGATTTATGATTTTCTAAATATAATTCTCCGTCATCACAATTTTTTAAGGTTTCAGTAACAATTGCTTCAGCTTGTGATGTATCTATATCTGTTTCTTTGAAGAAATTTGACATTCGAAGAATGTAGTAGTGATTATTAATATATCAACTGCTTATTTGGCACATTTGTAAAAATAAAATATTCAAATATAGTTTAATTATGAAGGTTTTTTTTAACAATTCATGCAAAATCTGCAGAGCAGAAATTAATATTTATAAAAAAGAAAACATAGAAAATTTGAATTGGATAGACATAACTAAAAATAAAAATGCTGAATTAGAAACAAAAAAAACTGATAAAGAGCTTCTAAGAAGACTTCATGTAGAACAAGATGGAAAAATCTATGTGGGTATTGATGCTTTTTTACTTATTTGGAAAAGTATTCCAAAATACAAGTTTCTTTATAAATTTTTTAAACTCCCTGTCATTTACCAGTTATTTTATGTTGGATATGAAATTGTAGCATTCTTTTTGTATTTAAAAAATAAACACCAACTAAACTAATGTTGAATAGCGTATAAAATCTGGGTTACAAAAGATAAAAATATAAAAAAAGAGAAAAATAAAATAAAATACATAACTGTAACTGCTCTATTTCTCTTTCTTCTTAAAATAACAAATTTTTTATCATCAAGAAAAGAAATGTCTCTATCACCTGGCACTGGATAGTCATAACTCCATCTCCATAAAGACGAACCAAATCTTTTATCTAGTTTATTATAATAATTTACCCAGGCCAATGACCACATAAACATTAAGAATAAAAAAGTTAAAGCTAAAAAAGTTGAGAACATAAATATATTAAATTATATTAAATTTTTTTTATATGTCTATCTGGGGAAGTTTAATTGGTGGGATGATTGGTTTTTCTTTAGGAGGACCGTTTGGGATGCTATTGGGTTCCTTAATTGGTGGAAAAGTATCAAGATCGAGATCAACATTTAAATCTTTTGCACAACCTCAACAAGTTTTTGCATTAGCTCTTATAGTTTTATCGGCCAAACTGAGTAAAGCAGACGGCCAGGTTAGTAGAGAGGAATTAATAGCGGTAAAAGATAAACTCAAAATTCCAGAACATGAATTAGATCAAGTTGGAAAAATTTTTAATAAAGCTAAAGAAGAAAGCACTGGTTACGAACCATATGCAAAACAAATAGCTCAGATCTATCAAGGAAATATAAATGTGCTGGAAGAAGTCATTAATATATTATTTTATATTGCAGAAGCTGATGGAAATATAAGTGATCAAGAATTTAGAATGATACAACATGTTTCCCAATTATTTGGTCTTAGTGATGCCCAGTTCAATGGAATAGTTGAGGGTAGGAAATCATCAGATAAACTCAATCCATATGTGGTATTAGAGAGCAAACCCGATGACAATCTTACAGATATTAGAAAAAGATACCTAAAATTAAGTAAAGAACATCATCCAGATTTACTTCTAAGTAAAGGAGTTCCTCAGGAAGTTATTGAGGAAAGTAAAAAGAAAATGAGAGCTATTAATTCAGCCTGGGATCAAATCCAAAAGCTAAAGAGTAATTAAAATTGCTCAGATTCTGTTGAACCTGCCATTGCTGTTGTTGAGCTCTTTCCAGAACTTATTGTATTGGAAACTGCATCAAAATAAGAAGTGCCAACTTCTCGTTGGTGTTTTACACTGGTATATCCATCTTTTTCTCTAGCAAATTCATTTTGTTGTATTCTAGAGTAAGCAGTCATACCTTCCTTTTTATATTTTTCTGCTAGCTCGAAAATAGCAATATTTTGTGTATGAAAACCTGCTAAAGTTATAAATTGAAATTTATACCCCATCATTCCAATTTTAGTTTGAAATGTTGCAATCTCATCATCAGATAAATGTTTCTTCCAATTAAATGATGGAGAACAATTATAAGCTAACATCTTGCCAGGAAATTTTGCATGTATTGCATCGGCAAACTTTTTTGCTTCTTCTAAGTTAGGTGTTGCAGTTTCACACCATATTAAATCCGCGTAAGGTGCATAAGCTAACCCTCTTGAGATTGCTTGATCAATACCATCTTTTACATAATAAAAGCCTTCAGGTGATCTTTCTCCTGTTAAAAACGGTTTGTCATTTTCATCAAAATCGTTTGTTATTAGTTTCGCAGCGTTGGCATCTGTTCTTGCAAGAATAATGAGAGGAACGTCGGCAATATCAGCTGCCAATCTTGCTGCTTTTAGATTTCGGACCATGGTTCCAGTAGGAACAAGTACCTTACCACCCATATGTCCACATTTTTTTTCACTAGCTAGTTGGTCTTCAAAATGAACTCCGGCTGCGCCAGCTTTTATAAATTTTTTTGTTAGCTCAAATACATTTAACGGCCCACCAAATCCTGCTTCGCCATCTGCAATAATTGGCAACATGTAATCAGTTCTTTCGCTGCTTTTCATATCTCCATCTGCTATTTCCATATGCTGAATTTGATCAGCTCTAATTAAAGAATTATTCATAGACTCAACTAATTTAGGTGCGCTGTCGTAAGGATATAAAGATTGATCAGGATACATTTCACCAGCACTGTTTGCGTCTGCTGCAACTTGCCAACCACTTAAATAGATCGCTTTTAAACCTGCTTTTGCATGTTGAACGGCTTGATTTCCCGACAAAGACCCAAGTGTGTTTACAAATGGCTCTGTATTTAACAATCTCCAGAGCTTTTGAGATTGCTGTTTACACATTGAATACTCAATTTTAATGGATCCTCTTAACCTTTCTACTTCTTCTGGCTTATAATCCCTTTGTATTCCTGCAAATCTTTTCAACTCGTACGAGATTTTCTCGGCTGACATTATTCCTCCTTAAAACTAATTTCTTTTACTTATCGTTATATTCTTCTGTAAACTCATTCATTCCACTTGATCCCCAATCGCAGTGGTCATCTCTTAAATAAACCCCTCTGCTTCTATGCTCTTGGTGCTCTTGGTGATTTGTAGTTTGAGAACTAGCTTCAATGTTTTTTATAGTTTTTTTGTCCATGTAAACTTTATAATTTACAATATTTACAAAATCCACAAAAAATGTTAAAAATCTAGTAAATACAATAAATTTTTTGTAAATAATAATTTACAAAATTTACAATTAGTAAATGAGTCAAGTAGAATTAAACATTGGTCCAAAAATAAAAGCTTTTAGAAGACAGCTAGGCATGCAGGCAAACAAACTAGCCTCGCAACTTAACATTTCACCAAGTTATTTAGCTTTAATCGAGGGAGGTAAAAGAAAAATTGACGGGGAATTACTTTTAAAAATTTGTGAGGAGTTAAGCATCAACATTAGCGATCTAACAAATAAATCAGATATCAATATGGTCAACACAATTTCAGAATTGCTTGATGATCAACTTTTTGAAGATTTGGATATAGTTGGTCCAGAAGTTAAAGATCTTGCAAATAGTAATCCAAAAATTGGTAAAGCTCTAATAAGATTAGGAGACATTTTGAAAAAAAAAGATCATGAATTGGTTAACAAAATTGAAAAACTTTCAGGAAAAATTGTAGATAATAGAAAAAACTCATTTCCTGGAGAAGTAATTTCAGATTTTTTGCAAGAAAATAGAAATTTTTTTCCAAAACTAGAGGAATTTGCAAATCAAATCTTTGAGCAAATAAAACAAAATAATAGAACAAGATATATTGCTTTATGTGATTATTTAAAATCAGAGTATAAAATTGAAGTACAAGATATAATTCCTGAGGAAGGAAAACCCTTTTCAAAAATTTATGATAAAAAAAATAGAAAGTTGCTATTGTCTGATTATTTGTCTTTGGAAACAAAGAAATTACATGCTGCAGCTCAAATTGCACAAGAGGGGGCTAGTGACATAATAAATTCTTATCTTGATACTTTTAATTATCCAAATGAAGAATCAAAAAAATTAACAAAAGTTGCTTTATTAAATTATTGTGGTGCAGCAATTTTAATGCCCTACAAATTATTTCATTCTGAATGTAAAAAACTTAAATATGATTTAGAGTTATTGCAAAATACTTTTGCAACTTCGTTCGAACAAGTCACACACAGGGTCACATGTTTGAATGATCCAAAATTACCTGGGGTTCCATTTCATTTTTTGAGAGTTGATGTAGCTGGCAATATTTCAAAAAGATTTTCATTGTCAGGTATAGAAATACCACGTTATGGTGGTGCTTGTCCTCGATGGAATGTATATTCGGCTTTTTCTAGACCTGGTGTTATACAAGCTGCAGTAAGTAAAATGACTAATGGCGAAAAGTACGTATGTATAGCAAGAACTGTTGAAAAAGGTATAGGAAGATATGGACAAAAAAAAAGTATGTTATCTATTGGACTTGGATGTGAAGCTAAATATGCAAGAGATTTTGTTTATACGGAAAACTTAGATTTGAATGATAAAAAATCAGAGATACCTGTAGGGGTTTCATGTAGAACTTGTGATAGACTAGATTGTTCTCAAAGAGCTTTTCCACCATTGCATAAAAAATTTGATGTAGACATTAATTCTAGAGGAGTATCTGTATATGTCAGTGATTAAAAAACATATAAGTTTTATAATTATATTTTTATTTGTAAGTACAAATAATGTGTATTCAGAAAATTTAAATTTATTGTTTAAAGAATTGCTTAATGCAAAAAATTTACAACAAGCAGAAAAGCTAGAGGATCAAATTTGGAATAAATGGACAAGACACCCAAACAATGATTATCTGACGAACAAATTAGAGAACGGAACTTATTCCATGTATCATCAGCAGTATAGAATGGCATTAAAACTATTTACAGACGTGATTAATGAGGACCCAAAATGGGCGGAGGGTTGGAATAAGAGAGCAACATTACTATTTATATTAGGGGATTATGAGAAATCGTTAGATGATATTGAGAAAGTTTTAGATCTAGAGCCAAGACATTTTGGAGCATTATCAGGACGAGCACAAATATACTTAAGCTTAAAGGAATATGAAAAAGCAGTTGATGACTTGAGAAAAGCGAAATCTATTTATCCATTAATCAAAAGTGGAGAAAATATAAAGTTAATAGAAAAAATTATTAAAGACCAACAAATTTAATTGTTCTTAGATCTTTTTTTTGCAATCAGCTGGGTTAATGAATCTACCATTAAATCTGAGGCTTTAAAAATTTCACTTGGTTTAAATTCATGTGAAATATTTTTTTCTTCATTTGTTTTATCTTCAATTACTATACCTTCATCTGGAGAATTATTTTTAATATAAATTAGTATTAACCACTCATCATCAATTGTCTCATCCCATTTTATAAATATCTCTCCAGTTTCGAATCTTCTGTCTATGCATCTCAAGATAGACATATGTTTAGTTATATATCTTTTGTTAAGTTGAAAAACTAAACTATTCGCACTTCTGTAGAAGCTTTCAAGTGCAAACTCAATTTTTTGCCTAGCTAAAGTATACTCCCTTTCTCTTTGAAGTAATTTTGCTCTATCGTCTCCTTCTTGTGTTTCTACACCTAATGCTTCAACTCGTTCTCTTATTTTCTGATCTCTTATTTGTTGATATTTTAACTTTAATTTTTCGATACGTTCTTGTAATCCTGAATAATCTTCTCTCTTTTCTCTTAAAGCTAATTTTTCTAGTTGTTCTAATTCTTTTACCTCTCTTATTCTAAACTTTTCTATTTGTTTTTCTAATTTTAATTCTTGCAAAAATTTCTTTTGTCTCTCCGCCTGCTCTTTTCTTAATATGGCCTGTTCTTTTCTTAAAAATAATTTTATATCTTTTGCTCTTTCTCTTTCTAATTTTTGTTCTTGTTTTAGCTGAATTTCTTTTTCTTTCAAAAAGGCAGCTTCATCTGCTTTCTTCTGTTTTTCAATTTCAATTTTTTCTTTTTCTGCTTGCTCAATTTTCTCTAGTTTAATTTGTCTTTTTTCCTCAGCTCTTATCTCTTTAAAACGAATTAATCTTAATTCTATAGTTTGAAAAAATTTTTGTATTAATTGATCAATCGCCAGTAAATTAAAACTAAATTTGAAAGAAAACTTATTTTTTA
>CACAIK010000018.1 GCA_902532525.1 uncultured Pelagibacteraceae bacterium
ATTCAGTAAAATTTCATTAATAATTTTTATGATAATTGGAAGAATTGAACTATTAACTGTGATTATTTTATTAAAAAAATTTCTTTTCAAAAATTAAATTAGTATTATAAATCAATTTTATGCGCTCTTAGCTCAGCTGGATAGAGCAACGGTTTTCTAAACCGTAGGTCGAAGGTTCGAATCCTTCAGAGCGCGCCAAATCCAAATAATGCATAAATTTTGCGACTAATTTATTATTGATGAGTTTCATTGTTTCTGCTTTACTTGGACAATTCAAAAATTACTTTGAATTATTTGTTAACAAATAAATAAACAAGAGGAATATATAATGTTTAAATTAGTAAAACGATTGACTTCAGTTGTTGCTATGTTCGCTGTTTTATTCACTTTTACAACAGAGACTATGGCTGCAAAAAAGTCAAAAACTCTTAAAAACACTCAGAAAAAAGGTTTTGTGAGATGTGGTGTTTCACAGGGTCTACCAGGATTTTCTAATGCTGATGCAGCAGGAAACTGGACTGGTGTTGACGTTGATGTATGTAGAGCAGTAGCTGCTGCAGTACTAGGTGACTCAAGTAAAGTTAAATTTACTCCACTAAGTGCTAAAGAAAGATTTACTGCATTAACATCTAACGAGATAGATATTCTATCTAGAAATACTACTTGGACTCTTTCAAGGGATGCGGATATCGGTCTTACTTTCGTAGGAGTAAACTTCTATGATGGTCAAGGTTTTATGGTTAGAAAAAATTCAGGAATTTCATCAGTTAATGATTTTAAAGCTGGTGTTTCTGCATGTACTAACCTTGGAACCACAACAGAGCTTAATATGAGAGATTTCTTTAATTCAAAAGGAATTAAATATGAACCAGTCACTTTCGAAAAAGCTGACGAGGTCGTTGCTGCATATGACGCTGGTAGATGTGATACATATACTACAGATAAATCTGGTCTAGCTGCTCAAAGAATTAAATTGAGTAACCCAGATGATCATATGGTATTACCTGAAACAATTTCAAAAGAGCCATTAGGCCCAGTTGTTAGACAAGGTGATTCAGTTTGGGAAGATATTGTAAGATGGTCACTAAACACCATGATTGAAGCTGAAGAGTATGGCGTAACATCAGCAAATGCTGACATGATGAAAACTTCAGATAATCCAGCTGTAAAAAGACTAGTTGGTGCTGAAGGTGAATTAGGAGCTGCTCTAGGTTTAGATAATGAGTGGAGTTTAAGAATTATCAAGCAAGTTGGTAACTACGGTGAAAGCTATAAAAGAAATATAGCTGATACTGGAATTCTACCTGACAGAGGTCCAAATGAGTTATGGACTAAAGGTGGAATACTTTACGTACCACCAGCGAGATAATTCTTTCTAAAAAGAATATAAAGAGGGCTAGATTTTTCTAGCCCTTTTTTTTATAAACAATACTAATTGTGAACTTTAAGAAAATATTACCCCAGTTACTTACATTAGTAGTTGTTATCCTAGTGTTTGGTTTCTTTTCATATAACGCTCAAGTTAATATGGAAAATAGGGGTATCACATTTGGTTATGGATTTTTATCCCAAGAGTCTTCATTCGATGTGCAGTTTTCTCTTATAGAATATGATGGCTCACATTCTTATTTTAGAGCCTATCTTGTTGGTTTATTAAATACTATTTTAGTATCAGTTATTGGAATTATTTTTGCAACGATAATTGGAGTTGTTGTTGGTATAGCTAGATTATCAAGTAATTATCTTATTGAGCGAACTGCAGCAATTTATGTGGAATTTTTTAGAAATATTCCATTATTACTACAAATATTTTTTTGGTATTTTGCTGCGTTAAGAGCATTGCCTTTGCCAGAAAAAGCTGAACCTATGTTTGGAGTTTTCTTTTTAACAATTAAAGGTTTTTTTGTTCCTGCTTTTGTTTGGAATAATTTAGATATTTTTATTTATTCAGTAATTGCAGCAATCATCGCAATAATTTTTGTTAGGTTATATGCTAAAAAAAAGCAGGAAAATCATGGTATTCAAACACCAGTTTTATCAATATCTATTGGTCTTTTAATTATTTTGCCATTGTTAAGCTTTTTTCTAGGTGGAGTAGATGCATCTGTTGAAATACCAGTAATTGAACAATTATCAAAAACATCTTTTACTTTTAAAGGTGGTCTAAAATTACCACCTGAATTAATTTCTTTAGCATTAGCTTTATCTTTGTATACAGCAACTTTTATAGCAGAATGTGTAAGAGCTGGAGTTCAAGGTGTTAGTAAAGGTCAAAAAGAAGCTGCAGCGTCAATTGGTTTAACTCCTAATCAAGTTCTTAAATTAGTAGTTATGCCGCAGGCTTTGAGGATCATAATTCCTCCCACAACAAATCAATATTTAAATTTAACCAAAAATTCTTCACTCGCCGCCGCTATTGCATATCCGGACTTAGTACTAGTCTTTGCTGGAACTGCTTTAATGCAAACAGGAAGAGCAATAGAGATTGTTTCAATTACAATGTTAACTTATTTAACTTTAAGCATAACAATCTCAATATTTATGAATTGGTATAATAAAAAAATAGCTATTAAAGAAAAATAATGAATAAATTAAATTTTTTATCGTCAGACAAAAATAATCTATACGCATATTTGTATTCAGGTATTAGTTTATTTTCTCTTAGTATTTTAATTGTATTCTTGAACTCTTTTTTCAGTTTAGATTTGACTAGCTTTCTACCAGGAACAATAAGTTACTTTTTGCCTTTAATAATAGGTTTTATGGGTTTGCATTTAATTAGAATTGAATATTCAGGTATAAAATTTTTAGACATTATTAACAAAAATATTAATACAAATAAATTTAACGCCCTTTTATCATTATTAATTATTTTTGCGGTTATAAAATCACTTCCACCGCTTTTAAGTTGGTTCATAATTGATGCAAATTTTGCTGGTGATTCAAAAGACGCTTGCTCAGGATCTGGTGCGTGTTGGGCTTACATAAAAACTTGGTTTAATAGATTTATGTATGGCATGTATCCGAATGCAGAACAGTGGAGAATAAATTTATCATTTATCGCTCTTGCTTTTCTTGGAGGTGTAGGTTTTTTTGCAACAGAAAAATTCAAAAAATATCTAACATTATATTATGTAATTATTTATCCAATAATTGCATTTTTATTTATATTCTTTTTTATTTCTGGTGGCCCAATATTTTTTGATTTTTCATATGGAATTATTGCAGCAGTGATTTCTATTATAATAGGTTTTTTTGTCCCTTCGAAATTTAAGATGTATTATTTTTTAATAATACCGATCACAATTTATATATTATTAAAGTATGTGTTTTTTTATGAAGAACTAATTGAATTAGGTAAGATACAAGCTTTCGAATGGGTTGAAACCGGAGCTTGGGGAGGTTTATCATTAACTTTTATAGTTTCATTTTTCTGTTTAATATTCTGTTTTCCAGTAGGATTATTCCTATCTTTAGGGAGAAGATCTGATCTACCAATAATTAAATACATTTCTATTGGATTTATAGAATTTTGGAGAGGTGTTCCTTTAATAACAGTTTTATTTATGTCGTCTGTTATGTTTCCAATGTTTTTACCAGAGGACATGTTTATAGATAAACTAGTAAGAGTTATAATTGCTATATCATTGTTTGAAGCTGCTTATGTAGCTGAAGTAATACGAGGTGGACTACAAGCATTACCAAGAGGGCAATATGATGCTGCAAAATCCTTAGGAATGGGTTACTGGAAAATGCATATATTTGTTATTTTACCACAAGCTCTTAAATTAGTAATTCCAGGTATAGCAAACACTTTCTTAGCACTAGTGAAGGATACACCTTTAATATTTGTTGTAGGTCTTTTGGAAATCGTAGGAATGCTTAATTTAGCAAAAACAAATCCTGAATGGTTAGGTTTTGCAATGGAAGGGTATGTATTTGCATCAATAGTATTTTTTATTATTTGCTATGCAATGAGTAAATATAGTTATAATTTAGAACAAAAATATAAAACTGAAAGATAATGTCAGATAAAATTATTCAAATAAAAGATATGAATAAATGGTTTGGAGATTTCCAAGTTTTAAAAAACATTAATTTAGACGTAGAAAAGAATAAAAAAATTGTTGTTTGTGGTCCTTCGGGCTCAGGTAAATCGACATTAATTAGATGTATTAATAGACTTGAAGAACATCAAGAAGGATCAATTGTTGTTGATGGAACTGAATTAACCGAAGAAACAAAAAATATTGAGCAAATAAGAGCTGAGGTTGGAATGGTATTTCAACAATTTAATTTATTTCCTCATTTATCAATATTGGATAATTGTACATTGGCACCAATATGGGTAAAAAAAATGCCAAAAAAAGAAGCTGAGGCATTAGCTTTAAAACATTTGGAAAAAGTTCAGATTGCAGATCAAGCATATAAATATCCAGGCCAACTTTCTGGTGGTCAACAACAAAGATGTGCAATAGCAAGAGCATTATGTATGGAGCCAAAAATAATGCTTTTTGATGAACCAACATCAGCGCTAGATCCTGAAATGATTAAAGAAGTTTTAGATGCAATGGTTAATTTAGCTAAGGCTGGTATGACTATGATTGTTGTAACACATGAGATGGGGTTTGCAAAAGAAGTTGCAGATGAAGTTATTTTTATGGATGAAGGTATGATTGTAGAACAGGCAGAAACAAAAGAGTTTTTTGCTAACCCAAAAAGCGATAGAACAAAGCTTTTTTTGAGCCAAATATTATAAAAATTATAACTAAATTGCTAAAAAGTCGCTTGACAGGTTTATAAAATCCTAAAAATTATTATTCTTTTTAAAATTATTTTACTTGAAATAACTTTTTGATTTCTATTAACTCAACTTATTATTTTTAATTAAAGAGGGGTCTTTGATGGAAGAAAATTTCAATAAACATCTAGGTAATAAATTAAAACTTAGACGTTTGGCTTTAGGTTTAACTCAAACTAAAGTCGCAAAAGCAATAAATGTAACATTTCAACAAATTCAAAAATATGAAAAAGGGACAAATGGTGTAAGTTCTATTAGATTACTTCAACTATCTAATTATCTTAAAGTGCCAATAAACTATTTTTTTGAGGATTTTTCAGAATACTTAATAAATTTAGAAAAATCTAAAGAAGGTCACATGAACGTAAACTATAATTTTTTAGTAAAAGTTTATTCTGAACTTACTCAAGATCAAAAAATTAAGTTTACTAAAAACATACAAATTAACCAGGCAAATATTTCTAAAACAGGATAAATTAATTTTAATTGGCTCCTCGGGCAGGACTCGAACCTGCGACCAATTGATTAACAGTCAACTGCTCTACCAACTGAGCTACCGAGGAATGTAAAATCACAACTTACTTTTTTTTTATATTATCTCAACAAAAATAAATTGTGGAGGCAACGCCCGGAATCGAACCGGGATACAAGGATTTGCAATCCTCTGCGTAACCATTCCGCCACGTTGCCATGAATTAAATATTCAATGAGGACATATATAATTAATTTTATAATTTAGTCTATAAATTTAACGGATAATTTCATTGTTGTTTATTGATATGATTAATTTATAAAATAATTATCCATGAGTTCAGACAAATATATTCACGAAAATGTTGAAAATAAGATTTATTCTTATTGGGAAGAAAAAAATTTATTTAAACCAAAATCTAACAAAAAACAATTTTCTATAGTTATCCCGCCACCAAATGTAACTGGTAGTCTTCATATGGGTCATGCACTAAATAATTCTATTCAAGACTTATTAACTCGTTATCATCGAATGAATAATTTTGAAACGTTATGGCAACCTGGAACCGACCATGCGGGTATTGCTACACAAGCATTAGTAGAGAAAAAGCTTAAATCTGAAGGTATCGATAAAAATGATTTAGGAAGAGAAAAGTTTATTGAAAAAGTTTGGGAGTGGAAAGGTCAATATGGTGACATAATAATTAATCAATTAAAAAAATTAGGCTGTTCATGTGACTGGTCTAGAAATGCCTTTACCATGGACGATAATCTATCAAAATCTGTATTAAAAGTTTTTGTTGAAATGTACAAAAATGGATTAATTTACAAATCAAAAAAATTAGTAAATTGGGACACTGTATTAAAAACAGCAATTTCAGATTTAGAAGTAGACCAAAGAGAGGTTAATTCAAAGTTATACCACATCAATTATCCAATAGAAGGGACAGATAAATTTATAACAATTGCAACTACTAGGCCAGAAACCATGTTAGGAGATACAGCGGTTGCAGTTAATCCATCAGATGAAAGATTTAAATCATTAGTAAATAAAAATGTAATAGTTCCAATAGTTGATAGAAAAATAAAAATTATTGAAGATGATTATGCAGATCCTGAACAAGGTACTGGAGCTGTTAAAATTACGCCAGCACATGATTTCAATGATTATGAAGTGGGGGAGAGAAATAATTTAGAAGTCATAAATGTTTTTACTCCTGATGGAAAAATTAATGAAAATGCACCTGATAATTATATTGGGCTTGATAGATTTGAAGCTAGAAAAAGAATTTTAAAAGAACTAACTGATAAAAACTTATTTGTTAAAGAAGAGAAAATTAAAAATAAAGTTCCATATGGTGACAGATCTAATTCAATAATTGAACCTTATTTAACTGAACAATGGTTTGCAGATGCCAAGAAACTTTCAATAAAAGCAAAAGAAATAGTAAATAATAAAACAACTAATTTTTTTCCTGTAAATTGGACAAAAACATATTTTCAGTGGATGGATAATATAGAACCATGGTGTATTTCAAGACAGCTTTGGTGGGGACATCAAATACCTGCGTGGTATGGACCTGATGGAGAAATATTTGTAGATGAAACAGAAGAAGGTGCAAATAAATTAGCTAAAGAACATTATAAAAAAGATGTTGAATTAATTAGAGATCCAGATGTTCTTGATACATGGTTTTCATCAGGCCTATGGCCTTTTGCAACATTAGGATGGCCAGAAAAAAATGAATATTTAGAAAAATTTTATCCAACCTCAGTATTAGTAACAGGATTTGATATTATTTTCTTTTGGGTTGCAAGAATGATTATGTTTGGAATGGAATTTCAAAATAAAGAACCATTTAAAAATATTTATGTTCATGCATTAGTTAGAGATGAAAAAGGTCAAAAAATGTCAAAGTCTAAAGGCAATGTAATTGATCCATTAGAATTAATAGAAAAATATAGTGCTGATGCTTTAAGATTTACACTTTTGTCAATGGCATCTCCTGGACGAGATGTAAAATTATCAGAGGATAGAGTTAAAGGTTATAGAAATTTTTTAAATAAAATATGGAACGCTAACAATTTTCTAATTCAAAATGATTGTAAATTTGAAAATATAGAAACGCCTAATGATTTAAAATTAAATATTAATAAATGGATTTTTGTTGAATTCACTAACACTAATGAAAAGATCAAAAAATCAATAGATAGTTATCGATTTGATGAGGCTGCAAGAATTGCATATCAATTTGTATGGCATTCGTTCTGTGATTGGTATTTAGAGTTATCTAAAACTGTTTTTTATTCAGAAAATAATGAAAATATCGAAGAAACAAGAAATGTAGCTAGTTTCATATTTACTCAAATTCTAGTTATTTTGCATCCATTCATACCATTTTTAACTGAGGAAATATGGTTGAAAAATAAATTGGATAAAGATGGAAAAGATTTTCTTATGTTAAAAAACTGGTCTGAAGCCAGTTCCAATAAAGATAAAGACTCTGATGAAGTAAATGAAATAATAGAATTTGTCTCATCTATAAGGTCTTTTAAAAATGAAATAGAAATAAGTCCTGGTTCATTTGTTAAAATATTAGTTAGTAAAATAAATCCTGAAATTAAGAAGTTTATTGAAAATAACTCTAATACATTAAAAAAAATCGGCAGAATTAATGAATTTGTAACCGAAGATGTTAAAAAACCTTCAGCAAACTTAGTCATTAAAGGCGAAATATTTAAAATTTACTTTGATGAAGATGTAGATTTGTCAAAAATTAAAGAAACGCTATTAAATAAAAAGAATAAAATTGAAAAAGAAATGGAAAAAATTAATACAAGGCTAAATAATAAAAGTTTTATTGAAAGAGCCCCAAATGATATTGTTGAGCAAGAAAAGTCTAACTTTATTAATTTAGAAAAAGATGTTAATAAATTAAATTATACTTTAGAAAGTCTATAATGCGGAAATTTAATAAAAAAAAACTACCAAGTAGATATACAACTGTAGGACCTGACAGAGCTCCACAAAGATCCTTTTATTATGCAATGGATTTAACTGAAAAAGATGTAGCAAAACCCTTTGTTGGTGTTGTTTCAACTTGGAATGAGGCTGCGCCATGCAACATTAATTTGATGAAACAAGCCCAATTTGTAAAGCAAGGCGTAAATTCATCAGGAGGAACACCTAGAGAATTTTGTACAATAACTGTTACTGATGGTATTGCTATGGGTCATGAAGGTATGAAATCTTCATTGATTTCAAGAGATGTAATTGCAGACTCTACTGAATTAACTGTAAGAGGCCATTGTTATGATGCTTTAGTTGGTTTAGCAGGATGTGATAAATCTTTACCAGGTTTAATGATGTCTATGGTGAGATTAAATATTCCTAGTGTATTTATTTATGGTGGATCAATACTTCCAGGTAGATTTGAAGGTAAAGATGTAACTGTTGTTGATGTTTTTGAAGGTGTTGGAAAATATACATCAAAAAAAATGACAGCTCATGCTCTTAGAAAATTAGAATTAAAAGCTTGCCCGAGTGCAGGTGCTTGTGGTGGTCAATTTACTGCAAATACAATGGCGTGTGTTTCAGAAGCAATTGGATTAGCCCTACCATATTCAGCAGGAACACCTGCTCCATATAAAGAAAGACATAAGTATGCCATTAATAGCGGCAAAGCTGTAATGAAACTTTTAGAAAAAAATATTAGACCAAGAGATATTGTTACAAGGAAAGCATTAGAAAATGCTGCTACAGTTGTTGCTGCAACAGGAGGATCTACTAATGCAGGTTTACACTTACCAGCTATTGCAAATGAAATTGGTATTAAATTTGATTTAATGGATGTTGCAAAAATTTTTAAAAGAACTCCTTATCTTGCTGATTTAAAACCTGGTGGAAAATATGTTGCAAAAGATATGTGGGAAGCAGGTGGAGTTCCAATGCTTTTAAAAACTCTTTACGATGGGGGATATATCCATGGAGATTGTATGACCGTTACAGGAAAGACAATGAAAGAGAATTTAAAAAATGTGAAATTTAATCCAAAACAAAAAGTAATGAGAAGTTATAAAAATCCAATTACGCCAACTGGTGGGGTTGTTGGATTAAGAGGTAATTTAGCTCCAGAAGGTGGAATTGTTAAAATTGCAGGTTTGAAAAAATTACAATTCACTGGAAGAGCAAGATGTTTTGACTCTGAAGAAAAAGCTTACAAAGCTGTAAAAGAAAGAAAATACAAAGACGGCGATATAATTATAATTAGATATGAAGGTCCAAAGGGTGGTCCAGGAATGAGAGAAATGTTGCAGACAACAGCTGCAATTTATGGACAAGGAAAAGGGGAGAAAGTAGCCCTTATAACGGATGGTAGGTTCTCTGGGGCTACCAGAGGCTTCTGTATCGGTCATGTGGGTCCTGAGGCCTCTATAGGCGGTCCAATAGCCCTTTTAAGGAACGGAGATATAATTGATATAGATGCAAAAAAAGGGACTATAAACGTCAGATTAAGTAAAAAAGAGCTTAGTTTGAGAAAAAAGAAATGGAAACAAAGAAAAATGAACTTTGGAAACGGAACTCTTTGGAAGTATGCTCAAACTGTTGGACCAGCTTATTTAGGTGCACCTACTCACCCAGGTGGTAAAAACGAGGTTAAAACTTACGCAGATATTTGATGAAAATTAGACCTGTAATACTTTGTGGTGGTGCAGGGACACGACTTTGGCCCAATTTAAAAAATACACAAGCAAAACAATTTATTGATTTTGGTGGTTGGACTTTATTGCAAAAAGCCTTTGAAAGAATAAATAATAACTCTTACGATTTTCCAATTATCAGTACAAATCTTAAGTATTTAAAAGATGTTAAGAAAACATTGAAAAAATCTAAAATAAAAAAATATAAAATAATATTAGAACCAGCAAAAAAAAATACAGCACCAGCAATTTTAGTAAGCGCTTTAATTAAGGACATTCCATTTGATCAACCAATAATGTTTTTTACTTCAGATCATTTGATTGAAAATCCAAATATTTTAACAAGATCATTAAAAACTAATGTTAAAAATTTAAGTGATGAAAATATATTTATATTTGGGATTAAACCTACAAGACCATCTAATGAGTACGGATATCTTAAAACAAAAAGTATAAATAAGTTAAATAAAGTAACTAAATTTATTGAAAAACCAACAGAGCAAAAAGCCAAAAAGATAATCAGATCTGGAGGCTATTGGAATTCTGGTATGTTTTACTTAAAAAAATCATCAATAATTAATAACTTTAAAAAATATCAGCCTAGCATTTATAAAGCATGTCTAAAATCTTTAGAAAAATCTAAGGTTAGAAATAATACATATTTTTTGAATAAAAAATTCTTTGATAAATGTAAGGAAATTTCTTTTGATTATGCAATTCTTGAAAAATCAAAGAATATAAATGCAATAAAACTTAGTATTCCATGGTCAGATCTTGGAAATTGGTTTGAAATATCAAAAATATATAAAAAAAACAAAAACAAATACTTTAAGAAAAAAAATGTTTTTCATAGACCATGGGGCAGATATACCAATCTATATGAAGGTAAAAACTTTCTAGTGAAGGAATTAGTAGTTAATTCTAAGTCTAAATTAAGCTTGCAAAAGCATTTTCATCGATCTGAATATTGGACCATTACCGATGGAAAACCTCTAATTACATTAAACAAGAAAAATTTCTTTAAAATACCCGGAGAAAAAATATTCATACCAAGAGAAGCAATTCATCGAATAGAAAATAAATTTAAGAAAAAAGTAAAAATTATTGAAATACAAACTGGACCTATTTTAAAAGAGACAGATATAGTTAGATATCAAGATATTTACGGTAGAGTTAATTAATACTCTTTATGGATACATTGGTATTTTCTGTCGTTTTATTGGCAGCACTACTTCATGCCACTTGGAATGGCATGGTCAAAAAGCACTCGGATAAAGCAGTTGCTCTAGCAGGTATAATTTTAGGTCATATACCTTTTTCAATTGTTGCAATCATCTTGTTACCCGCACCCTCAATAGAAAGTATACCTTATATCTTCGCAAGTATTGTTGTTCACATCGGCTATCAATGGTTCTTGCTTAAATCATATGAAATTGGAGATTTGACAAAAGTCTATCCTATAGCAAGAGGCACAGGCCCCTTATTTGTAACTGTAGTCTCAATTTTATTTTTAGGCGTTGTTTTAAATAAGTTTATTTTGATCTCTATTTTCTTAATATGTTTTGGTATTTTTTTTCTTGGTATTTCCGATTATAAAAACAGTAGCTTAAATGTAATTAAATTTTCTTTTACAACAGGTTTGTTTATTGGCTCATACTCACTCGTAGATGGATATGGAGCAAGAGTGAGTAATTCTGCAATATCTTTTGTCAGCTGGTCTTTCATATTAAACGCTATGATTTTCCCATTTATTCTTAGTTTAAGAGGTCAAAAGGATATTATTAAAAGGGTCTATAGAGAGGGTAAAATGATATTTTTTTACGGTGTAACATTATCATATGCTAGTTATGCCTTGGCTGTATGGGCATTTACAAAAGCTCCAATACCCGTTGTTACATCTTTAAGAGAAACAAGTATTTTATTATCAATATTTATTGGATATTTTTTATTAAAAGAAAGTATCAATTTAAAAAAAATCATATCAATTTTATTTATTTTAATAGGTGTGATTGGGATTAAATTATTTTAATTAAATTGTAACAATCTATAAATATTTTTGTCATTAAAGTTTATTAAAAATAATTAACAAAAATTTTAAATAATAAAACATCTTCATTTCCTCTTTGTTTAAAATTTTGTTGATTAACTACCTTCCCCTTTTTGTTATAAAAAAGGGGAGAGACAATTTTTATACATTAATTATTTACAGACGCAGGACTCTCACTGGTTTTCTTTTTAGCTAATTTTTTTGCTTTTTTTTCGGCAACTTTTTTTTCAATACCTGCAATTTTTATATTAATTTTAGCTAGTT
>CACAIK010000019.1 GCA_902532525.1 uncultured Pelagibacteraceae bacterium
CAGGCACTAGTGAGAGTGAAGTCATTCCTGGTTGTGTGTTAGTTTCTAGTAAATAAAAGGAGTTTTTATAATACCTAAAATCTGATCGTGTAACCCCTCTACAATTTAAAATTTTATGTGCTTTTAGAGCAATTTTTGTTAATTCCTGATATTTTCTTTTTGAAATTTCTACAGGAATTATATGCTCCGTTCTTGCTTTTGGGTTATATTTGGCTTGATAATCATAAAATTTTCTCTTTGGTTTAAGCTCAATTGCCCCAAGAACTTTGTTTGATAAAATAGCAACTTGTATTTCTCTCCCAGGTATATATTTTTCCAATAAAACCTCTCCATATTCATTTAGTTTTGTAAGTGTTTTTAAAATATTATTTTTGTTACATATAAAAACATTTACACTAGAGCCTTCATTAAGAGGTTTTACAACTAGAGGAAATCCAATCTTTTTTTGTAAATTATTTATTAATTTCAATTTGTTTATATTATTTCTATAAGAGAATTTAAGGTACTTAGGCGTCAAAATATTGTTTTTAATAAAAATTTTTTTTGATAGTTCCTTATCTATTGCTAAAGAAGACGATAATACGCCTGAATGAGTATATTTTACTTTTTCGGATTCTAAAATTGCTTGAATATAGCCATCTTCTCCATATCTTCCATGCAATAAATTTAATACTATATTTGGATTAAAGTTTCTTAATACTTGAACAAATTTACCATCAGGATTTACTACCTTAATTTTATATTTTTTATCTTTATTTAATTCTGAGTAAACGCTTTTTGCAGTTTGTATACTAACTTCTTTTTCTTTTGAATATCCACCCGCCAAAATTAGAATTTTTTTCATTATTCTACAATTTTGATTTCTAAATTAATATTAATCCCAGTTTTATCTTTAACATTTTTTTTTACAAAATTTATTAAAGAGTTCATTTCTTCAAATGACGCGTTTTTTTTATTAATAAAAAAATTCGAGTGTTTTTTTGATATACTGGCATCTCCAAAATTTATATTTTCTGGAACTGATTCTTTTATTAGTTCCCAAGCTTTTTTTGATGTTTGATCGATTGGGTTTTTAAAAGTACTACCTCCAGTCTTAATTTTTGAGGGTTGAGAATTATTTTTTTTTATCGCCAATTCTTCCATCAAATTTTTTATTTTATTTTTATTTAATAAATCACCTTTAAAAGTAGCACTTAAAAAAATTAAATTTTCGTTCAATTCTATTTTTCTATATTTAAATTTAATTTTGTTGGATTGGATAACTTTTATATTTCCCTTTGTATCAATACATTGCAGAGAGATTAATTTGTCTTTAAATTCTGTTCCAAAACATCCAGAATTCATTTGAAGACCACCTCCAACCGAACCAGGAATACAGTACATAAATTCAAAACCACTTATTCCATTATCTAGTGCAAATTCTGAAAGTTTTTTTTGTGAGCAAGCTGAGCCTGCTATTATTGTGTCTGGTTTTAATTTTGATAATGTACTAAAATTGTTGCTAAGTTTGATTATTACTCCTTCATAAGTATTATCTTTAAATAACACATTTGAACCCATTCCTAATATAAACATTTTTCCTCTATTATTATACAGTTTTAGGAATTCCTTTAATTCTATAAGATTTTTTGGTTTAAAAAAAATTTTTGATTTACCCCCTATATTAAACCAATTAAGTTTTTTGATATCAGTATTAAAAAACAGATCTGCATTAAATTTATTTTTAAAATCTTCAATATCTTTTAATTTCATATCAATTAAGATTTCTTACCCAATTTGTTATTGATCCTGCACCCATAGCAATAAAAATTTTATTTCCGAATGCAATATTTTTAGTAATTTTTTTTAAATCAATTTCATTTTTAAGCATTATCAGATTAACTTTAGAATTTTTTGCAATTAATTTTGCAAATGAAGTGTATGGGAATCCTAATTTTATAGTTTCACTAGCTTTATAAATTGGACAAAGTAAAACTGTATTTGCATTTTTAAAGCATTTAGAAAATTCAATTTTTAAATTTTTTACTCTTGAAATTCTATGCGGTTGAAAAATACAAACTATTTCATCTTTATTATATACTTTACTAACACCATCTAACACTGATGAAATTTCGGTTGGATGGTGAGCGTAGTCGTCGAAAAATGGCACTTTATTAATTTTAAATAAGAAATTAAATCTTCTCTGGACTCCATTAAAGTTTTTGAGACCTAATTTAATTATTTTATCTGATACACCAATTGAAAAAGCTACTGCCAATGCAGATGTTGCATTTTTTATATTATGCAAACCTAACAAAGGTATTGAAATATTTTTTATAATTTTTGTTTTGCCCGGTATTTTTATCTTAATATTAAATTTTGAATAATCTTTATTCTGAATTATATTGAAAATATGAAAATTTGATTTCTTATTTAAACCAAAAGTATAGTAATTATTATTTTTAATTTTTGGTAAAATATTTTTTACATTTTTGTCGTCTAAACACAGAAAAGCCTTTCCGAAAGAAGGTGTTTTATCAATAAATTCTATGAATTTATTTTTTAAATTTTTCATAGTTCTGTAATAATCCAAGTGTTCATTGTCAATGTTAGTTATTATTGAATAATTAAAAGGTATTTGAAGAAAACTTCCATCCGACTCATCTGATTCAACTAAACTCCAGTCGCTTTTTCCTAATTTTGCCGAACTTCCTATTGAATTCAAAACACCTCCATTAATTATTGTCGGGTCTAATTTTGCGTAATTCATAATGTTTGACAAAATTGATGTAGTTGTTGTTTTGCCGTGTGATCCTGTCACAACAATATTTTTCATTAAAGAAACTATATGACCTAACAATTCTCCTCTTTTATATATTGGTAAGTTTAATTTTTTAGCATGCCTATATTCTGGATTTGATTTTTTTATAGCAGATGAAACTACTAATACAGTACAATTTTTTATATTTTGCTTATTATGATTTAAATAAATTGGAATTTTTCTTTTTCTTAGTAAATTAAGATTTTTATTATCTGATTTGTCACTTCCTTGTATTTTAAAGCCTAAACTATCCATTATTAATGCTAAGCCACTCATACCAATACCACCAATTCCAACAAAATGAATTAGTTCAGTTTTTCCAATATTAATTTTCATCTATAATTTCTATAATCTTATTGTTTATATTATTCCAAGTATTTTTTTTAGTAATTTCCTCAAGATTTTTTAATTTTTTATTGTAATTTTTATAATCGTTAAATATTTCAATTATCATCTTTGAAAATTTTTTAAATTCGAATTCTTTTTGTTTTATTAACCAACAACAATTTTTTTTATAGTAAAATTCTGAATTATAGAATTGGTGATTATCTCTTGCGGATGGTAGGGGTATTGAAATAAACGGTATATTTAAGAATGAAAGTTCACTTAATGTACTTGCACCTCCTCTGGTAATTGCTAGATCTATACCATTGTAGAGTTCATGACTATCATTGGTAAATTCAATAAATTTGTAGTTTATATTTGATTTGTCGTATTTATTTTTTATTGAAGATAAATTATTAATATTTGATACTTGTTGTGTAACTTCGAAATTTTGTTTTTTTGAAATTTCGATAATTAATTCAGTAATATTTTTGTCAAAAAAAGATGCGCCCTGACTGCCACCAATAATAAGAATTTTTTTTATTTCTTTTTTTAAATTAATTATATTTTTTTCTATGTTATATATTTCTTTTTTTAAAATAGGTTTGACTATAACTTTTTTAGAATAATATTTTATTGGGAAGTTTCTTAAATTTTCATCGTAACAAATTATTTTTGTTGAAAATTTCAAAGCAAAACGGTTAGATCTTCCTAAAACACTATTAGGCTCAAACAAGAAAACTTTTTTTTGTAATATAAATGCAGCTAAGCAAAATGGAAATGTCATGTACCCACCAGTACTAATCACAATATTTATCTTATTATTTTTTAAAAATCTAATTGATTGAAAAATGTTTAGAAAATATTTAAAAATATTTATTGGAAGTAAATAAGGTTTTAAAAATAAATTAGGTACATCTATTAATTCATATTTAAATTTTTCAGTATTTATATATTTGCTTCCTCTCAAATCAGATACCATTTTTACAGAAAATTTTTTTTTCAAATGTTCAAACAAAGAGGTAGATGGTACTACGTGGCCACCAGAACCACCTGTTACTATAAGTATATTTTTCATACTAATTTAATTTTCTCTTCGTCAAATTTAAAATTATTCCAGTTAAAATTGATGTTCCAACTATTGAAGAACCACCATAACTAATAAATGGCATAGTCATGCCTGTAGTAGGAAGCATTCTTATATTTACACCAATATGAATAAAAGTTTGCAATAGTATTATTGAAATACTTCCAACTAATATAAGTTTAAAATTATTATTTTTTGTAAAATTTATTTTTTTTAAAACTCTATAAGATAATATTAAATAAAGTAATATTATACCTATTAAGATAATTACTCCAAATTCTTCTGCAATTACAGAAATTATATAATCTGTATGTGCTTCTGGTATTCTTGAATTTAAAGTTCCTTCACCTATTCCTTTTCCGAAAAAACTTCCGCTGGATATTGCATCGCTTGCTTTATCAGCCTGGTAATTATTACCACTAGAATTATCTAAAAATGACATTAATCTTATTCTTATGTACTCAAACTTTGGTACCAAAAAGACTAAAAATAGAGTTAATGAACCCACAGCTAATAAAGAAATTGTGAAAAGTAATAAATTTATTCCTGAAACAAAAATAATGGCAAGCCAAACAGATATTATTAATAATGTTTGTCCTAAATCTGGTTGAGATAAGAGTAAAATTATAATTGGCACTAAAATGACTGAACTCAAGAGATATTTTATATAAAGGTTTTTTTTTTCTAATGAAATTATTAGTGAAATAACAATAACAAAAAAAGGTTTTAAAGTTTCAATAGGTTGAAATCTAGGTAATGAACCAATGTCTAACCATCTCTTTGACCCTTTGACCTCCACTCCTATTAAAGGAACTAAGAATAAACTTATAAATGTGATAACAAATAATACGACTGATACCCTAATTAAAATTTTTTGATCCAGTAGAGATAAAAATAAAATTAAAAATATTCCTATTAAAACAAAAATTAAATGTTTTAAAAAAAAATAGTAAGAATTTGTGTTTAATTTATCTGATGCGATTATTGAAGTTGAAACTAAAGAGAAGAACAATCCTAGCGAAAATAATAGACTTATTATCAAAAAAATTGTTTTATCGATGTTTTTCCACCAATCATAAAATGTATCAAAATATTTATTCATTCAATTGGTAAATATCTTTTAATTAACATATTAAATTGTCTACCTCTTTCTTCAAAATTTTTGTATTGATCAAATGATGCGGCTGATGGGCTAAATAAAACTGTAACTTTTGTTTTTATATCCTTAAGGTTTGGAATTAATTTAAGAGTATTTCTAAGATCTTTTGATAGATTAACTTTAATTTTACTTTTAAATAGTTTGAGGAAAACTTTTCTATCTTTTCCATAAATATATGCTTCTAAATTTTTAAAATACTTTTTATTTAAATTAAATTTGTCACCCTTTTTAAATAATCCTCCCAAGATCCATATAATTTTTTCATTAGATTCTAAAAATGGAACAGTAGAAGATAATGTAGTTGACTTAGAGTCGTTTATTATTTTTAAATTTTTTGATTGATGGATCACTTCCTGTCTAAATTTCAAAGGTTTAAATTTATTAATAGTTTTTATTACAGTTTTTAAATTAAGTTTCATATGTTTCGATAGCTCAAATAAAAAATTTAAATTTTGAAAATTTGTTGAATTTTTAAAATTATCATTACTTAATTTATTTTTTAAATATGCATACTTATTTTTACTTACATATATTATTTTGGATTTTATATTTTTAGTTCTTAATAAGTCTTTCAATAATTTAGTGTTTGTTATTATTGCTACATCATTTTCGTTTTGTCTTATTACACATTTTAATTTTGATAATACATAATTTTTCATTGTATTATGCCTTTCTAAATGATCTGGGGAAATATTAATAATTATAGAAAATTTTGATTTGAAATATTTACTATAAGCCAGCTGATAAGAAGAAGCCTCAATAACAAAGATAGTATTTTTGGTAACTCTTTTTTCCTCTAAAATAGGATTTCCAATATTTCCGGTTAGCCTAGTATCATAATGGTGTTTCTTTAAAATATCATAAAGCAATTTACTTGTGGTTGACTTTCCGTTCGTACCAGTAATCGTAATTGTTAAAACTTCAGGGTTAAATTTATAAAATATATCAAAATCAGTAATAACTTTTTTTTGGTTCTTTTTTAAATATTTTGCTAACTGGCATCTATTTATATTAATACCAGGACTTATAACTATATAATCAAAATTATTATTTAATAATTTTGATTTAGAAATAAAGAATTTTTTATATTTATTTTTAATTTTTTTCTTATCATCATCGAAAATAAAACACCTATTTTCCTTTTTTAAATATTTTAATGATGAAATTCCAGATTTTCCAAAACCATAAATTAAAAAATTTTTACTTAGCGTTTCATTTTTTAATTTCATTATCTAAGTTTCAAAGTTGCTAATCCAATCATCGCTAGAATAATAGAAATTATCCAAAATCTAATTACAACCGTTGACTCTGGCCATCCTTTTTTTTCAAAATGATGGTGTATTGGAGCCATTTTAAATATTCTTTTACCTGTTAATTTATAGGAAATAACTTGAACTATTACAGAAACAGCTTCTAAAACAAACAATCCGCCTGTTATTGCTAACACAATTTCGTGCTTGGTTATTATACCAACAGCTCCCAGTGAACCACCTAATGATAAAGATCCAGTGTCTCCCATAAAAATTTTTGCCGGTGGTGCATTAAACCATAAAAAACCTAAACAAGCTCCGATTATTGATCCACAAAAAATCGAAGCTTCTCCTACACCCTCTATATATGCGATCTGAAGATAATCAGAAAAAATTATGTTACCAGAGACGTAACTAATAAATGCAAAACATGCGGCAACTAACATAACAGGAACTGTTGCTAATCCGTCTAATCCATCTGTTAAATTAACTGCATTTGAAGCTCCAACTAATATGAACATATAAAAAGGTATAAAAAACCAGCCAAGATTGATTACTAAGTTTTTGAAAAAAGGAAAATATAGATTGTTTATTTGATCAGAATCACTTGTTATATAAAGTATAAATATACCAATCAAAGCTAAAATAATTTGTAGAGAGATTTTTAGTTTAGAAGAAATTCCATTCGAACTTTTTAACTTTATTTTTTTATAATCGTCATAAGCTCCCAATAATCCAAAAGAAGCTGCAATAAATATTAAAAACCAATTGTAAGGATTTGATAAGTCACCCCATAGCAATACTCCTGAAAAAACACCTAGTAATATTATTAGTCCTCCCATTGTAGGTGTTCCAATTTTTCTAATTATATGATCGCTAGGTCCATCTTCTCTGATTGGATTATGAATCTGTTTTGAAGAAAAAAAATTAATTAATGGGTTTCCAACTAAAAAAACAACAAACATAGCTGTAAACATAGAGAGACCAGTT
Organism: uncultured Pelagibacteraceae bacterium; assembly: GCA_902532525.1. Taxonomy (GTDB): domain Bacteria; phylum Pseudomonadota; class Alphaproteobacteria; order Pelagibacterales; family Pelagibacteraceae; genus Pelagibacter. Next base: position 7,611 of record CACAIK010000019.1, read on the forward strand.
CTTACTGTTAAATATTTAAAAACATTCAAAAAACTAAATTGATCTACTAGTATTGAAAAAAGTTCAAACAACATTAAGATTTTGATCCAATTTGTTTGGTTATTTGATTTAGTCCTGTAGAATTTGAGCCCTTTATCATTAAAAAATCACCATTATTTAAATCATTTTTTATTATATTAAAAATTTCACTAGTTGATTTGAGTATTTTTCCTCTTTTTTGTGTTCTAATTTTGTTAAATGTTTCTGTGATATAATTCCCATAAACAAACAGCTTTTTGAACTTTGCCTTATTGATATCTTTTGCAGCTTCAATATGAAGTTTTTTTGAAAATTTTCCTAATTCTAACATATCACCTAGTAGCATAAATTTTTTATTTGGATTTACTGTTAAATTATCAAATTTCTTAATTGAGAAATTAAGAGATAATGGATTTGAGTTATAACTTTCATCTATTATATTAACTGTTTTAGAGCCGACATTGAATTTTTTGATATTTCCTCTACCACTTGGTATTTTATAATTATAAAAAAAGTTACTTTTTATTTTATCAATGATATTTAAACTTTTACAAACTGCTATGGAAGCCAATATATTATCCAAATAAGGTAATAAGTTATTATTAATTTTAAAATTAAAAGTTTTAGAAGCTACGTCAATGTAAATGATATAAGATTTCGTAGATTTTTTTAATTTAGATAATCTAATATTAGAATTTTTATGTTTACCAAAAGAAATAATATTTAAATTATTTTTGTTCGCTAAATTTGAAAAAAAATCAAAAAATTTATCATCTTTATTCAATACAATTGTGCCATTTTTTCTTATGTTGAAAATAATCTCTGATTTGGCTTTAGCTATATCAAATAAAGATTTAAAATTTTTGGCGTGCGCATAACTAATATTTGTAATGACTCCAACATCTGGTTTAATTATTTTTGATAAATGGTCTATTTCTCCCTTTTTATCCATTCCAATTTCAAATATTCCATAAGTCGTATCCTTATTTAAATTTATTAATGAAATCGGTAAACCAAATTTATTATTGAATGAATTTTTTGAAAATATTGTGGAATAATTTTTTTGAAGACATTGTCCTAACAATTCTTTCAGCGAAGTTTTGCCTGAAGATCCTGTAATTGCAACTTGAGATGCATTTGAAGAAATTCTTATCTTTTGTGAAAATTTAATTAATAATTCTAGAGTACTTTTAACATTAATCTTTTTTTTACTATCATTTTTGTTATTTTGAAGTATTGCTAATTTTGCTCCATTTTTTAGAGCTTCGTCTGCAAAATCATTTCCATTAAAAGATTTCCCCTTAATTCCAAGGAAAATTTTACCTTTATTTTGTTCTTTCGAATTAGTGCTAATTTTTAAATTTTTTATTCTATCTAATTTTTTGTTATTTATAATTTCTCTAAGTATATTTAATTTCCAATCATTTGATAAAATTCTATTTTTTAAAATTATTGATTTTTTTATATTATCTTTGTCAGAAAATTTATTTTTTTTAATATATTCTTGAGTGTTTTCATGTCCCTTTCCTGCAATAATTAGAACCTCATCAGACTTACTATTTAAAATTGCTTTTTTTATAGCTAATTTTCTTGATGGTATTTCAATCATTTTAGATGGTAAAATTGATTTCTTAATACTTGCTCTGATATTTTCTGGATTTTCACTTCTAGGATTATCGTCTGTAAGATAAATATAATTACATAGTTTGTTAGCAATTTTGCCCATTATTGGTCTTTTTTCTTTATCTCTTTCACCGCCACATCCAAATACAATATTAATTTTTCTTAAACCAAACTGTTCTTTAATATTTTCTATACATGTTTTGAGAGCCTCTGGAGTATGAGCATAGTCTAAAATAAAAATTGATTTATCTTTGGTTGTTCCGATTATCTCGAGCCTTCCTTTTGCGGGTTTAATATACTTAAGCTTTTTAACAATATCATCAATTTTTAGATTACTTTTAATTGCTGCTGCAATAGCCATCATCAAATTCTTAATTTGTATTTTCCCAATTAGGCTTGTTTTAAATTGGTATTCCTTATTTTGAAAAGTAAACTTTATATGTTGGTAGTTATTCAAAATTTTAATTGAATTAATTTTTAAATGACTATCTGATGTACCAATATTTAATAAATTTAATTTTTTTTTTTTGGCTATTTTTTTAAAGATTTGTGAATATTTTAAATCATTATCAAATATTAAATTTCCATTTTTATTTGTCAACTCATTAAATAAAATTAATTTTGAATTAAAATAATTTTTGTAATTTTTGTGATAATCTAAATGATCTCTACTTAAATTGGTGAATATAGATGTGCTAAATTTAATACCATGTAATCTTTTTTGATGAAGGCCATGACTTGATGCTTCTAAAATTACATTTTCAATTTTTTTTTTCTTTAAATTTGCAAGTATTTTATTAATTGTAATAGTATCAACAGTTGTATTGTTAATTTTTAAGCTAACACCATTCGATTTGACGCCTAAAGTTCCAATTGAGGCTACTCTTTTTTTATTAAGTTTTAATATCTGGTAATAAAAATTGACTATAGATGATTTACCGTTTGTACCAGTTACAGCAATTATATTATTTGGTTTTTTATTATAATATTTATTTGCAAAACTTGATAAAGCTAATCTAGGATCGCTTACTTTTATATATAATACACCTTTATTGACTCCGGTTTTAAATTTATTTGATACAATTATTCGGGCTCCTCTTTTAATGGCGTCATTTATGAAATTATTTCCATTAAATTTACTACCCTGTATTGCAAAAAATATATAATTTTTTTTTATTTTTTTTGAATTAAATTCAAATCCATCAAAACTTTTATTATTAAAATCTTTTTTAAGATTTTTAAAAAAGCTTTTTAATATCATTATGAAATTTCTTAATATTTTATGGCTAAAATAGGCCCAATTTTTTCAATTATATTTTTGGCAACCTCAACAGAAGTCCAGCCAGCAGTATTAAAAGGTGTACCTATTATCTTCCTTTTTTTACCATCATTATATTCATAAATATAAGTTTCACTCAATTTTGGTTCATCTAACAAAACAATTAAAACATATTTTGGAGAAGATATTGGAAAAATTGAAGCAAAAGTATTTATTTTTTTTTTAGAATATTTACCCTTTATAGATTTTTGAGCTGTTCCTGTTTTTCCAGCAATTTCATAACCAGCAATATTTGCTAAATTAGCTGTGCCCTGTTCGGATGTTACAATTTTCCTCAATATTTCATTAATTTTATTCGAATTTTCTTGTGTAATTATTTGCTCACCTCTTTTTAAATTTTTCTCTTTTTTAATTAAAGTTGGTTTTATTTTATATCCACCATTTGCAATTATTGCATAGGCTTTTGCAAGTTGAAGTGGTGTGGTTGTTATACCATGACCATATGCTGATGTAGCTAATTTACATTTTCCCCATTTAAACGGAATTGGATTTCCAACTTCTTCAATATCAAATTGTATTTTATTTAATAAATCTAAATTTTCTAGAAAATTTTTAAAATTTTCTAAACCGACTTTCTGAGCAATTTTAATTGAACCAATATTTCCAGATCTAATTAATATTTCTTCTGCAGTAAGACTAGATGGAATATCTATATCATATTCAGAGATCGTCCTTCCCGCACATTTTATTTTTTTTGGTAGATTTTTAAAAAGGGTATCTTCTTGGATAACATTTTGTTGAAGTCCGGCAGTCAGTGTAAATGTTTTAAAAACTGATCCAAGTTCATAAACACCTTTTGTGGATCTGTTTATAAATTTTTTATCAGAAATATCTTCTCTTTTATTTAAATCAAAATCTGGTATAGAAACCATCGACATAATCTCACCGCTGTTAACGTTCATTAAAATAGCTGTACTTCCATAACTATTAAAAATTTCTTGAAATTTTAATAATTCTTCTCTTACCAAATATTGTATTTCAGTATCTAAAGAAAGTTTTAATGGTTTGTTTGAAGTTGTTAATTCATAGTCAAAAGATTTTTCTATGCCAGACACACCATTATTATCTGTATCAATCTGTCCTAATATATGACTGAAAAGATTACCGTTAGGATAAACACGAGCAATGTTTTCTTCCTCTTTAAACGATTTTTCTCCCAGTAATTTTATTTTTTCTAGTTTTGCTGGAGATATTTTCTTTTTGACATAAAAAAACTTTTTTCCGTTAATTTCCTTTTCAAAATTTTTGTCAGGAAATATTAATTTTAAAGAAATTAATAATTTTTCTTTGTTAATTAGTTGATTTGGATTTATGCCTAAATTGGTTACACGCACT
>CACAIK010000020.1 GCA_902532525.1 uncultured Pelagibacteraceae bacterium
ATTTTGAAGATATCGGTGATTATTGGAAAAGAGCAGATGAAACTAACATTGCACCTATCATTGCTGTACCCACTACAGCAGGGACAGGATCAGAAACTGGAAGAGCATCAGCTATAATCAATAAACAAACAGGTATAAAAAAAATTATTTTCCACCCGAAATTTTTACCTTCAATAGTAATTTTAGATCCTAATTTAACTTTAGATCTTTCTCCAAGATTGACTGCGGCTACAGGTATGGATGCTTTGGCACACAATTTAGAAGCTTTTTGTGCACCAGGATTTCACCCGATGGCTGATGGAATTGCGATTGAGGGAATGAAGTTAATTAAAAACTCTTTAATTAAAGCTGTTAAGAACGGTAAAGATTTAAATGCTAGAGCAGAATTATTAGCTTCAGCTAGTATGGGTTCTACTGCTTTTCAAAAAGGGCTTGGAGCCATTCATTCTCTAAGCCATCCAATTAATGCACAATTTAATGTTCATCACGGTTTATCAAATGCTATCTTTATGCCTTATGTATTAACTTTTAACAAAGAAATGATTGAAAAAAGGATAATTTCTATATGTGATTATCTCGAAATGGATAAAAGTTTTGATAGTTTTTTAAACTGGATTTTAGAACTAAGAAAAGAATTAAATATACCACATAAATTATCAGAAATTGTTGATGTAAATAAAATAAATTTAGAACAGTTATCAGTAATGGCATTAGAAGATCCATCCACTTCTACCAATCCAAGAACAATGAGTAAGGACGACATGAAAGCACTTTATGAACATAGTATTTCAGGTAAATTATTTTAATGAAAAGAATTCTTATAGTTGAAGGTAACCTTAGAGAAGAAAATCAAAGTTTTACTGATGGTGGAATTAAAACTCATACTGAAAGTTTAAAAGACAGTATTAGTTATTTTACAGATCAATTAGATATTGATGTTGTTAATCCTTCATCAGATGAAAATATTAATGAAGTAGCTAAAGATTTAACTAAATATCATGGAATGATTTGGGGTGGTAGTAGTTTAAATATTTACAATGACACTCCAGAAATAAGAAGACAAATAAACTTTATGAGGGAATGTCAAAAGAATATAAAAAATATATTCGCAATATGTTGGGGAATGCAAGTTGCAGTAACTGTTGCTGGTGGTGAAGTAAAGAAATGCCCTAATGGTGCACATAGAGGAATAGCTCATGACATAGAAATAAACGAAAACGGCCTTAAACATCCGCTTTATAAAAATAAAAATAAAAAATTTAATACCCCTGCGTTTAATTTTGATGAAGTTGTAAAATTACCTGAGGGCTCTACATTACTTTCATCAAATCCAATAAATAAAGTAATGGGTATAAATTTTAATGTTGGCTCAACTAAAGTATGGGGAATACAATATCACCCAGAGATAACTTATGCCAAAATGATAAGTTTAATTCATTTTAGGAGAGATCGACTATTAGAAAAAAAAGCCTTTATTGACCAAATGGAAATAGACTCTCATGTAAAAATTATAGAAGATGAAAATAAAATTTCTAATAAAGATGCAAGGATGAGAGAATTAGAAAATTGGCTAAATAATTTAAATTAGAACAAGCCTTCTATTTCACCTTTTTCATTAAGCTTAATAGAGTCTGCTGCAGGAACCCTTGGTAGTCCAGGCATTGTCATGATGGCTCCACATATAACAACAATAAATTCTGCACCTGAAGATAATCTTACTTCTCTAATTGGTAACGAGTGACCTGTTGGAGCACCTTTTGCATTTGGATCAGTAGAAAAACTATATTGTGTTTTAGCTACACATATCGGTAAATTTCCATAACCCGCTTCTTCAAAAGATTTTAATTGATCTTTTATTTTGCTGTCAGCAACAACTTCGTTTGCTCGATAAATTTCTTTTGCAACAGTTTCAACTTTCTTTAACAAAGGTGTTTTTTCATCATATAAAAATTTAAAATTTGCTTGTTTTTGATCAATCAAATCTACAACATGTGAAGCAAGTTCTTTTGTTCCTTCTCCACCATTTGACCAATGAGTGCATAAAGTAGCTTTAACTCCCATATTATCACAAGCATTTATTAACTCTTTTACCTCATTATCAGTATCAGCAATAAAATGATTAACAGCAACCGCTACCGGTAAACCAAATTTTTTTACGTTTTCAATGTGTCTTTCTAAATTTACTAAACCTTTTTTTAGCGCTTCTACATTTTCATTTTTTAAATCATCTTTAGCTACACCGCCGTGCATTTTTAATGCTCTGATTGTTGCAACAATAACTACACACTCAGGTTTTAAATTTGATTTTCTACATTTAATATCTAAAAATTTTTCTGCTCCTAGGTCTGCTCCAAATCCAGCTTCAGTTACAACATAATCAGCTAGTTTTAAACCTGCTTTAGTTGCTATTACAGAGTTACAACCGTGCGCAATGTTTGCAAAAGGACCACCATGAATAATTGCTGGATTATTTTCTAACGTTTGAGTTACGTTAGGCCTAATTGCTTCTTTTAACAAAACAGTCATTGGTCCGTGGGCATTTAAATCTTTCGCAAATATAGGCTTTCTATCTCTAGTATAAGCAACAGTAATATTACCGATTCTCTTTTCCAAATCTTCAAGATCATTTGCTAAACAAAAGATAGCCATTATCTCAGATGCTACTGTAATATCAAAACCATCTTCTCTTGGAAAGCCATTAGCTACTCCACCTAAATTAATATTGATAGATCTTAAAGATCTATCATTCATATCCATAACTCTTCTCCAAACTACTCTTCTTACATCTATGTTTAATTTATTTCCCCAATAAATATGATTATCAATTAAGGCTGACAATAAATTGTGAGCAGATGTAATTGCATGGAAATCCCCAGTAAAATGTAAATTGATTTGTTCCATTGGAACAACTTGAGCATATCCACCACCTGCTGCTCCGCCTTTCATTCCAAACGAAGGACCTAAACTAGGTTCACGTAAACACACTATAGAATTTTTACCAATTTTATTTAATCCATCATTTAAACCAACTGATGTAGTGGTTTTTCCCTCACCTGCAGGAGTTGGTGTAATAGCAGTAACTAAAATTAATTTTCCATTTTTTTTATCTTTTAAACTATCTAAATATTCTAAATTTATTTTAGCAATATGACGTCCCATAGGGCTAAAAGCACTTGGTTCGTCTGGAACATTAATTTTACCCAAAATCTCATTTATGGGTTTCATTTTTGCTTCCCGTGCAATTTGGATATCTGATTTTGACATAAATCTAATTACTTATTAATGAGCAGAATTACTATCCTTTTTTGTCACGTATTTAAACATCTAAAAAATATATATAAAAAAAATTAGCAAAAACTTATATTTAATTTTATAAAACTTACGGATGCAGAAATATTCAGTATTTAGTCTAATCAAAAACGCTTTCTCCAATCACCAAAATTGGGAAGTTGCTTGGAAAGATCCAACTCCAAAAAGTGAATATGATGTAGTCATCATCGGAGGTGGAGGACACGGTCTTGCTACTGCATATTATTTAGCAAAAGAACATAATATTAGAAATGTAGCTATCATTGAGAAAGGCTGGATTGGTGGTGGAAATGTTGGTCGAAATACAACGATCATAAGATCAAATTTTATGTACGATGCTAATGCAAGATTTAATGAATTTGGAATGGATTTATGGAGAAACTTAAGTCAAGAACTGAACTTTAATGTGATGTTTTCTCCAAGGGGAATAATAAACTTAGCCCACTCTGATGCTCAAATGAATGCATATGCTCGTAGAGGAAACTCTATGAGATTAAATGGAATAGATGCAAAGTTATTGGATAGAGACGAAGTTAAAAAATTAATTCCAATGGCTGACTTTAGTGATGAAGTACGTTTCCCAATTTTTGGAGGCTTAATGCAACCAAGCGCTGGTACCGCAAGACATGATGCTGTTGCTTGGGGTTATGCGCGTCAAGCAGATGATATGGGCGTAGATATAATTCAACATTGTGAGGTCACTGGTTTTGATGTTGTTAATGGAAAGATAAAAGGAATTAGAACTTCAAGAGGAGATATTAAAGCAAAAAAAGTTGGATTATGTGTTGCAGGTAGCACAAATATATTAGCTGAAAAATTAAATATGACACTGCCAATAGAAACTCACGTACTACAAGCTTGTGTTTCAGAACCTGTAAAACCATTATTAGACGGAGTAGTAACTTTTGGTGCAGGCCACTTTTATATAAGTCAATCAGATAAAGGTGAGATGGTAATGGGTGGTGATCTTGATGGATATAATAGTTATGCTCAAAGAGGTAACTTGCCAACTATACAACATGTCTTGACAGGTGGCTTAGCTTTGTTTCCATTTTTAAGTAGATTAAAAATGTTAAGGACATGGGGAGGGATCATGGATATGTCTATGGATGGTTCTCCAATAATTGATAAAACTCATATTGAAGGTTTATATTTAAATTGTGGATGGTGTTATGGAGGTTTTAAATCAACTCCTGTTTCAGGTTGGACATTTGCACACACAATTGCGCAAGATAAAGTTCATGAATTAAATTCAGAATTAAGATTAAATAGATTTTCTACAGGTCATCTTCTAGATGAAAAAGGTTTAGGAACTAAAACCTGGATTGGTTAAAAAATGTTATACATCAAATGTCCTTATTGCGGTTTAAGAGCACAAAAAGAATTTTCATATGGAGGTGATGCAACTGTAAAAAGACCTAATATAAATGAAGAAGTACCAAGTGAAGATTGGGATAATTTTGTTTATATGAGAAAAAGTCCAAGAGGTAAACATATAGAGTTATGGCAACATATAGCAGGATGTAGACAATGGATTAAGGTGCAAAGAGACACCGCTACACATGAAATTTTCCAAACAGCAAAAGTCACAGAAGAAATAAGATGAGCCAACCATTTAGATTAAATAAAGAGGGATTAATTAATCGAAACAAAAAAATATCTTTTACTTTTAACGGAAAAAAATTATTTGGATATGAGGGAGATACAATTGCATCTGCTTTGATTGCAAATGGAATACATTTAGTTGGTCGAAGTTTTAAATATCATAGACCAAGAGGTTTTTTTGGAGCAGGAGTAGAAGAACCAAACGCAAAGCTTCAAGTAGAATTCAATGGTCATTCAGAGCCAAATGTTAATGCAACAGAAATGGAACTCGTTGAAGGTTTGTCCGCAACAAGCCAAAATTGTTGGCCATCAGTTAATTTTGATGTTGGTGCAATTAATAATTTTTTAAAAATGTTTTTCCCTGCAGGGTTTTATTACAAAACATTTATGTGGCCTAAAAGTTTCTGGTATAAAATTTACGAACCTTTCATTAGAAAAGCCGCAGGATTAGGGGTTGCTTCGATAGAAAAAGATAAAGAAAGATATGAACATAAATTTGAGTATTGCGATTTATTAGTTACTGGATCTGGACCCTCTGGATTAGCAAGTGCTTATGCTGCTGCAAAAAATGGAGCAAAAGTAATTATAGCTGAGGATAAACCAAGATTTGGAGGAACACTTTTAACTGATGACGTAAGCATCGATAATTTATCAGGAAAAGATTGGGCAGAAAAAATAATTACTGAATTAAAATCTATGCCCAATGTCACTGTAAAAAATAGATCTCAAGTTTTTGGTTATTATGATCATAACATGCTGGTAATGTTTGAGAGAGTTAGTGATCATTTAGAGAAAAAATCAAAATTCACCCCAAGACAAAGACTTTGGTATATTAGAGCCAAAGAAACAATTTTATCAACTGGCTCAATTGAAAGACCAATTGTGTTCGGCAACAATGATACTCCAGGAATTTTTTTATCAGCAGCTGCAAAAGAATATATGAAAGTCTATGGAGTATTGGTTGGAAAGAAACCTTTAATATTCACAAATAACGATAGTGCATATGAAACAGCTTTAGAGTTCAAAAAAAATAATGTTGAACCAATTATATTAGATACAAGAGAAGAACATTCATCAGAATTAATTGATGAAGCTAAATCAAAGGGAATTGAAATAAGATTTTCTCACGGTGTTATTGTTGCTAATGGTTACAAAAAAGTTAAATCTGCAAAAATTGGCAAACTGAATAAAGATAAAAATTCTTTTGAGAAAATAGAAACTGTAGATTGTGATTGTATTTGTGTGTCTGGATTTTGGACACCATCTGTACATTTAGCATCACAGTCAGGAAATAAACTTAAGTATGAAGAAAAAATTGATGCATTTATTCCAGATAAGAAAAAACAACATGAGACCTCAGTTGGCGCAGCAAATGGATCATTCACATTAGAAGAAAGTTTAAAACATGGTTTTGAAAATGGTTCAAATCTTTCCGCAAAAATTACAGAGACTAAAACAGAAATCTCAATTCCAAATGTAAATGAAAAGAAATACGGAGCTCATGATAAATTTTGGTGTATGCCGTTACCTAAGAATGAAAATCCAAAAAGATTTGTTGATTTTCAAAATGATGTATCTGTTTCTGATATAGAAATCGCATTAAGAGAAGGCTACAGATCAATAGAGCATGTCAAAAGATACACAACTCTTGGAATGGCAACAGATCAAGGCCGTACAAGTAATTTAAATGGCCTTCAGTTGGTATCTAATATAGAAAATAAAATAGTTCCTGAAGTGGGACACACAACATTTAGACCACCTTTCACACCAATTACAATCGGGACAATAGTTGGTCGTGAAGTAGGTATGGAATATATGCCGACTAGAAAAACCCCAATGCATGAATGGCATGAGAAAAATAATGCTGTATTTGTTGATGCAGGTGCTTGGAAAAGACCTCGATATTATAAGCTAGGAAGTGAAACTTTATTTGAAGCTTCAAAGAGAGAGGCAAAAAATGTTAGAGAGAATGTTGGTATATGCGATGTAACTACATTAGGAAAAATTGATATTAAAGGTCCAGACGCAGCAGAATTTTTAAATAGAGTTTATACAAATGCTTGGATGAAATTACCTGTTGGAAAAGCAAGATATGGATTGATGCTTAGAGAAGATGGAATTGTCATGGACGATGGAACAACAACAAGAATTTCAGAAAATCATTATCATATGACAACAACAACTGCACAAGCTGCAAATGTTTTATCTCACTTAGAATATTATCTTCAAATTGTTTGGCCAGAATTAAATGTAAATGTTGTCTCTACAACTGAGCAATGGGCAGGGGCTGCAATTGCTGGACCTAAATCTAGAGACATGTTATCAAAATTATATCCGGACTTAGACGTATCAAATGAAGCTTTGCCTTTTATGGGCTATAAAGAAGCAGAATTTTTTGGTGTTCCATCAAGAATTTTTAGAATTTCATTTTCTGGTGAGCTTGCATATGAGATTAATGTCAAATCAGATCATGGCATATTCATGTGGGAGAAAATGATGGAAGTAGGAAAAGATTTTGGAAATCAGCCTTATGGAACTGAAGCTTTGTCAACATTAAGAATAGAAATGGGACACGTTGCAGGGCCAGAATTAGATGGTAGAACAATCCCATCAGATGTTTCATTAAATGGATTAGTTTCAAAGAAAAAAGATTTTATCGGCAAAAATTCTTTAGGGAGAGAAGCATTTAATGTTGAGAGCAGACAAAAAATTGTTGGACTTATTCCAATTGATAGAAAGTCTAGTATTCCCGAAGGATCTCATATCGTCCAAGATCAGAATGCAAAATTACCAAACCCTAAACTTGGTCACGTTTCTTCTTCTTGTTGGAGTGTAGAAAATAATAATCCATTTTCTCTGGCAATAATGAAAGATGGAAAAAATATGATAGGTAAAAAGTTTTTTGCGGTATCACCATTAAAAAATAAAACAATTGAAGTAGAAGTTATATCTTCACATTATGTTGACCCTGAAGGAAAAAGAGTTAGATCATGAAAAATGTTTCTGCACTAGAAAATATTCATAAACATGGATTGTTTGGCAATCACGATAGTAAAGATGAGCTAATAAATATTAGAGAAATCAAGGATGTTTTGATTTATCAAATTGTTAAATATAAAAAATCTTCAATTAGTATTGATAAAATAAAAATAGATAATTTAAATTTACCTGAGACACTCTTGGTATCTTCAAATACTAATACAAGAATTTTATGGATGGGACCTGATAATTGGTTGGTCGTTTCAACGAATAAAGAAATAGAAAAATCTATTTTAGAAAACCTAAGTCATGATGATTTTGCATTAACTGATCTATCTCATTCAAGAACAATACTTGAATTAGAAGGTTCTTTGGTAGATGAAGTATTGAAAAAGGGTTGTCCGTTAAATTTAGATGGTCTTGATGAAGGAAAATGTTCTAATTCTGCTTTTCATGCAATCACAATAACTATTGATTTTATTAGTTCAAATCCAAGAAAAGTAAGAATATTTGCTTTAAGAAGTTTTGGAGAATCTCTTTATCATTCAATAACTGATGCTTGTTTAGAATTTGGCTATAAAGCTGAATAAAAATTATTCTGAAGTTTTAAATTTAGTTTTTTGAATAATAACCACAAACACAATTGGAATTATTAAAGTTATTAGTGTTACTGTTATCAACAAAATACCTAGATCTGAATAATCGGCAGTGGTAAGAATAGCGTTTGTTACCTTATCCTTTACCTCTCTAGTAATAACATAAATTTCATTTAAATATTTAGTTCCTAAAGCACTTGCTGATAAAGCAAGATTTGTAAAAGATGCGAATACTGCAAAGAAAGTTGCTTTTAAGTGCGACGGAGCATTTTTAGCAATCCATGCAAGCAAAGGTATCATTGAGACTTGTCCCAAAGGTGACTCAAGTGCAGTATTTAATATTGCAATAAACTTGGCATCAACAACTCCATTAGTAATTGATGATGTCCAATTGTGAAATCCATAATACATTCCTACACTTGGTAAAAATAAAATTGCACCTGCAACAGATAAAATCACTATTATTCTAGCTATTGAGTTGTTTGCCATAAATGGTCTTAACAAAATAATACCAACAAGCGTTAAAACAGAGGCTATAAGAGATAATACAGAAAAAAATTGTTCATTGAATTCAAGTACATCAATTTCAAACCACGATAAACCTGGACCAGGTCCTGGCATTGCTCTAAAAATAAAAATTATTATTGCCGTTCCTACAACAGTAAGTCTTAAATCTTGAGGAAGTTCTTTAACTAATTTATTCATTAAAAATAGAATAATTGCCATTGAACCTACAAAAACAATTTCTTGAGCAAAAGGCACTTTGAATGATCCAATACCTAAAGTGAAGATAACAAAAACCAAGCTTCCACCTAATATCCACCAGTTAACTTCAGTTTTCTCTGAAGGAGCATAATCTTGGTCACCCTCTAAACCTTGTTCAATAAGTTTTTTTTTCTTTTGATTTTTTAGATATGAAGCAAGAAATATTCCTAGTACAGATACAATTGGAATAATTAAAGCATATATATAAATTGAACCGTATAAACTTATCTTATCTGCTTGTTCAAGTTCGTCTACTCCTTTAAAGAGAATTACATTAGCTAAAGCAACTAAAACAGTTCCACCAATTATTGCAAATCTTCCAAGAGTTTGCATTGTTGTATGCATAAGCTTGATTTCATCTCTTGAAAATTTATTTCCACTGTCATCAACTAAAGGAACAGCCTCTACAGTCATAGCATCAGCCACAACATCTTGCACAACATAGCCAATCGGAGCAAGTAAAACACTGATCACAAACCATGTTTCTACTGAAAGAATTGATGACATCCATTCAGTATGAATTATTAAACCGTACATTATAATTAAACTTAATGAGATTAAGGATGCTCCAACAAAAACCATGTAATTTTTTTTATTCCAGATTAGATCAACAAGATGACCTAAAGGCATCTTCAATGCCCATGGAATTCCAGCCCAAAAACCCAGTCCAGCAAGAAAAGCAGCAGATAAGTTTAGATAGTCTTTAACAAAAAAAGTTCCAACAATACCTGTTAGTCCTGAAATACCAGCCGCAAGATAAATCATCAATGGTGGTAGATAGGTCCACTTAAACTGTCTTCCTAAATCTATTAAAGTACTATCTATAAATCTCAAAATTTTATTACTCATAAATTATTCTGTTAAATTTAATAATATTAATCCATTTTGTTTAGTTTCTTTGCACCAAAGTTCATAACTTTCACAAACTCTCCACAAATGATCAAATGCTCTTTGAGATAACTCCAACGGAAAGTGACTTTTTGCATAATATAATTTTGGGATTTTCATTAATTGTTTAATCATAGTATCTTTTTGTATTTGTAAAAGTCTTATAGTTTCTTGATTAATCTTTTTTTTTGTAGATTTATCTACGTAGTCATTGCTCTCAAGTTCTTTAAACCACTTATCATGAAAATTTCCTGAACTAATTTCATTATAATCATCTGATGCAATAAATATTTCAAAAGCTTGAATATTAGTTAAATTAGGGTTCTTAATTTTGATTTCATATATCTTTTGATAAATGATTTCGGCAACATATAATACAAATGGTCTCGATTTATCAGTTTCCAAACTAAACTCCTCAAATATCTACTGAATAATAGCATGAATTAGGATCATCTTTATAGTGCGCAAAAGGCCCACACTCTTTAAAACCAAAACTTTTAAAAAGTTTTCTAGCGGGTGCAAAAAAATCACCTGCACCAGTTTCGACACTAAGTTTAGTAATTCCTATTTGTTTAGATTTTTCAATAAGATGTGAAATTATTTTTCCACCATATTTTTTATTTCTAAATTTATCTGAAACTCTTATAGATTTAAATTCTCCATGCGTTTCATCAAATAATTTTAAAGCTCCACAACCAATTAATTCATTATTTTCCCATAAACTCCAGAATTTTATACTTGGATCCTTTAATCCAGGAATATCTAATACATGAGAACTCCCCTCAGGAGAAACTGATCTCAATTCAATAAAATGCTTAGTTAGCAACTCATTTACTTGCGGATCATCAAAATTATTTTCTATTGATTTCATAGTTTTGAAAAACATATAATCTAAATTTAGATTAAACCAAGAAAATTAAATATGTGTGGAAGATACGTAATAACTAGCCCTGTTACAAAAACAAAAAAACTTGTTAAGTCAGCTATACAAGTTGAAGATAATGAAAATTATAATGCACATCCATTTCAAAAATTACCTGTAATTAAAAAATATAATAATGGAAATACTCTAGAAAATTTAAAGTGGGGAGTAGTACCTAGCTGGGCTAAGCAAAAAGATTTTAAACCTTTAATAAATGCAAGACTAGAAACTATAGATGAAAAAGTGTCTTTCAAAAAATTAATTCGACTACATAGATGTGTAGCTGTAGCAGATGGTTTTTATGAGTGGAAAAGAGAAAAAGAAAATAAAACACCTTATTATTTTTTAAGAGAAGATAAAAAGCTTATGTATTTAGCGGCTATTTATGACAATGATCAATTTTGTTTAATAACCGAGGATGCAGATGAAAATATTAAAGAAATACATCATAGACAGCCTGTTATAATTAATGAAAATGATGTTAATAGATATTTAAATCTTGAATTAACAGGATCGAGTTTTCTTAAAGAGTGTAAAAAAACAAAATTAAACTTTCATGAGGTTTCAAAGGAAGTTAATAAACCTACAAACAATAATATTTCTTTGATCCAAACAATTTCTTAAAACTATTTTTCTATAGTTGTTAAATGTCCCATTTTTGCTTCATTAATTATAGCAACAAGACATATTTTAAATTTAAAATCAAATCTAAAAGCATTTGGAATTGTATTTTTATCTTTTTTAATTATTTCTTTTTTGACAATTT
>CACAIK010000021.1 GCA_902532525.1 uncultured Pelagibacteraceae bacterium
ATAATTTTGTATCTTTTTAACTTTAATGTTGGTGTTAACATTCCATTTTCAATTGAAAATTTTTCTTTTATTAAAAAAAACTTTTTGATATTTTCTATTTTTGAAAGATTATTGTTTAAATTATTTATTGCATTATTAATTTCTTCATTTGTAATATTGATAAATTCATCATTTAATACTAATAACGCAACCAAATAAGGTTTGTTGTCTCCATATACTACTGCTTGATCAATAAATTCTAAATTTGCTAATTCATTCTCAATTTTTAGTGGAGAAATATTATCCCCGCCAGGAGTAATAAGAATATCTTTTTTTCTATCGGTAATTTTTAAATAATTATTTTCAAATACTCCAATATCTCCAGTGTGCAGCCACCCATCTTTCAAGACTTTATCGGTCTCTTCCTTATTATTCCAATAACCCAACATTACATTTTCACCTTTTACTAAAATTTCACCATCCTCAGCTATTTTTACTGCATTTCCCTTAAATGGTGGGCCAACAGTATCTATTCTAATATCATCTATTGGATTACAGCTTACTACCGGAGAAGTTTCCGTTAAGCCGTAACCTTGCAGAGTTGGTAAACCAATAGCATTAAGAAAATATCCAACTTCTTTATCTAATGCACCACCTCCAGAAACAAATGTTTTAAGAGAACCACCAAATTGAGATTTTATTTTTTTTCTAACTAATTTCTCTAAGATACTGTCTTGTATTTTTTCAAAAAAAGTTAAATTTTCTTTTTTTATTTTTTTTAGACCTAATTCTAACATTTTAAATATTAATTTTTTTTTCAATCCTGTAGATTTTTTAAAACCTGCATTAATTTTTTGATAAAGATTTTGGTAAAATCTTGGTACAGCCGTCATAATTTCTGGCGAACAGTCGCCCATATTTTTTACTAATTTGTCAATGCTCTCTGCATAAAAAATTCTAGCTGCGACAGTAATTTGTACAAATTGAACAGTGTGCTCGTAAGAATGTGAAAGTGGAAGCCATGTAAGGAACCTAGGCTGTTCCTTTGATAATAATGGTTTTAGAATATCTATTGCATTCTCACAATTATTCAATATACCACCGTGACTTAAGATTACTCCTTTGGGATTTCCCTGAGTACCTGATGTATAAATTATACATGATGGATCTTTTCTTAAAGCTGCAGATTTATGAATTAAAGAATTTTTTGCATTGTTATTTTGGATTAAGTCTTCAAAATTAATATATTCGATTTCAACATTATCTAACTTTTCAAACGAAAATATTTTTTTTATAAATTTTTTATCATAGATAATATTTTTTAACTTATTGAATTGCTTATTATTTGAAACAAAAATTATACTTGGGGTACAATCATTAAGGATATAATCATAATCTTTTTCCGCATAGGTTGTATATGCTGGCACAGTTATTCCATCAGATAACATAATTGATAAATCTGTTATAAACCATTCAGGTCTATTTTCAGAAACCAGTAAACATCTATCACCTTTTGATATTACTTTTCTTAATTCATTAGAAATTAAATTAATAAAATCATGTGTTTCCTGCCAAGAATAATTTTTTCTTTTATCACCTAAAGTTGACAATAATACTTTGTCTTTATTAATTTGTTTATTAAATTGATCAGAAAATAATTCTGTTAAATTATTAATTTGTTTTAAGTTCATATATTTTTGGTGGGCAAAGAGAGAATCGAACTCTCACAGTATTGCTACTATTGGATTTTGAGTCCAACGCGTCTACCAGTTCCGCCATTCGCCCATTTATTTTTAATTTCATAGAATATAAATAATAGTATTAAAACACTATTTATATTAAAAGAAAATATGTTTAAGGAACTATTTAATAAAACAATTAAACTTGCAGGACATAAAAATTCTAAAAAAATTTTAGGATTTATATCTTTTATTGAAAGTTTCATATTTCCTATTCCACCAGATGTTCTTATAATTCCAATGACTATTGCTGACAGACAAAGATGGATGAAGATAGCAATTATTGCTACGACTGGATCAGTTTTAGGAGCATGTTTGGGATATTTCATAGGATATGTTTTTTTCAATGAAATTGGCATTAAGATTTTTGAGCTTTATAGTGTAGATAATACTTCATTTTTAAAAGATAAAATTTCATCAGATGGAGGAGTTTTTGCATGGGCTACTTTGCTGGCTATAGCGGGTTTTACACCCATCCCATTTAAATTACTCACAATAACAAGTGGGTTTGTTCAATTTAATATTGTCTATTTTATAATTGTCTCCTTAATAACAAGAGGATCTAGATTTTTTATAATAGCTTTCTTGGTTGGAAATTTTGGTCCAGCTATGAAAACAATAATTGAAAAAAAGCTTCTTAAAGTTTCAATTATAATTTCAATTGTATTAATAGTTTTTGCTTTTTTAATTTATAAATTTTTACAAAACTTTATGAACTAAAATGAATTTTATTTTTAAAAGAAAAAATATTTATTTACTAATTTTAATGTACTCTATTATTGCTATATTATCCGCGATCTATATTGAAAAAGTTCTTGGGTATTTACCTTGTAAATTATGTATTTATCAAAGAATTCCTTTTTTAGTAGCGATCTTCATTTGTTTTATGGGATATAACTATGTTAAATCTGATAGAATATTAATTGCTTTAATCATTACATTCACACTAAGCACTGCTCTTGCAGGATATCATTTTGGAATAGAAAATAGTATTTTTGATGAATATGCTGGTTGTACAAACACAAATATAGATATCACAAATAAAGAAAAAATAATCGAAAGTCTTGGAATGGTTAAAAATTGTAAAGATGTAGATTTTACTATTTTAGGCATATCTTTATCTGGATTGAATTTTTTAACATCTTTACTAATTGTATTATTTTCGCTAAGAGCTCTTGTTTATGAAAAAGACTAACAAGAAAAAATTAGAAGAATTTATTAGAGTTGATCACGCAGGTGAAAGAGGTGCAATTAAAATATATGAAGGTCAACTTTTAGCACTGAAAACATTTAAAAAGGATCCTGAACTATTAAAATTGGTAGAAGAAATGAGAGAACATGAGCAAGAACATAGTGATTTTTTTGAAAATGAAATCAGAGAAAGAAATATAAAACCAACTAAACTTTTACCACTATGGGATTTATTAGGAGTAGGTTTAGGTTTCGGCTCAACAATATTAGGAAAAAAGGCAGCAATGCTATGTACAGCCTCTGTTGAAGAAGTAATTGATAAACATTACCAAAGTCAAATAGATCAATTACAAGATGATGAGAAAAAACTTAGAGAAAAAATTAAAAAATTTAGAGCTGATGAATTGGAACATAAAGATATTGCATATGAGCACGGCGCAACAAAAAAAGGATTATATTCAGTGATGGATAAAATTATTAAAACGGGCTCAAAAATTGCTATAAATATCTCTGAAAAAATTTAACTAGGATCTAATTCTACATCCCAATATAAATAATCCATCCAACTGCTGTGTAGAAAATTAGGAGGAAAATTCTTCCCATTTCTATGAAGATCTTCTGTTGTTGGTTGAAAAGGCCATTGATTTAACTTCATTCCAGAATTTTTTAGCAATCTTCCACCTTTTTTTACATTACATGCTGAGCATGCAGTAACAACATTTTCCCAATCAGTTTTCCCACCTTTTGATCTTGGAAGAAGATGATCAAAAGTTAGTTCATCATTACTTCCACAATATTGACAACTAAACTTATCTCGTAGAAAAACATTAAATCTTGTGAAATTTGGATTTGAACGAGGCTTTATAAAAGATTTTAATGCAATAACACTTGGTAACTGCATAGAGAATGATGGGCTTCTTATCATTCTATCATAATGACTTACAATTGAGACTCTATCTAAAAATACAGATTTGATAGCGTCTTGCCATGACCATAATGATAAAGGATAATAACTTAACGGTCTATAATCTGCGTTAAGAACTAGAGCTGGACATTTTTCGAGTGAAAGGTTTTCATTGATCATCATAGTCATAATTATTTAATATATTATATATTAATATTAATCAATGTAACAAAAAAAGTTAATTCTCTTTAAATATCAAAATTATCTTTGATAAATTTTAATGCATTACTTGAAGCTTCAACTGGTATATGATGGTCGCAGTCTTTGATCATTAAAGTTTCTATACTAATATTATTCCGTGTAAAAAAATCTTTTGCTTCCAATAAATTGTAGGGTGGAACTATTTCATCTTTTTCACCATGAATTAATAAAGTTTTTGTTTTAGAAATTAACCTTAAACTAAGATCCTCTTTATCTATAATCTTTCCGGAAAATCCAACAATACAATTAAAGGGATCTTTAGAAGTTAAGCCCAAGTTTATTGACATCATGCAACCCTGACTAAATCCAGATATACATATCTTTGAATTTTCCAAATTATATTCTGTTTTAACTTCTTCAATATATTTTCTTAATTTATCTTCAGCTTTTTTTGCTTCGTTTAAAATATAATTTTTATCGTTTGTTTCTAAATCAAACCATTGATAACCAATTGGATTAATTTTACATGGTTCGTGTCCATTAGGACATAAGAATACTGTATTGGTTAAAAACCTTTTCCAATTAAGAGTTAACATGCTTATATCTTTTCCATCTCCACCATATCCATGAAGTAAAATTACTGCATTTTTGATGTCAGACCCATTTTCAGGTTTTATAATTGTTGATTCAAGGCAAAATGTCATAGATAAGTAATTATGTTTTTTTATTTTAAAAAGAAACTAAAATCAAAGCATGATTTCTGAAATATTTGTCAAAATTGCAGCGATTGTTTTACTTGCAGCCGTAGCTGTAGTCTTAATTCTTGGAATTAGAACTCTTTTTAAAGGAGACGGAGATAAAAAAACATCTAACAAATTAATGCAGCTTAGAGTATTGCTACAATTTGTTGCTATAATTGTGCTTGTAGCATTAGCTTACTTTTATAAAAACTAATTTAATTCATTTAACCAATTTAAAAATTCATCACTGTTAAAATCTATTGAGCCAACAATTCTTGCAAACTCATAACCATCTTTATCAATTAATAGTGTTGTGGGTATTCCTCTTAATTTTAAATTTTTTGCAATTCCAGCACCATCACCAACAAAAACTTGTAATTCTTCTATGAGCAGTTCATCAAAAAACTTCTTAGATTTACTAATATTTTCTCCACCTATATTTATTGGGATAATCTTTAATTTTTTTTCATCTTTAAGTTTTTGAAGATTACTTAAAGATGGCATTTCCTCTCTACAAGGCGCGCACCATGTTGCCCAAAAATTCAGAATAATTAATTCGGATTTAAAATCTTTCAAATTAACTTTATTTCCTGCCTCATTTAAAAAGTCAAAAAACTTAATTTTTTGTTTTTCCTCATAAATTATTAGATTTTTTATATTTGGCGCTTCTATTGAATATGAAGAGCTAAATGATATGAAGTAAAGAAATATTATTTTAATGGATATAAATATAAATTTCATAAATTTGTAATTGAATAACATGAGTAAAAATAAAAACAATAAACCAATTTGGGGTACAAGAATTAAGAAAAATGCCTCAACTTTATTTAAAAAAGTTGGTGGTTCATTACCGGTAGATAAAAGACTATTTAAAGAAGATATCGAAGGATCAATTGCCCATGTCGAAATGCTTCACAAACAGAAAATTATAAATTTCAGAATAAAGAATAAAATAATCTGGGGATTAAAAAGAATTAAAAATGAAATTGTAAAAAAAAAATTCAATTTTGATTATGATTTAGAGGATATTCATATGAATATAGAAAACAGATTATTTGAACTTATTGGTGATGATGCTGGATATGTTCATACTGCTAGATCTAGAAATGATCAGGTAATTACTGACCTAAAGTTATGGTTAAAAGAAGCAACAAAAAAAATAATAATCTTATTAGGTAATACAAATTCAAATATTCTAAATCTTGCACAAAAAAATATCAGAACAATTATGCCAGGATTTACACATTTAAAAAATGCACAACCATTATCTTTAGGTCATTATTTACTAGCATATGTTGAAATGTTTAAGAGAGATAAAAAAAAATTTAAGAATAATTTAGAGTTTTTAGATGAAAATCCTTTAGGCGTAGGGGCTTTATCTGGTACTTCTTTTAAAATTGACAGAAGTTACACTACAAAAAAACTTAAATTTAAAAAACCAACAAACAATTCTGTAGATACTGTATCTGATAGAGATTTTGTATTAGACTTTTTGTATTCTTCTCTAGCTTGTTCTTTACACATTTCTAGAATTGCTGAAGAACTCATAATTTGGAATTCTGATGCATTTAACATGATAACTTTAAATGATAAATTAGTAACCGGTTCGTCTATAATGCCCCAAAAAAAGAATCCTGACCCATTGGAATATTTAAGAGGTAAAACTGGAATATTTATAGGAAATATCAATTCTATGATTTCAATATTAAAAGGGTTACCTTTATCATATTTTAAAGATTTACAGGATGACAAAGAAATTGTTTTTAAAACAAATGATCAATTAAAAATATCACTATCATTGTTGAATGATGTAATAAAAAATTTGATAATAAATAAAAAAAGTATGCTATCTCTTGCGGAAAAAGGATTTACTACAGCTACAGATTTATCTGATTACATTGTAAGAGAACTTGGATATCCATTTAGAAAGGCATACATACAAACAGCAAAAATAATTAATTTAGCAGAAAAAAAAAATAAAAAACTTCACGAACTAGAATTGAAAGAAATAAATCAAATTGAGCCAAAACTAACATTAAATGTTTATAAAATACTAAATCTAGAAAATTCAGTTAATTCAAAAAAATCATATGGCGGAACTTCTTTTGAGAATGTCAAGAAAATGATAAAAAAGGCAAAAAATGAGTAAAAAAATTTTAATTATTATACTTTGTTTATATTTTGTAGTTGCTTGTGGACGTAAAGGTGACCCAGAATATAAATCTGAATTAAATAATAATATTCAAAAAGTATTATGAAATATATAAACAATAAATTTTTTATTGAAGGAAAAAATATTGAGAGTCTAACAAAAAAATTTAATACACCTCTATACTGCTACTCTTATAAAAATTTAAGAGAAAATGTAGCAAATTTTAAAAGAGCTTTTAAGGAAGTTAAACCTCTAGTTTGTTTTTCTGTAAAATCTAATTCAAATATTTCATTATTAAAAGAGATAAAAAAACTTGGCCTTGGAGCAGATGTAGTTTCAAAAGGTGAATTGTATGCATCACTTAAAGCTGGTATTAATAAAAATAAGATAGTTTTCTCTGGAGTTGGTAAAACAAGAGATGAAATTGAGTACGCAATTAAACAAAAAATATTATTAATAAATTCTGAGTCTTTAAGTGAAGTTTTAGCAATTGAAAAGGCTGCAAAAAAATTAAATAAAGTTGTTAATATAGGGTTGAGATTAAATCCAGATACCGATGCTGAAACACTAAAACAAATTTCTACAGGTAAAAGTGAAAATAAATTTGGTGTAGATAAAAAGACATTTGTAAAAATTATCAACTTGATGAAAGACTCAAAATTTTTAAAAATTAAATGTTTGAGTGTTCATATTGGTAGTCAAATCTTAAATCATAAACCCTATGAAAAAATGCTTAATGTACTTGATAAACTTCTGAGAAATTTAGATTACAAATTTGATTTTATTGACCTAGGTGGAGGGATGGGAATTAATTATGATAATAAAACAAGAAAACTTAATTACTTAAAATATAAAAAATCAATAATTAAATTTAAAAATAAATATAATTGTAAAATAATTTTTGAACCTGGAAGATCTATAATTGGAAATGTTGGTATACTTGCAACTAAAGTAATTTATTTAAAACATAATAATACAAAAACATTTGTGATATTGGATGCAGCAATGAATGATTTAATAAGACCAGCTTTGTACAATGCAAAACATAGAATAATTCCCTCACTAAGAAATAAGTCGCGATCGAAAAAAATATTAGAATTTGTCGGCCCTGTATGCGAAACAACTGATAAATTTTTAACAGAAAGTAAATTTCAAAATATAAAAGAAGATGAGATTATGGTTATTTGCGATACAGGTGCCTATGGTTATTCATTATCATCTAATTATAATCTTAGATTAAGGCCTGCCGAAATTTTGATTAAAGGAAGTAAAGTACAGATTATAAGAAAAAGACAAAAAATAAAAGATATAGTCTAAGTTTAAACTTGTAATGAGAAATATCCTATTTAAAAGCGTATTTTTTTCTGGATTAATATTTATATGCATTATTTTTCTTCCATCATTATTACTACCAAAGAAAATCGTTCTTTTCGGAGGTAAACTTTTTGGATACTGGTCCTCATTCTGTTTAAAAATTTTTTACTCAACCAGCATAGTAATTAAAGGTCAAGAAAATATAATTAATAACGAGAACTACTTTATCGCATGCTCTCATCAATCTATGTTTGAAACTTTTTTTTTACAAACAATATTTAATTCACCAATATTTATTCTTAAAAAAGAACTATTAAATATTCCGATATTTGGTTGGTATTTGAGGAAGATAGATTCTATTTCTGTGAATAGAAATAAAGTTTCCAGAGAAAACCTTAATTTTACTGAAAAAATTAAAGAAACTATGGAGAAAACAAAAAGACCTGTAATAATTTTTCCACAAGCTACACGAGTTCTACCAGACGAAATTATTCCTTTTAAAAAAGGAGTTGGAAGAATTTACAAAGAATTAAATGTAAAATGTCAACCAGTGGCTATTGATTCTGGAAGAGTATGGCCAAAATCAGGAAAGATTAAGCCCAATAAAACGATTACTATTTCTATTTTAAAACCAATTAATACAGGTATCGAAGAAACAGAATTTGTAAAATTATTGCAAAGAGAAATTTATTCCGAGCTTGGTCTTGCTAACTAACCTTTCATAGGCATTACAACATAAATACTATCAAAATCTGCAGGGTCTTTTATTAAAGCTGGAGATCCAGTATCTTTCAAATATATTTCAATGTTATCACCATTTAGTTGGGATGCTATATCCAGCAAATATCTAGAATTAAAACTTATATCTAAATCTGTCTCAAATTTAACAGAAAGGCTTTCTTTACCATCACCACTATTAGTATTATTGACGGATAAATCTAAATTATCTTTAGTCAAATTAAATTTTACACCATCTTTTTTATCTAGAGAAACTGATGCTACTCTATCGACAGAATTAAGAAAAGATTTTAGATCTATTTCAAGTTTTTTTTGATTCTCTCTAGGGATAACTTGAATATAATTAGGGAATTTTCCATCGATTAATTTTGATATCAAAATACTATTATTAAGTTCAAATTTAATTTTAGATTTAATATTTGACACTTTAACCTCGCCATCATAATCTTCTAAAAGAGAACATAATTGAAATATAGTTTTTTTTGGAAGTATTATTGGTTCAAATTCAATTTTGTTTTTTAATCTTATTTTTGAGATAGACATTCTATGACTATCTGTTGCTGCTGCGGTTAAAAAATTCTTATCATCTGTTTGGGTCTGATGGAAAAAAATACCACTAAGATAATGCCTTGTTTCATCATTTGAAATAGAAAATTTACACTTGTTTAAAAGTTTTAATAAATCTTTTGAATTTATAGTAAATTCATTTTCATTGAAATTTTCGTCTGTAATTGGAAATTCAGAAGCATTAATTGAATTTAAATTGAATAGAGATTTATTTGATTCTAGTTGTAATTTACTTTCTCCAGTATTTTCAAAATTTATCTGACTACCAGAGGGTATTTTTCTTACAATATCAAACATAATTGATGAAGAAGTAGTTGTTCTGCCTTCATCAAAAATTTTAATATTTGAAATTTCATTTACAAATATTAAATCTAAATCTGTTGCTGTAATTTTTAACTTTGAATTTGCTGCCTCTATCAAAATATTTGAAAGAATAGGTAAAGTGCTTCTTTTTTCTATTACACCCTGACAGTAACCTAAAGATTTTTGCAAATCCTGTTGATTAACACTAAATTTCATTTTCTTGTTTGTATAATATTTTATTCTTTAGGCTATCAATGCTTAAATTTAATTCATTATCTTCTTTTCTTAATTTTTCTATTGTTTTAACTGAATGAATAACGGTTGTGTGATCTCTATTAGCAAATGATCGACCTATCTCAGGTAAAGATTTAGATGTTAGCATTTTTGCTAAATAAATAGCAGTTTGTCTTGGCCTTACAAGATATCTTGACCTTCTTGGTGACAACATTTCGTTTTTACTTATTTTAAAATATTTACATACTATTGTTTGAATATTGTCTATATCAACTTTATTTTCGGTTAAATTTAATAAATCTTTTAATATTACTTTTACCTCTGACATTGAAGGTGTTTTTCCATAAATTCTTGAGAATGATACTACTCTATTAAATGCACCCACAAGCTCTCTGATGCTAGTATTAACTTCAGTACTAATAAATTTTATGATCTCGTCACTGATCTTAATATTATTTGGATCATGAATTGCAAGATCTTCATTTTTAGATTTTATTATATTGTATCTTAATTCAAAATCAGCATTTTGGATATCAACTACTAGACCTCCTGAAAATCTAGATTTAATTCTTTCTTGTATTCTAGTTAATTTGTTTGGTGGTCTATCCGCTGATACAATAATTTGAGATCCTTTCTCTAGCAAAACATTAAATGTGTGAAAAAACTCTTCTTGCATAGCTTCTTTTCCATTCATAAATTGAATATCATCAATCAAAAATATGTCAGTATTTCTAAAATACTCTTTAAATTTTACCATTTCATTGGATTTTATCGATTTTACAAATTGATACATAAATCTTTCAGCTGAGATAAACATTACTTTATTTTTTTCTTTCAAACTTAAACCAATTGCATTTAATAAATGTGTCTTACCCATTCCAACTCCTCCATAAATATATAGGGGGTTATAGTGAGCTATTTGCTCTGAGACTTTTTTTGCAGCTT
>CACAIK010000022.1 GCA_902532525.1 uncultured Pelagibacteraceae bacterium
TTATTAAATATTATTGGTTTATTGATTTTTTGATACAAATGTTTTCTTATTTCCTTGAGATCGGAGAATTGAAGGTATAAATTTGTGTCTGAAATTTCAGCTGAAAGAAAATTATTAAAAGTTCTAAGATAAATGTCTCTCAAAGAGATATAAATTTTTAAATTTGAAGTATTTATTAAATCGTCATTTTCTTTAGATTGCGACAAATTAATAGAAGCTTTTTCTACTACTAAGTGTGGTTTCGGAAATGGCTTATATGAAATATTTCCTGAAGTTTTAATATAAATTTTAAAATTTTTATAAAAATTTTTTTCTATTTTTACAACTTTGCTTTTATAATTGAATAAAACTGGTAAAGATAAAATAGTTAATGATGAAAAAATTATTGCAATTGACAACAATATTAATGTGAAAGTTATTTTATTTTGCTTAATTTTATTCATTAAATAATGGGGCTCATATATAATTAATATGTTAAGGGACGATTATTTGTCAAATCTAAATGAAAAGCAACAGCAAGCGGTTTTATATTTGGACGGACCACTTCTGATTGTCGCTGGTGCTGGCTCTGGTAAAACAAGAGTTTTAACCTCTAGAATTGCTCATATAATCAAAAGTCACAAGGCTTTCTCAAATCAAATACTAGCAGTAACATTTACTAATAAAGCTGCAAAAGAGATGCAAATTAGAGTATCAAAACTTTTACGAAAAGAAGCAACAGGTTTGCCGTGGCTAGGCACATTTCACTCTATCAGCGCAAAAATTTTAAGGAAGCATGCTGCAGCTGTAGGATTAAAATCAAATTTTACAATTATTGATCAAGATGATCAAACAAGATTAATTAAAAATATTTGTAAAGCTGAAAATATAGATATAAAAAAAATCTCCCCAAAATATATTTTGTCAATTATTGATAAATGGAAAAATAAGGGTTTTTATCCGGAAGATGTAATTTTAAAAAAAAAAGAAACTTTAGAAAAAAATTTTTTAAATATTTACAAAATTTACCAAGAAAAATTAATTGATTTAAATTCAGCTGATTTTAGTGATCTTATCCTACATACAGTTAAAATTTTTAAGAATTATAAAGATATTCTATCAATTTACTCAAGAAAATTTAAATATATTTTAGTTGATGAATATCAAGATACTAATTTTATTCAGAGTGAGTGGCTTAAGTATTTGTCTTCAATAAACAAAAATTTGTGCTGTGTAGGAGATGATGATCAATCAATTTACAGTTGGAGAGGTGCAGAGATTAAAAATTTTTTAGAGTTTGATAAGACTTACAAGAATACGAAAGTAATAAGATTAGAAAAAAATTATAGATCAACTCAAAACATTTTAAATGTTGCATCTAAATTAATTGAGAACAATCAAAATAGAGTTGGTAAAACTTTATATACAAACCAAGAAAATGGTGATCTTATTACATTAGATTGTTTTAGGAATGTTAAAGATGAGGCAACTGAAATTAGCTCTACGATAGAGAATTATAAAAAAAAAAATTCCTTGAACGACATTGCAATTTTAGTAAGAGCGATTTTTCAAACTAGAGAATTCGAGGAAAGATTTTTAAAAGTTGGGATCCCTTATAGAATAATTGGTGGAATTAAGTTTTATGAGAGGGCAGAAATAAAGGACTGTGTTGCTTATTTAAGGTGTATACATCAACCTATGGATGACTTATCTTTTGAGAGGATTATTAATGTACCTAAAAGATCTATAGGTGACACAACAATTAAAGCCATCAATCAATTTGCAAAAAAAAATAGTTGCTCGCTTGAAGATGCCTCAAAAAAACTAATAGAACTAAATAAAATAAAACCCAAAACAAAGATTGGATTAAAAAATTTATTAAACTTACTAGAAAAATGGAGGTATGAATTAAAAAAAAAAATAGACCATAATAAATTATTACAAACTGTTTTGGATGAGTCTGGTTACAGTGAAATGTTAAAAAATAAAAAAGATTTAGAAAATGAGAACAAACTTGAAAATATTAAGGAGCTATTAAATGCTATGAAAGAATTTGATAATTTAGAAAGCTTCTTAGAACATGTTGCTCTTGCTACTTCGTTGGACCAAGATTGGGAGAGTGAAAAAGTTAATCTCATGACACTTCACGCATCAAAAGGTTTAGAGTTTAATATTGTATATTTACCAGGATGGGAAGAAGGATTGTTTCCACATCAAAAAAGTATTGAAGAAAAAGGTGAAAATGGTCTTGAAGAAGAAAGAAGACTTGCATACGTTGGAATTACAAGAGCAAAAAAGGTGGCTAAAATTTCATTCTCTATGAATCGTTTTTATCAAGGTGATTGGATAGATAGTATGGCATCGAGATTTATTGATGAACTTCCAGAAGATTATATAAAAAAAAATAATAGCTTTATAGATCAAGAGGAAGATGACTTTGAATTTAACCAGGATATTGATTTTGAAAATGAAGTTAGAAGTCCCGGATGGATAAGATATCAAAAAAAATTAAAGTGATAAAACATTTAAAAGAATTTATTAAAAAAAGTAATTTAGACGGTTATATCATACCAAAAAATGATAGTTATTTTACCGAATATTCAAAAGTTAATAATTTAAGAAAAGTAACTAAATTTAAAGGGTCTGCAGGATTTTCTTTAATTTTAAAAAATTCAAACTATCTGTTTGTTGACGGAAGATATACACTTCAAGCAAGACAAGAGGCTGGAAGAAAATTTAGAATAATTGAAATTCCATTTACTTTCCCTAAAGATTTATTAAATATACACGGAAAAAACATTGGTTTTAACCCAAAATTATTTACGGAAAATACACTTAAAATTTACTTTGAGGACAAAGTTAATTTAATTCCAATTATATTTAATTTTAAAAACAAAATAGAAAAAAAAGTAAATGAAATATTTATATTAAATAAAAACGTTGTTGGTGAAAATTCTTTTTCAAAATTAAAAAAAATTAAAAATTACATGATAAAAAATAAGATAAGATATTTATATTCTAGTGCAAGTGAAAATGTAAATTGGCTTTTGAATATAAGAGGAAAAGATTTGCCCAATAGCCCATTAGTTAATTGTAAATTATTGATTGATGTTAATGGTAAAATTTATCTTTTTGTTAATTTACATAAAATCAAGAATTTAAGAAATAAACTTTTTAAAGGTATAAATTTATGTGAGGAGAATAATTTTTTTAAAACTATAACAAATTTAAAAAGTGGAACTTTTTGTATTGATAAAAATACTTGTTCTGTATTTGAAAAACAAATACTTAGTAGTAAATTTAAAATAATTAGTGAAATTGACCCAATATACAATTTAAAAAGTATCAAAAATAAAACTGAACTTAATAATACAATACAAGCTCATATTGAGGATGGAGTAGCATTAACAAAATTTTTATACTGGTTTAAATTTAAAAAACAAAGCGTTACTGAAAAAGAAATTGAAAACAAACTAGAGAAATTAAGAAAAAAATCCAAAAATTATTTATTTTCAAGTTTTGATACTATTGCTGGGTCTGGTAAAAATGGAGCTATTATTCATTATAAAGCTACCAATCAAACAAACAGAAAGATAATGAAAAATGATATTTTGTTAGTTGATTCAGGTGGACAATATAGGTGGGGTACTACAGATGTAACAAGAACAACTTGTGCAGGCAAGGCCTCAATCGCCATAAAAAATAATTTTACAAGGGTTTTAAAAGGACATATTGCTGTCGTAACCTGCGATCTTAAAAAAAACTTTAATGGATATTTGATTGACAAATTAGCAAGAAAACCATTGAAAAAAGTCGGTTTAGATTATTCTCATGGAACTGGGCATGGTGTTGGTTTCTTTTTAAATGTTCATGAAGGTCCACAAGCAATTTCAAAATTTAACAAAGTAAAAATTAATAAAGGCATGATACTAAGTAATGAGCCTGGCTATTATCAAAAAAATAAATATGGAATAAGAATAGAAAATTTAATATTTGTCGATAAAATAAGAAATAATTTATTTTTTAAAAATTTAACATTTGCACCAATAGATATAGACTTGATTAATTTTAAAATGCTTACAAGTAAGGAGAAAAAATATTTATTTGAATATCATTTAGATGTGTATTCTAAGATATCAAAATTTTTGACCATAAATGAAAAGAAGTGGCTGATAAACTTAATTAAGTAATTTTTTTAAATCGTTTAAAGACAATATTTTAATTCCTAATAATTTTGCTTGATCTAATTTTCTTTTTGTAGGTTTATCTCCAATTACTAAAAAATTCAAATTTTTGTTTACACTACTCAATGTAGTTCCTGAGTTTTTTTCTACCATTGATTTTGCTTCTGCTCGGCTAATTCCATTTAACTTACCAGTAAACATAAATGTTTTATTTTTTAATTTTCCATTTTTTATTAAAATTTGATCTTTAATGTTCAGTATATTATTTAATTCAATTATAATTCTCAAGTTTTGTTGATTATCGAAGTATTTTTTTAATGAATTAATTTGGGTTTCACCAATACCATCGATATTTAAAAATCTATAAAATTGTTTTTGCTCAATTAATTTTATCAAATTAGGAATATTTTTTACATACTGACTGATAATTTTTGCATTTTCAATTCCAATATGCCTTATACCAATAGAGAATATAAATCTGTGCAATGAAACTTTCTTGGATTTTTCTATAGAATTTTTAAGATTTGACACAGATAGTTTGCCCCACCCATCTAACTTTTCTATTTTAGCATAATCTAAATTAAAGATATCTTGTGGTTTTCTTAAAAATTTTAAATGCCAAAAATTCTCAACGACTTTTTTACCGAGACCATCAATATTTAATGCATCTTTAGAAATAAAATGTTTTAACTTTTCAACACCTATTTTTTCACATCCATAACCATCATTTGTACATCTTCTTACAGCATCATATTTTTTTGTAGTTTTGTTATATTCTTTTAATGTTTTAGACCCACAAGATGGACATTTTTCAGGAAATATAAAAGATTTGGATTTTTTATCTCTTTTAGACTTATCCACTTCTATAACATGAGGTATTACATCTCCGGCTCTTTCTATTTTTACGTTATCTCCAATTCTTATATCTTTTCTTTTAATCTCATCTTCGTTATGTAACGTTGCATTTGATACTACAACTCCTCCAATATTGACAGGCTCTACCTTTGCAACCGGTGTTAAAGCACCAGTTCTACCAACTTGAATTTCTATATTTAATATTTTTGTCGTAGCACTATCTGCAGAAAATTTATGAGCTACCGCCCACCTAGGCGCATTAGATGTATTTCCTAGTCTGTTTTGTAAACTTATATCATTTACTTTATAAACTAGACCATCTATGTCATAATCAATATCGTATCTTCTCTCTTCAAAATGTTTATGAAATTTTACTAATTCCTCAATATTTGGTAAAATTTTATTGTATTTATTTGTCTTAAATCCCCATTTATTTAATTTTTTTAAAAATTCGCTCTGATATTTAAAATTATAATTGTCAATATAACCAAAAGTATAAGCAATAAAATTTAGGGGTATTTTTTTTGTTTGATTAGGATCTTTTTGTCTAAGTGTTCCTGAGGCTGCATTTCTTGGGTTGGCAAATTTATCTTCTAATTTTAAGAATTCACTCTTCTTAATAAAAACTTCACCTCTAATTTCTATTTCATCTGGAAAACTAGTGTCATTAATTTGCAAAGGTATATCTTTAATTGTTTTTAAATTGCCAGTTATTAATTCTCCAACTATCCCGTCGCCCCTAGAAACACCATATACTAATTTTTTGTTTTTATATGTTAAAGAAGCTGAGATACCGTCTATTTTTGGCTCAACACTATATTCAAAATTTGTACTTTTGTTTAAATAATTATAAATTTTTTTTTCAAAATTTATTAGATCTACCTCATCAAATGCATTTGCTAATGAAAGCATTGGTAATTTATGCGTATGTTTTTCGAAGGTTTTCGATGGTTTATATCCAACACTATTACTAGGTGAATTGACATTTTTTAAATAAGAATATTTTTTCTCTAAATTTAGTATTTCTTTTTTAAGATTGTCAAATTCTGAGTCTGCTATAAGTGGATTATTTTTATTATAATATGATTGATTATAATTAATGTAATCTTTTATTTTTAAATTATATTTTTTTTTGATTTCCTCTTTATCCATCAATTAATTGATTATTTAAATAATTTTTTAAATTTCTTTAAAATTGTATTTTTTTGATCATTTTTATTTAATTTTGCACTTTTATAATCTTTATTTAATATTTTATAACTTGCTTCGTACCATTTGCTTGATCGATAATTGTAGCCTAAGAGATTTGCGTATAGTTCAGCCTCATTTATTAAACCTATTTTATAATGCAATTCAACTAACCTATGAAGGGCTTCTTCAACGTAAATTGTGGTATCATAAGATTCCACTACAATTTTAAATCTATTAATAGCAGGTATCCATTTTTCTCTTTCTACATAATACCTTGCTAAATACATTTCTTTAGATGCAATAATTTCATTAATTAATTCTAATTTATATTTAGAATCAAAAGCATATTCAGTATTAGGATAATTTTTTATAATTAATTCAAAGTATTCTTTTGACCGCAAAATTTGTTTTAGATCTTTTTTCTCATCAATAATTTGATCATAATGACATAAAGCTAAAAGATAATAAGCGTAGTCAGTTTGTGGGTGATTTTTATATTTTATCAAAAATCTTTCTATTTCGTTTATAGCATCATTGTAATATCCTTGAGAGAAGTAACCGTAAGCTGACATTAGTACTGCTCTAGGTGCCCAGATCGATTGGGGATACAATAATTCAGCTTCTCCAAATTTCCTACCTGCATAGATAACATCTCCTCTTTCAAATTCTTTCATTGCATCATTGTAAACTTCAATCATTTGTGTCTCCAAATTTTTTTCTTTTAAAATTGTAACTTTTTCCTCTTTTTTTGAACAAGAATATAATGCAAAAATGATTAAAGAAATAAATATGAACTTAAAATTCATATATCTATTTTATCAGATTAAAAAAAAATTTCTAACTTTTAAGCTATTGACTTTAAGTTTTGATAATTAGTAAATACATGTGGCAACTGTTTTCCTTTTATCTCTAATAAGGAATAATTCTTCTCATCACTAAATACTTTTCTAAGTAGCTTGTTTGTCAAATTGTGACCTCCTTGAGAACATTTAAGAGATCCAATAATTTTGTATCCTGATAAAAATAAATCACCCATGCAATCTAAAATTTTATGGTTTACAAATTCGGTGCTATTTCTTAACCCTTCAGAATTTAGTATTTTATCATCTTTTATAACTATAGCATTATTTAAGCTTCCACCTTTACCAAGATTAAGTTGTTTTAATTTTTCTATATCTTCATAGAGACAAAATGTTCTTGAATTATAGATTTTATCAAGATCCTGTTCAAATATATTAATCTTATTTTTTTGTGTATTAATTAATTTATTTTTATATTTTATTTCAAATTCTATATCTCCAGTAACATTCGATTTTTCTAATGAAATAAATTTTTCTCCATCATGAATTTTTATGTGCTTGTTAATTTTAATTACTTTTATTGCCTGATCACTATGTTCTAATCCTACTTTTTTTATTCCTTCGACAAATATTTTTGCTGAACCATCTAAAATTGGAACCTCTTGTGTATCTAACTCAATCATAGCATTATCAATTCCAATTCCATATAATGCCCCCATTAAATGTTCAATAGTTGATACCTTAACTCCTGAACTATTTGATATTGTTGTGCACAACATTGTGTTGCTAACATTTAAATAATTAGCGTGGATTAAGTTATTATATTCCAAATCTTTTCTTTTAAAAATAATTCCTGAATTTGGAGGTGCAGGATTTATAGATAAGTTAGCTTCTTTACCTGTATGTATACCAATCCCTGAAAAAGAAATTTTTTTTGATATAGTTTTTTGAGTTAATATTGACACATTTCTTTTATATTAAATTTCTGTTGATTTAAATACTCAACAAATATTACAAGAAAATACGATTACTTACTGAAAATGTTAAAGAATTTTTCAAATAAACCCTGTTTTTTTGTATTTATTTTGGGTACTTCGACATGGTTTAAGTGGTATATCAAGGCTGATTTACAAATTTCAACATCACCTTCTTCATAAAAGTTTATAGATTTAAACTTATATTTATCCCTCAAATAAAATGAATTATTATTTAACAATAAAGAACCACCACCAATTAAAAATAAATTTGTATCATGTAAGTTTGAACTACAGTATTCTTCACTAAATTTATCAATTGGTAAATCTACAATTTCTTGAACTCTATATAAAATTACTTTTTTTAATAATTCAATTGAAATTTTTTTATTTAAAAATTTTTCTATATTTAATTTATTTAGATTGGAATTTTTATTATAAGAGAACTCCGTTTCTGATTT
This sequence comes from uncultured Pelagibacteraceae bacterium, assembly GCA_902532525.1. GTDB lineage: Bacteria > Pseudomonadota > Alphaproteobacteria > Pelagibacterales > Pelagibacteraceae > Pelagibacter. Next base: position 8,445 of record CACAIK010000022.1, read on the forward strand.
ATTAAATATTTTTTTAATATTTTCAGCTTCATCCAACGAAATTTTAAAAATTTTAGAAATATCATTTGTAATGTGATAGCCCCCGATAGGAATACTTTGTATGAATTTAGCTTTGTAATCTTCATATAAAATGAAAGTTGATCTTTTTAATCCGATATCTAAGAATGAT
>CACAIK010000023.1 GCA_902532525.1 uncultured Pelagibacteraceae bacterium
AAAAATGTAGAAAAGTATTATTTGCTGGAAACATTGTTAAACCAAGAATATCCAAATTAAAATTAGATCTTAAAGGTATTTATTACATGCCTAGAATAGTAAAGGCTTCAAAGCTTGGAGATGCAGCAATATTAAAGGAATTAATCAAAATTTTATCAGAAAATAAAATAAAAGTTATAAAATTAAATACTTTTAATCCAGAATTAACTCTTCTTAAAGGATGCTATACTAAATCTAAACCCAGTCCTACTGATAAATTTATAATTAAAAAAGGTATTCAAAAATTAAATAAATCTAACGCATTTAATCATGTGCAGGCATTAGTAGTAAATAAAGAAAAGGTTGTTTCTTTTGAAAAAAGGAAAGGTACAAAAGACATGTTAAAAAAAATAAAAAATAATAAGTTAAAAAATAAAATTTTATTAAAACTCCCCAAAACTAAACAAGATTTACGTGTTGATTTACCGACAATTGGTTTAGACACACTAAAAGATTGTAAAAAAGCTAGAATTAAAGGAATAGTAGTTAAAGCTGGGCAAAATATATTTTTAGACAAACTCGAAGCAATTAAGTTTGCTAATAAAAATAATATATTTGTTGTTGCAAAATGAAAAAGATTTTTATTTTAACTGGAGAGCCATCCGGCGATAAATTAGCTTCAGAAGTTATTAAAAATTTAAGAAAATCAAAACAAGATATTGAGTATTTGTCCGTTGGGGGACATCATTTAAACACTTTAGGTATTAAATCAATATATGATCAAAAAGATATTACCTATATCGCCTTTACAGATGTATTATTTAATATTTTTAAGATAAAAAGAAAAATAAATGAAACAGTAAAAAAAATTTTGGAGTTTAATCCTGATATTTTATTTAGTGTTGATAGTCCTGATTTCACATTACGTGTTGCAAAAATAATTAAATTAAAGAAACCAAGTATCAAAACTATTCATTTTATAGCACCTAAAGTCTGGGCTTGGCGAGAGAGTAGAGTAAAGAAAATGAAAACTTTTTTAGATCATATTCTTCTACTATTCAATTTTGAAAAAAAATATTTTGATAAAGAAAAATTAAAAAATACATTTGTTGGTCATCCAATTTTAGATAACACAAATCATGAAAAGATTGAAATTAACAAATTATTAAAGGGAAAAATTATTTCGATTTTTCCAGGTAGTAGATTGTCTGAATTGAAATCACATGTGCCTATACTTATTGAGTTTATTAAAAAAATGAATGAAGAAAAAAAAAATTATAATTATATTTTTCATGCTACCGAAGGTTCTAAAGAATATTTATCTGAAATTATTAAAAAAAATAATTTAGAAAATGTTGATCTTATTTCAAATGAAAATATAAAAATTGCAACAATTAAAAAATCTATTTTTGCAATTGTTAAATCTGGAACAGTTTCACTTGAAGTTTGTAAGTACGGTGTACCATCAATAATAGTTTATAAAATGAATTTTTTAAATTTTTTTATTGCTAAGTTATTTTTAAAAATAAAATATGCAAACATGATAAATATTATTAATAATAAAGAAATTATTCCTGAACTTTTACAAAAGGAATGTAACTCAGATGAAATATATAAAACAGTTAATTATTTATTAAAAAAACCTGAACTTATAAATGAACAATTAAAAGAAGTTGATAAAACTATTAAGGAATTAAGATCTAACACTTCATCAAGCAATGAAGCTTCCAATATTCTGTTATCTTATTTGAGATAATCTTTTTGACACTTCCTCTTTTCCGAGAGAACACAATATATCATATATACCAGGTCCAAACTTAGATCCAGTAAGGCATATTCTTAGTGGTTGTCCAACCCCTTTAAAATTTGTATTATTACTATTTATTAGTTCATTAATTATTGGTTCTAGTGTTTCTCTAGTAAAATCTGATAGTTTATTAATATCATCACTAAATAATTTAATAATTTTAATAGCTTTTTCGTCTAAAAGTTTTTTATCTTCTTTTTCTATTTGAACTTTGTCGTTTATTAAAAACTTTGAATTTTTGTAAATATCTTCCAAAGTTTTTGCTTTATTTTTTAAAAAATGTAGCGAATTTCTAATCTTTTTCTGTGCTAAATCAGGTATCTTTTCTTGAAAAGTCTCACAATAATTTATTAAAAAATTAAAAAGATCATTTTCATCAATATTTTTTATATAATGTTCATTCATTGAATAAATTCTGTTAATATCTAATTTTGAAGGTGATTTCCCAATTCCTTCTAAATTGAAGTATTTGATACTTTCGTCTAAATCAAAAATTTCCTTATCTTTGTATGACCATCCCAATCTTAGAAGATAGTTTCTAAGAGCATTAGGCATTATTCCAATTTTTGAATAATCATCTAATGTTGATGCATTATCTCTTTTTGATAGTTTTTTTCCTTCAATAGTGTGAATCAGCGGTATGTGAGCAAATGATGGCACTTTCCAATTCATAGCTTCATATATTTGTATTTGTTTGAATGTATTTATTTTATGATCATCACCTCTAATTACATGTGTCATGCCCATTAAATGGTCGTCTACTGATGCTGACAAATTATATGTTGGTGATCCATCAGCTCTTAATATAACAAAGTCTTCAATAGTATTATTTTCAATTTCTATATTTCCCTGTACCAAATCTTTTAAGATAGATTTTCCTTCAACTTTACTTTTAAATCTTATTACAGGATCAATTTCTTTCGGAGCATCAGTTTCACTCTTATCTCTCCATTTTCTATTATAAATATATGGTATTTTTTTTTGTTTTGCCCTTTTTTTTTGCTCTTCAATTTCTTCACTAGAACAGTAACATTTATAAGCAAAACCTTTTTTTAACAATTCGTTAGCTACATTTATATGATCGTTTAATTTATCTGATTGAATATATTCATTATTATCGTAATAAATTCCTATCCATTTTAAGGAATTAATTATTTGTCTCTTAAATTCGTCTTTAGATCTTTCTTTATCTGTATCCTCTATTCTTAGATAAAATTTACCACCTTTATTTTTTGAATAAAGCCAATTAAATAATGCGGTTCTCACTCCTCCAATGTGCAAGGGTCCTGTTGGTGATGGAGCAAATCTAGTTGCTACTGTTTTCATCAGATTTACTTAGACTATTTTAGGAAAAGTTTCTATATAAAGATACAAGAATTCCTTGAACTTTTACTCTATCTGGACCAAATATTTTCGTCTCGTAATTACGATTAGCGCTCTCTAAAGCTACAGTTTTACCTTTTCTTCTAATTCTTTTTAACATTGCCTCATGATCATCAATTAAAGCAACTACAATTTTACCATTTTCAGCAGTATCAGCTTTTCTCACAATTACTGTATCACCATCATTTATTCCCGCCTCAATCATGGAGTCTCCTTGCACTTTAAGTCCAAAAAATTCTCCATTCTTTTCAATATTAGAGGGCAAAGGTATTCTAGCAACTTCATTTTGAATTGCTTCAACAGGTGTACCTGCAGCAATCTTTCCCAAAACAGGTATTTCGTTTTCATCTGAACCGTTTCCACTTAAACTTTCATCAAGTCCACCTTTGATTACACTTGGTGAAAAGCTATTGTAAATATCGTTCGCTGAAGCTGTTTCAGGTAGCTTAATGACTTCTAAAGCTCTTGCTTTATGAGCCAATCTTTTAATAAAACCTCTTTCTTCTAAGGCACTAATCAATCTATGAATTCCAGATTTAGACTTTAGATTTAGTGATTCTTTCATTTCTTCGTAAGAAGGAGACACACCACTAGATCTTAACTTTTTGTTAATAAATAATAGCAGGTTTTTTTGTTTTTTAGTTAACATAGAACAAATTGTGTACATCAATGTTCTATAAAAGTTCTTTCAATTAAACAACAGTTAAAATGTAAATAAATTCAACACTTTTTTTATAAAATAGAAAAAATATTATTATTTTTTAAATTTTTTAAAATCGATTCACCAATTAAAAATGTTTTTATTTTAGTTTTTGAGACTATTTCTAAAACATCTTCTTTATTCTTTATTCCACTCTCTGAAATTAATGGCCCTCTATGATTAATTAAAATATTATAAATATCATAGGTTGTATTTATATCTGTTCTTAGGGTTTTTAAATTTCTATTGTTTATCCCAATTAATGCATCTTTATACTTTAAAGATTTTTTAGCCTCTTCAACAGTGTGAACTTCAACAATAACTGACATTTTAAGTTTCTCAGCTTCTTCATATAATTCATCTGCAGTTTTTTCATCAACGCCAGCTAAAATTATTAAAATAGCATCAGCACCATAACTCCGAGAAAGATGTACTTGAAATTTATCAACAAAAAAATCTTTACATAAAATAGGTAAATTTATTTTTTGTTTAATTTTACTAATATGGATTAAATTTCCCAAAAAAAAATCTTCTTCAGTCAAAACTGATAAACAGGTAGCATTATTTTTTAAATATATATCAGCAATTTCAACAGGATTATAATTTTCAAAAATTATACCGGCTGATGGACTTGCTTTTTTTATTTCTGCGATGATAGAAATTTTGTCATGATTTATATTTTTTAGAATTTTTTCTTTAAAATTTACATAATTTTTTAGTTTTGAAATTTTATCATTAAGTGAACTTATTGATAGGTCTTTTTTTAAAATTTGAATTTTATTTCTTTTTTTATTAATTATTTTCTCCAATATATTTTCAGGCATTTCTCAAATTTTCTAAATGTAAATATGTTTTTCCTGATAATAAATGATCTCTTACTCTTTCATAGGCAAGTTTAAAATTATTTTCTCTTTCTGATATAATTAAGCCAGCTGCAGCATTTAATGATACTGCTTTGGAAAAGTCGTCATCAGTACCTTTAAATATATCTATAATTTTTTCTGAATTAAATTTTGCATCATTTCCAACTATCTTATCGAAACCTTCGGCATTTACATTCAATTCTTTAGGGTCAATAATCAGTTCGTTAATTTCCCCATTTCTTAATTGTTTTACGATCGTTTTATCATATGGTGATATTTCATCTAAACCATCATTGCTATTAACAACCCAAGCAAATTTTATATTCAAGTCTTTCAAGGCATCAGCAAAAATATCTAGAAGTTTTTTATCAAAAACTCCTACAACTTGTTTTTCAACATTAGCTGGACTACTCAAAGGACCAATCATATTAAAAATTGTTCTCTTCCCAATTTTTTTTCTGGTTGGACCAACATATTTCATAGCGCTATGATAATTTGGAGCAAACATAAATCCAAAATGATTTTTTTTAATTTGATTTTCAATATCTTTGGGCTCCAAGTTGATATTTACATTTAATGCTTCCAAAACATCTGCAGATCCACATTTTGATGAAACTGCTTTATTACCATGTTTTGCTACTCTAATGCCCATACTTGAAAGTAATAATGCGGAAGCTGTAGATATGTTTAGTGTATCCTTGCCATCACCACCTGTTCCACAAGTATCTATGCAGTCATCTACATTAACTTTTTTCGCTTTATTTCTAAGCACTGAGACACCACCTGCTATTTCTGTTGAAACTTCACCCTTTTTAGAAAGCAGAGTTAAAAAATTATAAATTTCATTATCATTTGCTTTTCCATTCATCAAAATTTCAAAAGCATCAATACTTTCTTGCAATGTTAAATTTTCACTTAATTCAAGTTTTTTTAAAAATTTTTTCATTTATTTAATAAAATTTTTTAAAATTTTTAAACCATCTTTAGTTTTTATGCTTTCAGGATGAAATTGTACTCCATGAACATCATAAATTCTATGTTTAACACCCATAATTATTCCATCTAAAGTCATGGCTGTAATTTCTAAATCTTTAGATAGTGTTTTCTTATCGATTATTAAACTATGATATCTAGTTGCTTCAAATATTTTTGGTATTCCTTTTAAAATCCCTATATTTTTTGAAATGATTTTACTTGTTTTTCCATGAACCAATTCTTTAGCTTGAATAATTTTAGATCCAAATATTTGACCTATAATTTGATGACCTAAACAAACTCCAAGTATTGGAATTTTATTATACAATTCATTTACTATTGATAGACAGTTTCCAGCTTGATCAGGATTACCTGGACCAGGTGATATCACAATTTTATTATATTTTTTCTTTAATATTTCTTTTGTATTAATTTTATCATTTCTTACTACGTCTACATTTTGACAAAACTTAGATATGTAATGATACAAATTAAATGTAAAACTATCATAGTTATCAATTAAAATTATTTTCATAATTACTCAATTGCTTTTAATAGAGCCTTTGCTTTATTAACTGTTTCAAGATATTCATTTTGTGGTTTGCTATCTGCAACTATTCCAGCGCCAGATTGCACATAAAATTTCTTATTTTTAGCTACTGCAGTTCTAAGTGCGATACATGTATCAAATTCACCATTTGCCGAAAAATATCCAATTCCACCGGCATAAACTTTTCTTTTAGTTGTCTCTAGCTCATCTATTATCTCCATTGCTCTAATTTTTGGAGCCCCAGATACTGTTCCTGCTGGAAATCCAGACAACATAGTTTCAAATTTTGAGTATTTATTATTAAATACTCCTTCAACATTTGATACAATATGCATTACATGAGAGTATCTTTCTATTGAAAAACTTTCAGTCACTTTCACAGTATTAATCTTTGATACTTTTCCAGTATCGTTTCTGCCTAAATCAAGAAGCATTAAATGTTCGGACAGTTCTTTTTTGTCATTCAGTAAATCTTTTTCAAAAAATAAATCTTGTTTTTTATTTTTCCCCCTTGGTCTTGTTCCAGCAATTGGCCTAATTGTGACTTTATTATTTCTTAACCTAACAAGTATTTCTGGACTTGCGCCAATAATCTGAAAATCTTTAAAATTAAAAAAATACATAAATGGAGAAGGGTTTGTTTTCCTTAATTTTTTATAAATTTCTATTGGGTTTTTAATTAACTTAGTTTCAAATCTTTGACTTAGAACTACCTGAAATATGTCTCCAATTTTAATATATTTTTTAG
>CACAIK010000024.1 GCA_902532525.1 uncultured Pelagibacteraceae bacterium
CAACTTTTTTTGGAAATGGATATATTTCTAAAATTCCTGGAACTTTTACATCATTAAGTACATTAATAATCCTTTATATATTATTTGAAGTATTACAATTTAAAAATCTAAATTATATTTTAATATTATATTCTATAATTTTTTTTTATTCCTTTTACGCAGTTATGGACTCGGAAACCGAGTTTGAAAATAAAGATCCTAGACAAATTGTAATTGATGAGGTTTTGGGACAAGCTATGCCTTTAATATTAATTGTTTACCTTTCTTCACATAATCTAATAAGTATACCTATTGAAATGTATTATTTACTGTCTTTTATTTTTTTTAGATTTTTTGATATTGTAAAACCTTTTCCAGTCAGTTATTTCGATAAAGAGCATAAAAACTTCTTTGGAATAATAATGGATGATATTATGGCAGGTTTATATACTATGATATTAATTTACTTAATAAGTCTTAAATTTTAATGAATATCGAAAAGCTGCATAAGAAATTAATTAAAAAAAAAATAACTTTATCTGCAGCTGAATCATGTACGGGAGGACTATTATCAAGTAAATTTACAAGACTAAGTGGTTCTTCAAAGTACTTCCAAATGGGTTTGGTTACTTATTCAAACAATGCTAAAGTTAAAATATTAAAAGTTAACAAAAAAATTATAAATAAGTATGGTTCAGTTAGCCCTGAATGTTGTGAGGCTATGGTGCAAGGATTGTCAAAAATATCAAAAAGTAAAATTAATATATCTATTACTGGTATAGCTGGTCCAAACGGTGGTACAAAAGATAAGCCTGTTGGTCTTGTATATATAGGTTTAACAAAAAGAAACAAAACTATAGTTTCAAAAAATTATTTTAAGAAAAAAGATAGAAATTCAATACAAAATAAAACTGTTGAAAAGTGTATTAAATTAATTCAAGATATTATTTAATACACACAAATATCACAAACTTTCTGCTCTTTTTTGAAAAGCATCTGCTATTTTATTAAGACCAAATTGAAATGATTTTGTCATAATAATGTTAAGGAATTTATTTTTTATTTCAAAATCAACATCAAAGTGTACCTCTGTAAAATTATCTTTTTCAATAAATTTCCAGTTATTTTCAAGATAATTAAGTGGTCCGTCAATATTCGTGACATGAATATGATCATTTATTTTATCAAATCTAACATCACTTTTATAAGTATCCGTAAAAGGTTTTTTACCAATAGTTAAATCTGCAATTATATTTATAGAGTCTTTTTCCTCTTTTTTTTTATAAACTTTTGAATCTATACAAAACGGAATAAATTCTGGATATTTTTCAATATCTAAAACAAAATCTATAAGTGTTTTTTTATCGCGTTCTATAAATCGCGTTACAGATGCTTTTGGCATGAAATTAATTAAGTCTGTTTTGTTTTAATTTAGCAAAATCTTCATCTGCGTGATATGATGATCTGGTTAAAGGAGATGAAGAAACCAATAAAAATCCTTTTGACTTTGCTATTAGTTCTAATTCTTTAAATTCATCTGGATGGTAGTATCTTTCTAATGGATGATGTTTTACTGACGGTTGCAAATATTGACCAATTGTTAAGAAATCTACATCGGCTGATCTTAGATCATCCATAACTTGAATTATTTCGTCTTTCTCTTCACCTAAACCAACCATGATTCCAGATTTAGTAAATACTTTTTTATTATTTAATTTTGCATTCTTAAGAAGTTCTAAGGATGCGAAGTATCTGGCACCTGGTCTCACTTTGACATACAGTCTTGGTACTGTTTCAATATTATGATTAAAAACATCAGGATTAGACTCTAATATAGTTTTATAAGATTCACCTTTTCTTAAAAAATCTGGAGTTAAAACCTCAATTGTAGTATTTGGATTTTTTTTTCTAGTCATCAATACTACTTCTTTAAAATGATTTGACCCACCATCTGGTAAATCATCTCTGTCAACTGATGTTATAACAACATGTCTTAAGTTTAATTTATTTACTGCATTTGCAATTTTAACATGTTCAAAAGGATCTAATTTTTCTGGTTTTCCAGTTTTGACATCACAAAATGCACATGCTCTTGTGCAGGTATCTCCCATAATCATAAATGTTGCGTGTCGTTTACTCCAACACTCTGTTATATTTGGGCAGTTTGCTTCCTTACAAACAGTAACAAGATTATTCTCATTAACTACAGTTTTGGTAATAAAAAATTCTTTACTATCAGAAAGTTTAGACCTAATCCATTCTGGTTTCTTTTTAATTGGATTTATTGGGTTTTTTACTTTTTCTGGATGTCTTGTTTTAGTTTTTTCCATTGTGTTTTATTATATAGGTAGTCTCTCCCTCTTTTCCAAATAAAAATTTGTCTCGTATTAAAATTTCAATAAAATCAAGGTCTATATTTTCAGTTAATAATGAGTTTTTATGCTCTAAATCCTGAATTTTGATTCGAAGATCTTTTTGTTTAATTTTTAAATCTTTGTAAATTTCTTTTTTTTTTATGTAGGAAATTAATCCTCTATCACCGCCTAGTAAATTGAAAAAAAAATAAATAAATAAAAATGTTACTATTAAAATAAAATAATTTTTTTTTATTTTATCTAACATTAATTAACATTATGCATTTTTGATTTTTTTCCAAGCTCTTGTTCAATTCTTAACAATTGGTTATATTTTGAAACCCTCTCAGATCTAGCTAATGACCCAGTTTTAATCTGATTAGAATCAGTTCCTACAGCAAAATCTGCAATAAATGTATCTTCACTATCGCCAGATCTATGCGAGATTATTGTTTTATAACCAATTAATTTTGCAAATTTTATGACTTCAAGTGTTTCTGTGACAGTGCCAATTTGATTTAATTTAATTAATATTGAATTAGCTGAAATATTTAAAAAACCAATTTTCAATCGTTCTAAATTTGTAACAAATAGATCATCTCCAACTATTTGTAATTTATTTTTTGTTTTATTCAGAAGCTTTGTCCAAGCTGACCAATCATTTTCACCAAATGGATCTTCAATAGACATAATTTTATATTTTTGCACAAGTCTAAGATAATTTTCTATAGTTTCATCTACATTAGTGTATTTTTTTGAATGAATTGAATATTTTTTATTTTTAAGCAACTCATTTGCGGCAACATCCAAACATATAACTACGTCTTTTCCATTTTTAAAACCTGATAAATTTATAGCTTTTACAATGAGTTTAAGAGCACTTTCATTATCATTTATCATTGGAGCGAATCCACCTTCATCTCCTACAGAAGTGGAATGACCCATTTTCTTAATTAAATGTCTTAATTTATTAATAACAATAAAGCATATTCTAACACCTTCAGAAAATGATTTAGCTTTATCTGGTCTTATCATAAATTCTTGAATTCTGAGACCATTATTTGCGTGTGCACCTCCATTAATTATATTCATTAAGGGATAAGGTAATTTAAAATTCTTATTTATTAGTAAATTTTTATAAATTGGAATTTTTTTAATTTTAGACGATAATTTTTTGACAGCTATTGAAACTGAAAGAATTGCATTAGCTCCGACTCTTTTTTTTTGTTTTGTTCCATCAAGTCTTATTAATAAATTATCTATCTTTTCTTGTTGATGAACATTAAAATTTTTCAATTTATTTGATATTACCTTATTTATAAATTCAACAGGTTTTAAAACACTTTTTCCAAGATATTTTTTATTATTAATATCTCTTTTTTCAAAAGCTTCATAAGATCCGGTTGATGCTCCAGATGGACAAATTGCTGATGCGCTAATATCTTTTACAAATACTTCTGTTTCTATAGTTGGATTTCCTCTGCTATCAAAAACTTGTCTTGCAATAACTTTAGAAATTTTAGACATTATTTTTTTTTATTAGATTATCTATTTCTACAATCTTATTAATAAGATTATCTAATTTATTAAGTGGAACCATATTTGGCCCATCAGATGGAGCGTTATCAGGATCTTGATGTGTTTCTATAAAAATTGCTGCAACACCCACTGCAACAGCTGCTCTAGATAAATGTTCAACAAATTCTCTTTGTCCACCACTCTTATCTCCTTGACCACCTGGTTGTTGAACTGAATGAGTGGCATCAAAAACAATAGGATATCCATTCTTTGCCATTATAGGAATAGATCTCATATCGGATACTAAAGTATTGTATCCAAAACTTGCACCTCTCTCTGTTACTAGAATATTATTATTGCCAGACTCTGATATTTTTTTTGTAACATTGACCATATCCCATGGAGCTAAAAACTGACCCTTTTTCACATTAATAATTTTTTTTGTTTTTGCAGCAGCAACTAACAAATCTGTTTGTCGACATAAGAATGCAGGAATTTGTAAAACGTCAACATGTGGCGCAACAATTGAGCATTGCTCTTCATTATGAATATCAGTAAGGACAGGGACTTTTATTTGATTTTGTATTTTATCAAAAACTGGTAAAGATTTTTCTAATCCAGCCCCTCTTTTACCTTTAAGGCTTGTTCTATTGGCTTTATCAAATGATGTTTTATATATAAATCCAATTTTATATTTGTCAGTAATATTTTTAATTTCTCCTGCCATGTCCAAAGCATGTTGCTCAGTTTCTAGTTGGCATGGTCCTGCTATTAAACAAATTTTATTTGAGTTAGAAATATTTAAATCCTGACATTTAACAATTCTATTTTGCATGATAATTTTTTGAAGCTTTTATAAAAGATTTAAATAATGGATGTGGTGATAATGGTCTTGATTTAAACTCTGGATGAAATTGAACACCAATAAACCAGGGATGATTTTTTAATTCAATTATTTCAGGTAATTTATTATCTGGAGACATGCCCGAAAATATTAATCCTTTTTTTTCAAATTTTGATTTTTGGTTATTATTAACTTCATATCTATGTCTGTGTCTTTCTTTTATTTCTTTTGATTTATAAATCTTTTTTATGGCAGAATTATTTTTTAATTTAGCTGTATAAAGACCTAATCTCATTGTCCCACCTAAGTTTTTTTCTGTACCCTTATAAACTTTACCATTTTTGTTCCATTCGTGGATTAATCCAATAACAGGATAGCATTTTTTATCAAGCTCTGTGGAACCAGCATTTTTTATATTTAATTTGTTTCTGGCAAATTCAATGATTGCCATTTGCATACCAAAACAAATACCAAAAAAAGGTATTTTTTTTTCTCTTGCATATTTAATTGCAGCAATCTTCCCCTCTGTTCCTCTTTTACCAAATCCACCTGGAATTAATATTCCAGAGACACTTCTAAGTTTTTTGCTTATTTCATTTTTTTTTAGTTTATCAGATTCAATTCTTACTAAATTAACTTTTACATTATTTGCTATGCCGCCGTGTGTTAGTGCTTCATCTAAGGATTTATATGCATCTTTTAAGTTTACATATTTACCTATTATTCCGATATCAATTACTTTATTATTTTTTAAAACAGTTGAAGTAATATTTTTCCATGGATTTAAATTGGGTTTCTTTTTTGATTTTATTTTAAAATATTTTAAAACTTGTTTATCTAATTTTTGGTTATAAAAACTAATTGGTGCTTCATAAATTGTTTTAACATCGACAGTCTCAATAACATTTTCAATATCAACATTACAAAATAAAGATATTTTTTTTCTTTGCTCTAAAGGTATATGTTGCTCTGATCTACATATAACAATATCTGGCTGTATACCGATACTTCTTAATTCTTTAACACTATGTTGTGTAGGTTTGGTTTTTATCTCATCAGAAGATTTCATGAAAGGAACTAATGTTAAGTGAACAAATAATGTTCTAGACCTTCCATGATCGTTTGAGAACTGTCTTATGGCTTCTAGAAAGGGTAAGCTTTCTATGTCGCCAACCGTTCCACCAATTTCACAAATTACAAAATCTTCATTACTAATGTCTTTGCTAATAAATTTTTTTATTCTATCTGTTATGTGTGGAATGACTTGAACTGTTTTACCTAGATAGCCCCCTTGTCTCTCTTTTTTTATTACATCGCTATAAATTTTACCTGTAGTAATATTATCCGATTGTTTTGATGAAATATTTGTAAATCTTTCGTAATGTCCTAAATCTAAGTCAGTTTCTGCACCATCATCAGTAACAAATACCTCTCCATGTTGAAAAGGACTCATTGTTCCTGGATCAACATTTAGATATGGATCCATTTTACGTATCCTGACTTTATAACCTTGTGATTTTAATAAATATGCAAGTGATGCTGAGGATAATCCTTTTCCAAGAGATGATACCACGCCGCCAGTGACAAAGATATATCGCGCCATGGAAGTATCTTATAGACCTAAAATTTAAAAATTCAAAGTATTAATTATTGCTATCTGGAACCTTTGGAGCATCATCAGTTTCCTCTATTTTATCTAAAACTGATGTTGTGGGAGTTAATTCACCCCTCGAAAGAATCGTTAAACACAGACTGCATATTATAAATAGAGTAGCAATTATTGCTGTAGCTTTAGTTAAAAAATTTCCAGCTGATCTTGAGAGCATAAAGTTATCTTGGGACACACCAATGCCCAATGCGCCACCCTCGGATTTTTGAAATAAAACTAGTACAACAAGAATAGCTGCAAGAATAATATTAATTATTAAAAGTATATTTTCCACGAGGTTTAATTAGTTGATTTTTTAATTATATCAATAAAATTTTTTGCTTCCAAAGAAGCACTTCCTATTAAAAATCCTTTTAAATCATTAATTTTTTTTAACTCTAATACATTTTTTGAGTTAACAGATCCTCCATAAATAATTTTATATTTTTGATTTTTTTTTAATTTATTAAT
>CACAIK010000025.1 GCA_902532525.1 uncultured Pelagibacteraceae bacterium
AATTTAATTTTGTCAAGTATTTGATTAACAGATTTTTTTTTATCCTCAGACTTTAAAAAAATTATCAATTTGCTATCGTTGGATATAACAGCATTATTGAAATTTAAATCTTTAATCATATTTTCTATATCATCTAAATTAAGTCTTAATCCAAAAATTTTAGCAAATCTTTTCTTTCGTCCTGTGATAAAAAAATAATTATCTTTGTCGAAAAAACCAATATCACCAGTTTTTAGGTAATTTGGTGTATTGTCGGTTGACAGGTCTTGCATCGAATTTGCATAACCCATAAATACATTTGGTCCTTTATAGCAAATTTCACCATTCACATTAGGCTTTTTAATCATCACGTTTTTGTTATTAATTATAAATAATTTACCCCCCGGTATCGCTTTACCTATGCTTCCAATTTTTTTTGAATTAAATTTTGGATTTAAATAGGATATTCTTGGAGAAGCTTCTGTAGAACCATACATTTTAACAAAACTAATTTTTTTACTTTTGAGTAAATCATTAAAATATTTTTCATCATAAATATTCAATTTTCCACCTGCCAAAGTAATGAATTTCAATGATTTTAATTCAAACTTTTCAAACTTTATTTTTTTTAATATTTCGAAAAAGAATGGTACACAATTAAAATTTGTTACTTTATGGACCTTAATTTTGTTCCAGAATTCTTTTTGTAAAATTGTGTCATTACTTAATATAATTTTTGATCCAGAATATAAATGTGAATTTATTATGGATAAACCAAAACTGTAAAATATTGGTAAAGTTGTAATTGAACAATCGTTAAATAATTTGAGATATTTGCATATTGATTTTGTATTTGACAATATATTTTTATTGGAAATTTTTGCAAGTTTCTGAGATCCAGTTGTTCCAGATGTGCTTAATAGAATTCTCAAATTTTTATGAATTTTATAAGTAGTCTCTTTTTTTACTTTAAATATTTGATAATTTTTAAAATCAGAATAATTTTTGTAACAATTATTTTGAAATTTTTTGTTTTTTGAAACTGCAACATACTCTGGATTATATAATTTTAAAGTTTTAAGCAAAAAATCTTCATCGGAATTGATATCAACTAAATAAACACATGAATTTGATCTAATTGTAGATATATATAGTAGTAGGGTTTCAATATTATTATCTGCTAAAATCAAAACTAATCTATTCTTTTTAAATATTTTTTTTTTCGTTATGCGATCTAATTGTAAATACGTTAGACTTTTATTCTTGTAGATTATTGCAGTTTTATTTTTAAAATTTTTTAAATTATCAAACATTATTTTTTGAAATAATTCATTTTAATTCTATCTCCAGGATTTAAATTTTTTTTTGAAATCATTCCAATTAGCTTACTATAAAATTTTGGATCTAAGCTTTTATTTGGTCTTACAACTTTAATGTTATTTTTATCAACTTTATCCCCTATTTTAATTTTTTTACAAACATAAATAGATCTTTTTCCAACCATATGTATTCTTGCACTTTTTGAGATCTTATATTTTTTGCTTCCTAAAGACATTTCAGCATCTCTAATTTTTTTAACAAATTTTTTAAAATTTTGACCATTCAAGGAAAAAAAATCATCAACTGTTTTTTTATTTTTTAATGAAATATGTTTCTCAATCATCTTTGCCCCTAATGCAACTGCAGTAATTGAACCAACATCACCAATAGAATGATCAGAAAATCCAACAATCGTTTTATATTTCTTTTTTAAGGTTAACATAGAAGCTAGATTCAAATCTTTATTTTTACATGGATAAGATGTAGTACATTTTAATATAATTATTTTATTGTTTTTATAACTTCTTATAATTTTAACAGCTTTAGAAATTTCTTTTAAATCAGCTAAACCAGTTGAAATAATTATTGGTTTTTTTGTTTTAGCAATTTTTTTTATTAAAGGTATGTGGTTAATTTCTGGAGAAGCAAGTTTATATACAGGACAATTTAATTTTTCTAAAAAATCTACTGCGGTCTCATCAAAAGGTGAAGAGAAAGCAAGAATACCCAATTTGTTTGCTAAATTAAAAATTTTTTTGTGCCACCCCCAAGGTGTATGGGCCTTATTATATAATTTCCAATAATTTACATTATTCTTCCAAGGGGAATTTTTTTTTATTAAAAAATCTTTTTTTTTTGAGTTTATAGTAATTGTATTGGCAGTATAAGTTTGGAGTTTTATGGCATTTGCTCCAGCTTTGTGTGCAAATTTTACCAATTTAAGTGCATCACCTAGATTTCCACCATGGTTACCTGATAGCTCGGCAACAATTAAACTTGGATAATTATCTCCAATTTTATATTTACCTAATTTAACATTCATATTTTATTTTCTTATATATACATTGCAATTTTTTGTAAGAATATAATTTTTTGCTAATTTAAATAATTTATTATTTGTTTTAATTTGTTCAAATTTAAAATATTTAGTTTGTTGGTTAGAGAAAAAGTTATTTTTTGTAACAGAAATTATAGTAATTTTATTCTTTAATTTTAAGTTATCGATATATTCATTTTGAAACTTAAGAGCTTTGAGAGTATCGAAAGGCGAAATTTTATTACTACAGGAAATCATACTTGGAAATATAAGAGATTTTTTTTTTAGAGATAACTTTTTTTGTAATAATATTATTAGAGGCTTTGATTTTTTTTTTACTAAAATTATACTTTTATTTAAATTTTTATACCACCATATATAGTGGTCAATACTATCAATTTTATTTTTATTAGATGAATTGTTTAGGTTGATTTTCAAATTTCTGAATATTAAATAATCATTGATAAAGTTATCGTTAATTTTAGAAAATGAAATATCGTCATTTAAGTATTTTTTTTTTCTAAAAATATTTTCATTTTTTAGTTCATTTTTTGTAGTTATGATTTTTAAAATTCTTTTAGATCCAAGACCATCGATTTTTAATTTACAATGATTAAAATTTTGTCTTATCCTTTTATTATTTTTTAATAATAAATTTATAAGTAGACAGATTTTTTTTGTTTGAGATAAATCTTTTTTTTTTAATAAAAAATTATGGCCTATACTACTAAGATCTTGTGGTAATAATTCTTGGTTTTTACTCATTTTAAAAAATATTGAGGGAACATTCAAATAAGCAGACTCAAATATAACTAAACCTGCTGAAGAAATTAATAAACTGGTATTTTGCAAAATATTGTTAATATTTGAAAGATTTTTATGGATTTTAACTTTTCGATTTTTGGCGAAAATTTTATCTATTTTCGAGGAATTTTTAACCAAAGGTCCCACTATTATATTTATATTTATATTTTTGATCTCAAGATTTAAAATTTGGTCTATTATTTTTTTATATATTAAAACATTTCCTGAGGCTCCATTATAAAATGTTAAACTATTAATTTTATTTTTATTTTGCGGATTATTTATTTTATTTATTGTGCAAAATTTAGGACCCAAAAGAAATTTGCAATTTTTTTTATTTTTTTTGTTAATTTGATCAATTTTTTTTTCAACACCTGGCTTGGAATTAATATAAATATCACAATAATGAGGACGGTTATAAAAATCGTCTATTACAATTATTTTTTTCACACCTTTTGATACAATTTTCTCCCATGTTTTGCCTATTCTGTAATCATCTATTATTACAATTGAATTTTTAGTAGAATTTATTTTTTTCAAGAATAATTGAGCATCTTTTTTTTGATTATAATATTTCTCTTTTTTATTATAAATATTATTTATTTGAAATTTTGAACGAATTATGTTTTTTTCTTTTAATTGATCTACAAATATTTTAATAGATTTTTTTCTTTTAATATTATTCAAAAGGTTTAAAACTCTTTTAATATGGCCAAACCCAACTTTATTATTAAAATTTGTTCTAACGAAAATATTCATATAATAAATTTTCTTTTGAATTATTTGTTAAAATTTTTTTCTATATTTATATTAACCGTGAATTTTTAATATAAAAATGATAATTAAGCACATTAACAATAGTTTTTTTGAAATTACTTCTGAAAGAAGATTTAAATTAATATGTGACCCATGGATTGGAGGGATGAAAGATACTGGAACCTGGTCCTATCCAAATTTGTCTTCAAACAAAAACATTTTAAATAAACTTAAACCTGATTTGGTTTATATCAGTCATCTTCATAGTGATCATTATGACGAAAATATAATTAAAAATCTAAAAAATAAAAAAACAAAATTTATTGTAAAAAAATTCAGAGATCAAAGGCTAAAAAATAAGATTGAGTCACTTGGGATTAAAAATGTGATCGAACTACAAGAATGGGAACCTTTTAAATTCAAAAATTTCGAAATAACTATAATACCTTGTGATGAAAGCAATAATCAAGAAATTGATACATTTATTAATTACGATTTAGATACATCTATATTGATATATGATAAAAAAAGTAAGACATGTTTTTATAACAATGTTGATAACCCCTGCAGCTTAAATATATTAAAAAAAGTAAAAAATATTTCAAAAAAAAGGTACAAAAAAATTGATATAGCATCTTTTGCCCCAAGACCAGCATCAGAATATCCTCAAAATTTTATTAATTTAACTAATAACCAAAAAAATAAATTTAAAAATTTAATTATAAAAAGAACGTTAAATAATGCATTTGATAAGTGTAATAAATTATCTATAAAAAATTATATTCCAGCAGGAGGAAATTTTATACTGTATGGCAAATATCATAAAATGCAAAAATATGTTGCACATCCAAGTATTGCTGAAATGGATAATTTTTTCATAAAAAAGAAAAAGTTAAA
>CACAIK010000026.1 GCA_902532525.1 uncultured Pelagibacteraceae bacterium
TTAATTTTCCCAAAACAAGATTTAATTTTCAAAATTCTTTAAAATTAATCTAGTTTTATTTGATCAGCAAAATAGGTTATAATTGCACTTGCTCCAGCTCTTTTAAAGGAAACTAGACTTTCATATATCGATTTTTTATCTAATATATTCTTTGAAATTGCATTTTGTATGAGACTATATTCTCCTGATACTTGGTATGCAATAACTGGAATTTTAAAATTATTCTTAACCTCCCTAATTATATCAAGATAAGGCATCCCTGGTTTTACTATAATCATGTCTGCTCCTTCTTTTATATCTAATGCAACTTCTCTTAATGATTCATAATTGTTTTTAAAATCCATTTGATAAGTTTTTTTGTCTCCTTTTAAGAGACTTCTTGATCCAACAGCATTTCTGAATGGGCCATAAAAACTTGATGCATACTTAACAGCATATGATAAAATTTGAACATCTTTAAGATTATTTCTATCTAAAGCTTTACGAATTTTTAAAACTCTACCATCCATCATATCTGATGGAGCAATCACATCGCAACCCATTTTTGCCTGCAATATTGATTGTTTAATCAATATTTCTAATGTTTCATCATTTAAAATTTCATTTTTTTTAATTATTCCATCATGACCATGTGATGTATATGGATCTAATGCAACATCACACATTATTCCAATTTCGTTCTTATAATTTTTTTTGATGAATTTTATTGCTCGGCAAACTAAATTATTTTCATTTAATGCTTCATTTCCATATTCATCTCTTTTTCTTGGATTTGTATATGGGAATAAAGCAACCATTGGTATTCCCAGTTTTATTGCTTTATCAACTACACTTTTTAATTTATCAATAGAGTACCGAAAAACATTTGGCATTGAATTAATTGGAACTTTTTTTGCTTTTCCTTCAGTAAGAAAGATAGGTAAAATAAAATCATTGTAAGACAGATCATTATCTTGGACTAATCTTCTAGACCAACTGAATTTTCTTGATCTTCTCAATCTTAAATTAGGGTAGCTACCTGTGATAATCATTATCAATTAATTATTTTGATGCGACAATAGTAATATTTAATATAATAGTCTATAAGATAGTAGAGCACCGATGTCACAATTATTCAATGATTTCCAAAAACAAGATGTAAAATTTGATATCATAAAATTAAAACAAGCTTGTGATGAAGTATTAAAAATAAAAGGTTTTGATACAAGTCTTGGAATACCTCACTTCGCCGGTATACCTCTAAATCAAATTCCTGGTGATCCAGACTCTGTTAAAGGAAATAACGTAAGAGGCATTTATTGGACTAAACCGGATAGCACAGGTGTTGAGGTGCAGAGGGAAAGTAAAATTGATGAACATAAATATACAGAATTTGTTGATGATTTTAAAAATACTTATTTCAAAGAAGTTTACGATCAATTAACAAAAAAGTATAAATTAGGTAGGATGAGACTTCTTCTTAAAGAGCCAAGATCAACATTGAGTTGGCATAGAGATCCTGAACCAAGGCTTCATATACCTATATACACGAATCCCGGAGCTATAATGGTCGTTGACAATGTTGCAAAACATATGCCGGCTGATGGCTCTGTTTGGATTACTAATAATACTAAATATCACAATGCGTTTAATGGGGGTGAAGAAAATAGAGTTCACCTTGTTGCTTGTGTTTTAAATTACAAATTTAATTAAATTGAAAAAGATTTTTATTGCTTCAGATCATGGTGGGTTTAATTTAAAAAAGAATATTCTAAAATACTTTACTAAAAATTATCCAATAAAAGACCTGGGACCAAAACAAAATAAGAAGTCCGTCGATTACCCTGATTTTGCTCATAAACTTTGTAAACAAGTGGTGAGAAATAAGAATCATGTAGGAATACTTGTTTGTGGTTCAGGAGTAGGAATGTCTATTGCTGCAAACAAAAATAAGGGAATACGTGCAGCTTTATGCTATTCAGTAAAAAATGCCAAATTATCGCGATTGCATAATGATGCAAATGTTATAACATTAGGAGAAAGGCTTACAAAAAAAACAGTTGCCTTAAAATGTGTTGAAAGCTTTCTAAAAACTGAGTTTGAAGGCGGTAGACATATAAAAAGAATTAAAAAAATATAGGTAAATAAATGTCTAGTGAAAAAAAATATTTAAATACTCAATATGAAAACTTTTTTGAAAAAAAATTGTCTGAAGCTGATCCAGAAATATTTGATGCAGTAAATAAAGAATTAATCAGACAACAAAATCATATAGAATTAATCGCATCAGAAAACATTGTTTCACAAGCTGTTTTAGAGGCACAAGGTTCAGTGCTAACAAATAAGTATGCCGAAGGTTACCCAGGTAAAAGATATTATAACGGTTGTGAGCATGTTGATGTTGCTGAATCACTTGCTAACGATAGATTAAAAAAACTCTTTAATTGTAAATTTGCGAATTCACAACCTCATTCTGGCGCGCAAGCTAACGGAGCTGTTTTTTTAGCATTATTAAAACCAGGTGATACTTTTATGGGAATGAGTTTAAATTCTGGTGGCCATATTACTCATGGTCTTAAAATTGCAATGTCAGGCAAATGGTTTAATGCAATAAGCTATGATGTAGATAAAACCTCTGAGTTAATCGACTATGACGAAGTTGAGAGATTAGCAATTGAAAATAAACCTAAACTTATAATTGCTGGAGGTAGCGCATACTCTAGGGTAATTGATTTTAAAAAGTTCAGAGAAATTGCTGATAAAGTTGGAGCTTTTTTTATGGTAGATATGGCTCACTTTTCAGGTCTTGTTGCTGGTAAAGGCTATCCAAATCCTGTTGATCATGCTCATGTCGTTACATCTACAACTCATAAAGTTTTTAGAAGTGCCAGAGGTGGAATTATTTTAACAAATCACGAAGATATTTATAAAAAAATTAATACAGCTGTATTTCCTGGTTATCAGGGTGGCCCTCTGATGCATATAATAGCAGCAAAAGCAGTTGGATTTAAAGAAGCATTAGAACCTTCTTTCAAAGAATATATATCTAATGTTTTAGCTAATGCAAAAATACTTGCAGAAACATTAAAAACAAATGGATTTAAGATTTATTCTGGAGGAACTGATACTCATTTAATGTTGGTAGATTTAAGACCTTTTGGTGTTAAAGGTAATGCTGCAGCTGAAAGTTTATCAAGAGCCAATATAACATGTAATAAAAATGGAATTCCATTTGATACAGAAAGTCCAATGGTAACATCAGGTATAAGACTAGGTTCTCAGGCAGCAACTACTCGAGGTTTTGGTTTAAATGAATTTAAAATTGTAGGTGAACTAATTACTAAAGTAATTAAAGGTTTATCATCAAACCCCGACGATAATAAAAAAATAGAAGACGAAGTAAGAAAAGAAGTTGTTGATTTATGTTCAAATTTCCCAATTTATAAAAATTTGGGATAATGAATTATGATTTGTCCCTGTGATAAAAAAGGTGAAACTTCAGTTGTAGATTCTAGACCTACTGAAGATGGAACAGCTATAAGAAGAAGGAGGCTTTGTAGCTGTGGACAGAGATTTACTACATTTGAAAGAGTTCAATTTCGTGAGCTAACAATTGTAAAGAAAAATGGAAGAAAATCACCATTTGATAGAGATAAACTGTCTAAATCCATTTATGTAGCTCTAAAAAAAAGACCTCTTGATACTGAAACAGTAGAAAAATTTATTTCCAAAATTTCTCGATCACTAGAAGAATTTGGTCAAAGTGAAATTTCTTCGAACACAATAGGCACAATGGTAATGGACGGATTAAAAGAATTGGACCCGGTAGCTTATGTAAGATTTGCATCAGTATATAGAAATTTTAGAGAAGAAAAAGACTTCGTTCAATTTGTTGATAAAATCGATGTCTTTAAGAAAAGATAAATCATCAGAAAAAAATAAAGCATTCATGAGATTGGCACTAGAACTTGCCAGTCAAAATAAAGGACTAACAGGACTAAATCCATCGGTCGGATGTGTAGTAACACACAAAGATGAAATCATTTCTTACGGTAAGACCGATATTAATGGTAGACCTCATGCTGAAGTAGTAGCCTTAAAAAATAATAAAATAAATTTCAAAAATTCAAATATGTATGTAACTTTAGAACCCTGTATCCATTATGGAAAAACACCACCTTGCACAAACATAATTATAAAAAAAAAGATTAAATTAGTAAATTATTCGATTGAAGATTTTGATAAACGAACAGCAAAAAAAACAAAAAATGTTTTAAAAAAAAATAATATTTTGGCTAAAATTGGTTTAATTAAAAATGAGGCAAATCATTTTTACAAAGATTATAAATTCTCAAAATTTAATGATATTCCATACGTTAC
>CACAIK010000027.1 GCA_902532525.1 uncultured Pelagibacteraceae bacterium
TGACTCTTTATCATATTTGTTATTTTTCTCATTAAGGTCTCTCATTGTATCTCCGTCAAACCATATTAAATTTTTGTACTTTTTATTTAATAATTTATAAATTGATTGAGCAAGTGTTGTCTTTCCAGCTCCAGATAGACCTGTAATCCAAATAACCATAATTAAAGAATATATTATTTGCTAATTTTTTACAAAATGATACTAACAAGCATCGTGAATAAATTTCAGGTTATTATCTTAGCCGCTGGTCAAGGAACAAGACTTCTGCCTTTAACAAAAAATATGCCCAAGACAATGATCAAAGTTAATGATAAGCCAATAATTGATTATATATTGAGCTCTTTTGATCAAGATAAGATCGAGGAAATAATAATAGCCACTGGACATTATGCCAATTTAGTTGAAAACCATCTTGGCAAAAGTTACTTAAATATACCTATTAAATATGTACGTAATGATCTTCACAAAGAGACAAATAGTATTTACTCACTTTGGCTATTAAAAAATTTTATAAAGAATGATACCATTATTATTAATGCAGATACTGTAATCCATAAAGATATTTTTACCCTGATTATAGAATCTATTTACGATACTGGACTAGCAATTGATGATACATTGGCACCTCCATTGCCAGATGAAGCTATGAAAGCATCAATAAAGGATAATATTATATACGATGTTAGCAAAAAAATATTACCAGAAAAAACAAATGGCGATGCTATAGGTGTTTATAAGTTTAGTCAGTCTAACATAAAGATTTTATTTAATGAGATAGATTACCTAATAGAAAATTCAGTAAAAGACAAACTCTTTACTTATGCAGTCCAAAAAATTTTAAAAAAAATTAATATTTACTCTATAAGTACTAAAGGCAAGCCTTGGATAGAAATTGATGATTTAAATGATTTAAATAATTTTAAAAAAATGGTTGAAAACCAAGAATTATAAATTTTTACTTCTTAGCCAATTTTCAAGGTTTACCAACATCCATATTTTTTTTCCATCCAAATCCTCTTTATTGATAAATTTTTTATCATCAAGAAATTTTTGAATATTTGATTTATTAATATAATTATCTAACTTCAGATTTTTACTTAATAAAACATCCTTACACATTTCACCTAATTTACTTTTTAGCCATATGTTGACAGGAAGTGGAAAAGGAAATTTTTTTCTATTAATTATTTCATCTGGTACTTTATTTTTTGATATTTTTTTTAATATATATTTTGGAATATCCAATCTTTCACTTACTTTGTCACTAGATGAGAAAATAGACATAACTTTGCTCATATTACTCTTCCATTTTATTTTATATTTATTAGGAATAGAAAAAATTAATTCAATGAGCTTCTTATCCAAAAATGGAACTCTTGCTTCTATAGATGAAAACATAGTCATTCTATCGAGGCGATTTAACATATTAACTAGATGAATTTTTATCATGATATAATACATTTTATCAAAATAATTTAATTCTCTACATTCTGAAAAAACTTTATTTAAATAATCATAAGAATTTTCATCAAAAAAATTATTTTTAAAAATTTCAGTGTTTAAAAATTTAATTTTATCATCTTTACTAAACCATGCATATCTATTTAAAAAATGATCTAATTCGGTTTGATTTGAAAGTTTTAGATATTTTTTTTTATAAAATTCCATTGGACTTAAAAATAATCTACCATATCCTCCAAATAATTCATCCGCACCCTCTCCTGATAAAACTACTTTTATCTTTCCCTTCATCTTTTTTGACATCAAAAAAAATGGTATTTCATGAGGAATTGCATTAGGCTCACCTCTTGCCTCCATTGCTTTTAACATATTATCTATAAAAACATTTTGGTTTACGATAGTTTTGTTCATTTTTAAACCATATAGCTCTGAGATTTTTTCTGCATAACTTGTTTCGTCATAACTACTTTCTTCAAATCCTGTCGTAAATGTCTCAATATTATTCTTGAGTTTACTCATGTAATATAAAATCAAAGATGAATCCAAACCTCCAGATATAAATGCCCCAACCTTAACATCGCTCATTAGCTGTCTTTTAATAGTCTCCTCAAACTCACTCTCTAATTGTTCTAAGTAGTAATTTTCGCCTTTATCTTCTTTTTTGTCTAAACTTAAATTCCAATATACTCTGTTTTTTACACTAGATTTAATTTCAATGTATTCTCCTGGCATTACATCAAACACATCTTTTAGAAATGAATGATTTCCAATAACATATCTGAAAGAAAAATAACTCAAAATTGAGTTTTCATTAAAATTTAGTTTTTTATTACTTTGATGAAAGAAGCAATTGTAGTCTGATGCAAAATAATATTTGTTGTTTGAGATCATGTAATGAATAGGTTTTATTCCAACATGGTCACGTATTAAAATTATTTTTTTTTCTAATTTGTCATAAATAACAATTGAGAACATTCCATTAATTTTTTTCCAAAAATTATCCCCCCATTCCAGGTAACCAGGCAATAAGACTTCGGTATCTACATGTGAATAAAATTTATACTTGTTTTCTAATTCTTTTTTTAACTCTAAATAGTTATAAATTTCCCCATTACATACTAAAATATATTGATTATTTTCAGAAATATGAGGTTGTGGTTTTGCTTTTAAATCTATTATTGCTAAACGATTAAATCCTACACAAAAGTATTTATCAAAATAAAAGTTTTTATCATCTGGTCCTCTATAACTTATAGATTCTAAACCTTTTTCGATTTCTACTTTGTCATGTGAAGCTAAATTTCCATTAATGTCGAAAACACCAAAAAATCCACACATTAATTATTTTTCATTTCAAGTTTACTGTAAAAATTTATCATTTTATTTACTGTTTCAATGTCTGGATTCACCGATACTCCTGTTAAACCATATCTATTAAGTTTCGTAATAAATTTTTCATTGTCTGCTATCTGTCCTCCTATAAAGGTTTCTATAGAGTTTTCTTTACAAACTTTTATCACATCTTTAATTATTTTAATAACTACCTCATCATTTTCATTAAAGATATTTTGAACATTTGGATTAGATCTATCTACAGATAATAAAAAAGATGTAAGGTCATTAGTTCCAAAAACAACAAATTTAATTTCATTAATAAATTCTTTTATCATAATTGCGGCTCTTGGTGTCTCAACCATAACACCAAATTTAATTTTTTTTAATCCATTTCTTAATGCAATTTTTTTCCATTTCTTATATTCATCAATTGAGTTAGTCATAGGAGGAAATACACCAAGATTTTCATAGCCTTCATTTATTAAAATTTTTAATGCCTTAAACTGTGGTATTATAAAGCTTTCTTCTTGTATGGATCTTCTAATACCTCTTAAACCTGTAGAAGAATTTTTCTCTTTTATCTCATAATCTTTTCCAAATCTCATATTAATAAGCTGTTCCACAGAAAAATCGTCAGTCCTTATCCAATACTCCTTTTTTTTATTGGCAAATGTTTTTACGGCTGGTCTCAACAAATCCGCAATCTGATGTGAAAATTTTTTTAGGCCGTGAATTTCAATATATTTTTTTGGATGTATATTATTGAGAATAGATGACATTAAAAATTCTATTCTTGAAAAACCAACTCCATCACAAATATTTATTACATCTTTTTTCTTTTTTAATAAATTAGGAAATCCCAAATTGATTTTTACTTTGTGGGAAATACTTTTTTTTTTTAGGTATGACTTTATAACATTATTTCTTTTTATAGTCTTTCCTGCATAAATTGCATTTTTTTTCAAAGTGATTAATTTATTCTCAAAAGATAAAATGTTCTTATTTTTTTTATTCAAACTGTAAAAATTCATCCCCATCTCTTTTGCAGCGATACAGCCGTGATCTGATTTTGTTGTATCAAAACTTATAAAACCTATTGCCCCCTTATTAATTAGATTCGACACAATTATAAGACTGTCTGTAGATAAAAAGTTCAAGTTAAATAGTGCTATTTTTCCTTTTCTAAAATTCTTGATGTCTGTTTCATTATTGATAATGCTAAGAAACCCACTTGTTATTGTGTCTAGTCCAAAGTTTCTAGCTACACAAATTTTTTTCATATTATTTTATAACCTTAAAAAATTAAGTGAAAAAGGTATATCCGGAACAAATTTATTAGGATTTCGTTCAAACATTATCAATCCGCCTCCAATAGCCATATTCCAATTATGTTTGTTCGTTATTAATTTATAAAATAATTTTA
>CACAIK010000028.1 GCA_902532525.1 uncultured Pelagibacteraceae bacterium
TCACCAATTTTAGCAATTAAAGCAACTAAACTATCTTCGACAGTTTTTCCATTTTTCATTTCTGTTTTATTTAATTTTTTTACATCAGATGAACAGTGATTGTTTATTTCACTAAGTTCTTTCACAAATGAAATAAAATCGTCATTCTTAGCCACAAAATCAGTTTCACAATTCACTTCAATTAAAGATGTTTTATCTATATTGCCACTTATAACTATAACTCCCTCTTTTGCATCGCGAGACATTTTTTTTGATGCTTTCGCAATTCCTTTTACTCTTAGAATTTCTGCAGCTTTATCGAGATCACCGTTCGCTTCTTTTAATGCCATATTACAGTCTTTAAAGCCTGCTCCCGTAGATTGTCTTAAATGTTTGATCTTTTCAATATCACTCATTTTTTTAATTTAATTTTTTTTGAGGTTTGTTCGTGTCTTTTATAATTTTTGTTTCAACACTAATGTTACTGTCAGAAACTGGTTTTATATCATTTTTTGCATCATTGATTGTATCCTTCATTAAATTACAATATAAATCTATTGATCGTCTTGCATCATCGTTACCTGGTATGGGATAGTCAATTCCGTCTGGATTAGAATTTGTATCTAAAATTGCAATAATTGGAATACCTAGTTTTATAGATTCTTTAATTGCTAAAGACTCATAATTTGTATCTATAATAAAAACTAAATCTGGAATTTTTTTCATGTTCATTATTCCACCAAGTGATCTTTGTAGTTTATCTCTTTGACCACTCATTTTAAGCAATTCTTTTTTTGTAAATCCTCTATTTTCAGATGATAAATCTGAATTAATTTTATTTAATTTTTTTATTGAATTAGAAATAGTTCCCCAATTAGTCAGCATACCACCTAACCACCTATAATTCACAAAATATTGATCTGTATCTTTTGCTAATTGAGCTACTGCCTCGGAAGCTTGCTTCTTAGTTGAAATGAATAAAATCTTACCCCCAGCAGAAATAGTATTGTGTACTTTTTCTAATGCTGAGTTTGTAAGCTCTAGAGTTTGAGTTAAGTCTATTATGTGAATGGAGTCTCTTTTGCCAAAAATGTACTTTTTCATTTTTGGGTTCCATCTGAGTGTTTTGTGACCAAGATGAACGCCAGCTTCTAATAATTGTTCTATTGTAATTTTAGGTATTTTCATATTTATTCCCGGTTATGCCACCACAATTATTGCCCTGAGGGACCGGAGGTATAAAACCAGTAATTGTGTGCGTGTTAATTTTGAAGATTGATACTATTTATTTTATAAAACACAACCTTTTTTTAATCATTGATCAAATTATTCACTAAATTTAACGAATTTAGAAGCTTGTTATTTATAAATCTTTTTTCTTTTAATATAAAGGAAATGACCTCATTGTCTTTTTGGAAAAGAATTTTTACATCAGTTTCTCCATTTTTTTTATCCAAATTTTGTATTTTGTAGATATCTTTTAGATTTCTGAAATATAAAGTTATATTTTTTATTGGTTTATTTATTACATCATGCAATGAGACAATTTTTTTTACGTTTATTCTTTTTTGCGTTCTGCTTTCATCTGAGTAATTTTTCAATAAAGTTAACATTAAGGAGTTTCCTTCAATTATAATATCCCTATTAATTTCAAAAATGTCTGAAAATATAAATAATTCAAATACATTTGATAAATCTGAGAACTTTACAATAGCGTAGGAGTTGCCTTTTTGAGTTTTTTTTTCTTGAACTTTAAGTACAGTACACGCTATGTTTGAGCTTAGTACATCATTTTTTAAATCAAAATCTTCATAATTAACAATATTGTATTGATTAAAAATTGATTTATATTGATTAAGAGGATGATCTGAAATGTAAAATCCTAAAGTTTCAAATTCTTTTGTCAACTTCATATCAGTAATCCAATCCGGTGTGTTTTCTAAAAAATTTTCTTCTTCTTTTTCTTGCTCATCAAATAAATCGATTTGATTAATAATTTTATTTTCATGTATATTTTTTGACTTTAAGATAATTGTTGGTATTGAGTTAAATAATGATTGCCTGTTATTATTTAATTTATCAAAAGCTCCAGCTTGTACCAAGCCTTCTAGTTGTAGTTTATTTATATTCTTAGGATTAACTCTATTTATAAAATCCGATAAATTTTTAAATTCTCCATTTTTTTTTCTCTCTTTCACAACATTACTTATAGCTTCAAATCCAACATTTTTAATAGCACCCAGTGCATAATAAAATTTTTCTCCATCTGAAGAAAATTCAGCAGATGATTTATTTATATCCGGTCTTACAACAGGTATATTCAATCTCTTTAATTCTTCATAAAATTCACTTAATTTTTTTTGATTTGATAATTCCATTGACATTGAAGCAACAAAAAATTCGTGTGGGTAATAAGTTTTAAGAAAAGCTGTTTGGTAAGCAATAACTGCGTAAGCGGCTGCATGACTTTTGTTAAATCCATATTCTGCGAATGGCTCAATCTTTAAAAATATTCCTGCCGCCACATCTTTACTAATTCCATTTGTAAAAGCACCCTCAACAAATCTTTGCTTTTGTTTTTCTAATTCTGCTCTTTTTTTTTTACCCATAGCTCTTCTTAAAATATCGGCTTCTCCTGCTGTAAAGCCTGAAAGAACTTGGGCTATTTGCATTACTTGTTCTTGATAAATTATAACTCCATAGGTAGGTTTTAAAATTTGTTCCAATTTTGGGTGGAGATAATCTGGTTCTCTTTTTCCATGTTTACATTCATTATATATTGGAATATTACTCATTGGTCCTGGTCTATATAATGCAACTAAAGCAATTATATCCTCCAATCTATTAGGCTTCATATGCATAAGTGCATCCTTCATTCCTGAACTTTCAAGTTGAAACAGGCCTACTGTTTTGCCACTAGATAATAATTCATATACTTTTTCATCTTCATAATTAATTTTCTCAATTTTGAATTCAGCATTGGTTTTATTGATCAATTTTTGGGTTTTATCTATTACTGTAAGTGTTTTCAATCCAAGAAAATCAAATTTGATGAGTCCTGCATTTTCCGCTGAATACATATCAAATTGAGTTGAAGGTAATAACAGGTCAGCTGAACTATCTTTATATAAAGGTACAGTCTCTGTTAATTTTTTATCTGCAATTACAACACCTGCAGCATGAGTTGCAACATTACGATTTAAACCTTCTAATTTGAGTGACAAATTAACTAAACGATCAATTCTTTTATCTTCTTTTATTAACTTTTGGAGTCTTGGCTCAACATTAATACATTCCTGTAAAGTCATAGGCCTAGATGGATCAAAAGGTATCATCTTACAAATGCTATCAATGAAACCATAAGGTAATCCCAAAACTCTACCAACATCTCTGATTACCATTCTTGCCTTAAGTTTTCCAAATGTGATGATATGAGCTACGCTATCTTTATATTTTGTAGTTAAATATTTAAAAACTAAATCTCTTTTTTCCTCGCAAAAATCTATATCAAAATCAGGCATTGAGATTCTGTCTGGATTAAGAAATCTTTCAAAAATAAGATTAAACTTTATTGGATCAATATCCGTAATAGATAAACACCAAGCAACTAAAGAACCAGCACCAGATCCTCTACCTGGTCCAACAGGTATATTATTTTGTTTAGCCCATTTGATATAATCAGATACAATTAAAAAATAACCAGAATAGTTCATTTCAATTATAATTTTTATTTCGTGATCTAGTCTTTTTTTGTATATATGAAATTTTTCATTTTTCTCTAATTTGTCACTATCCAAATTAAAAATTAATTTAAACTTATCAATAAGACCATCATTTGATATTTCTTGTAGTAAATCATTTGGATTTTTTTCCGATGAAGATATGCTGGGTAATATAGGTTTTGAAGGATTAGGTTTAAATGAACATCTATAAGGTAAATTAAAATTATTTTCTAATGCTTCAGGTATATCTTTAAAGAGTTCGATCATTTCATCAGATGTTTTTAGATAGTGTTGATTAGTCAATTTGACTCTGTTTGAATCATTTACATATGTTTTTTCACCTATACACATTAAAGCATCATGAGCCTCGTGCATTTCTTTATCTAAGTAATAAACTTCGTTTGAGGCAATAATCGGCATGTTCAATTTATCTGAAATTTTAAGATTATAATTCTCAAAATCTTTTTCGTTTAAATCGTTATGTCTTTGAATTTCTATGTAAATAT
>CACAIK010000029.1 GCA_902532525.1 uncultured Pelagibacteraceae bacterium
AGTTTCAAAAATTTGTTTATCAAGTTTTTTTGTCGAATTTTTTGTAAAAGCAGTTGAAATTATAAGAATAATAATTGGGATAAATAAAAGAAATTTTTTATGCATCAAAGTTCAAATTTTCTATATCTTTTAAGTATTTAAAATTACTAATAAATTTTTTAAAGTTACACCCATTCTCTAATTTGTATGCAAATCTAAGTTTTGCTGACCTTGAGGGAGGATTAATATTAATCTCACCGGATGATGGAACTATTGGTTTTTTTCTAGTTAAATTAAAATACCTTTTGGTTGAAATACTTTTTGGTAAATATCTAGAAGAATTTTTTACTTCTGAGTATTCTTTAAAAAAAAACTTTACTATTTTATCCTCGATAGAATGAAAAGTAACAACTGCTATTGCTCCACCAACTGGCAAAATATTATAGGCTTTTATTAAACCACATATCAGCTCTGTTATCTCTTTATTTACAAAAATTCTAAGAGCTTGAAAAACTTTAGTAGATTTATTTTTTCCACTTTTCTTTTTTTTTACACCTTCAATGATTTCTACTAAATTTTCAGTTTTAATTTTTTTATTTTTTCTTAATTGTATTATTTTTTTTGAAATTGGTTTTGCATATTTTTCATCACCGAAATACTTGAAAATTTTATATAGACTTTGTTGGCTCATTTTTGAAATTACATCATCACAAGAAAAATCATTTAATCCCATTCTCATGTCTAGTTTGCCTTTACTATTAAAAGATATGCCTCTATTTAGATCAGAAATCTGATCTAATGAATATCCCAGATCAAAAATAATTGCTTTAATATTATCTTCCTTTATTTGATCGATATCTGAAAATTTTTTGTTATAAAATTTAAATCTTTTTTTATACTTTGTGTGGAGTTGATTAGCTACACTATTGACAGAATTATCTCTATCTAGT
Organism: uncultured Pelagibacteraceae bacterium; assembly: GCA_902532525.1. Taxonomy (GTDB): domain Bacteria; phylum Pseudomonadota; class Alphaproteobacteria; order Pelagibacterales; family Pelagibacteraceae; genus Pelagibacter. Next base: position 930 of record CACAIK010000029.1, read on the forward strand.
GCTACAATATTATTTAAGTTATTCTCTAAAATCTTTTTTGAATAGCCACCTGCACCAAATGTGCAATCGATAAATGTGCCACCATAAAGAGGGGAAATAATACTAACTAATTCGTTTAGTAATACTGGAAAATGTTTTTCCAGATTTATGGTGGCATTCATTTATTTTTTTGAAGACCATTAATTCTTTTGTCTTCTCAAAAATGCTGGAATTTCTAAATCTTCTTCTTCCTCAGAAATTATCTCTTGTGGTGAAGTTGATAATTCCTCGTTAGCATCTGAATTAAATAATTCGGGAGTATCATCTTCGCTCAACTCAAAATTCTCCAAACCATTATTTTCAGATACTTGCTCATCTATATTGCTTTCAAATTCAGAGTTTACTGTGTTAGCTACAGGTGCTTCGGTTTTCTCTAAATCATTAACATTTATAGTGCTTGATGACTCATTTTCATAATTAGTATCTATACTTTTAGAACTCAATTCTTCATTCTTCTCTTCTTCCTCTATTTTAAGAGCATTAGCTCCATTAGTAATTATTGAATTGGTATTGTTTGTAAATTGAAATGATTGAGATGATCCAGAATTTGAAAACTCTGAATAACCTGGATTTCTATTTTGTATCCTATGAACCATGTTAATAACTGATTTTGGTTCAGGTTGTTGTCCATCTAAAGCTGTAGCAACTATTGAAACTCTCATTAATCCATCCAAACTATCATCAGTTATAGCTCCTATAATTAATTCTGCCTCCGGATCTACTTCTGCTCTTACCTTGTTTACAGCCTCATCAACCTCAAATAATTTTAAATCTTTGCCTCCTGTTATATTAACCAAGAGTCCTTTTGCACCTTTCAAGGAATAATCATCAATTAATGGATTATTAATTGCTGACTCAGCGGCTTTTACTGCTCTGCCTTCTCCTTCTGCTTGACCTGTTCCCATCATAGCCTTACCCATTGAGCTCATAACAGTTTCGACATCTGCAAAATCTAAGTTTATAAGCCCTGGTCTAACCATTAAATCAGTTATACTTTGAACACCGTGAAGTAAGACATCATTTGATAAAGCAAAAGATTCCTCAAAAGTTGTCTGCTCACTTGCGATTTTGAATAAATTTTGATTTGGAACAACTATAATAGTATCAACATGTTTTCGAAGTTCTTCTAAACCTTGTTGAGCTTTTCTCATTCTTGAGGGACCTTCATATAGGAAAGGTAGCGTTATAACTCCAACAGTTAAAATATTAAGTTCTTTTGCTGCTCTTGCAATTACATGAGCAGATCCAGTTCCGGTTCCTCCACCCATTCCTGCAGTTATGAAAACCATATTTGCACCTTGCAAGATATTTACTATTTCGTTTAATGACTCATCTGCAGCAGCTTGTCCGATATCTAATTTTGCACCTGCACCCAAACCTTTAGTAAGATTTAAGCCCATTTGTATTTTTGTTTGTGCCTTACTTAATCTTAGATCTTGTGCATCAGTATTAACCGCAATAAACTCAACACCTTGCAAGCCGGCATCTATCATACCATTAATTGCATTTCCTCCAGCCCCTCCTACTCCTAATACTAGAATTCGTGGTTTAAGCTCTTTTATATCTGGTGTTTTAAAGTTTATAGTCATTCTCTCCCCTTTTAGTTATTAAATTGTTTTTCCCATTTAAGACTTGCTCTATTAATATTTGATTTTTTTCTGGCGTTTGTCCTAAATTTTTCAAAAAGCATTGGTTCCCAGATTTGAAATGTTTTACCTTGACCAACAAATAACATGCTATTTTTAATTTTTGCATGTTTTAATAATTTTGCAGTTATTTGAACCCTTCCTTCACTGTCGAATTGTAAATTTATACTTTCAGATAATATAGATGTTGCGAAATAATCTTTTTTTTCTTCAAAAGGATTAAGAGAGTCTATTGCATTAGAAATTTTTTCTATTCGATCCTGTGGCCATGCTTCAATACATTGATTGTTAAAAGATGGATAACAAATTATACCATTGTAACCTATGTTTGATAAATAAGATCTATATGATGCAGGCACTGAAACCCTTCCTTTTTTGTCCAATTTGTTTTCGTAAGTTGATAAAAACATAAACCATATTATCCCTAATTTGGGTATTTATGGGATATTATGGGTTTTATAACAAAGCGTCAATAGCTAATATTTTAAAACTCTTATGCTTAAATTTATTGATAATTTAGATTTATTTTTATGAATGCCAGATAAACTATAAGCCGGGTTCTGTCTTTAAAACTTATCATTTATCTAGGCTTTAAATCACTTTAAAGCTCAAGCAACTAACCCTGATGACTAGCCAAAGACTGCTTTTAGTTATTTCTAACAATGTCATCTCTACTCAGTCTTGCTCTCAGTGGGGTTTTCCATGCGCTAGCTGTTACCAACTTAGCCGGTGTGCTCTTACCACACCTTTTCACCCTTGCCTTGATAAGGCGGTTTATTTTCTGTGGCACTATCCCTAGGGTTTCCCCCGCCAGCTGTTAACTGGCACTGTGTCTTTGTAGAGCCCGGACTTTCCTCTTTAATAAATTAAAGCGATAAGTCATTTATCTGGCAGAAAAGAAATATTCTTTTTTTTTTTAAATTTCAACTATTTTAAACACAATTAAATTAAGGATTTTAGAATTGCGTAAGACTCTTGATCAACTATACTGCTAATAATTTGTGGTCTAAATCTTCTTTGAAAACTTTTATAAATCTTAATCTTTTCAAATGATTTATTTGTTGATTTGTAACCAAACTTAAATAACAAATTATAAAATTTTTTGCTGTCATTTAATTTAATCTTCCTTAAT
>CACAIK010000030.1 GCA_902532525.1 uncultured Pelagibacteraceae bacterium
AGAATTAATTTGTTTTTGATGAATTCCCAAATTACTCTTGTCATTTCATCGCCGTCTAGCTCGACAATGGGATTTTTTACCTTAATTTTGCTCATTTTTTGATGTATCTTAATAATTGAATTTATACTTTTTATATACATATTAATCCAGAATTATCAATTGAACGATTATGATAGACAAAATTTTTCCAAAGATTCATAACGAAGGCTATAAATTTATAGTAATTTTCGTAGTAGCAACGATTATTCTATATTTCATTCATGGTTTTTTAGGTTTCATAGGTTTGGTCTTAAGTATTTGGTGTTATTATTTTTTTAGAGATCCAGATAGAATTCCAATAAATGATGAGAACTATTTAACAAGTCCTGCTGACGGATTGGTTTTACAAGTTTTAGATACAAACGGACCAAAAGAATTGGGACTTGAAAATAAAAAATTTAAGAAAGTAAGTATATTTATGAATGTATTTGACTGTCATGTGAATAGATCTCCATGTTCAGGAAAAATTGAAGAAATTTTATATAAACCAGGAAAATTTATTAATGCATCTCTTGACAAAGCTAGTGAAGACAATGAAAGAAATTATTATAAAATTAAAAATTCTCATGGAGAAGAGATAATTGTAGTCCAAATAGCAGGACTGGTTGCACGGAGAATAGTAACAGATACCTCAGTTGAAGAAAATGTCGATCAAGGATCTAGAATAGGAATGATTAGATTTGGAAGTAGAGCAGATTTATATTTTGAAAACTATGAACCATTAGTAAAAGTTAATCAAAGAGCAGTTGCTGGAGAAACATTGATAGCTAAAAGATAAATGGAAAATCCAAAAAAGAATATAAGATTAGTTTCAAATAAAAATTCAAGAGTTATTTTGCCAAATATTATGACGCTGGTTGGAGTGTGTATTGGCTTAACTTCAATTAAATTTGCATTTGATGGAAGATTTGAGTTATCCGTTATTGCAGTCTTAATTGCCGCAATCATTGATGGTTTAGATGGAAGAATTGCAAGATTAATTAAAGCCACATCAAAAGTTGGAAAAGAATTAGACTCATTAACGGATGTAATTAGTTTTGGAGTTGCACCAGCATTCATAATGTATTTTTGGGCTCTAGATAATATTGGCAGATTTGGTTGGTTAATATCTTTAATATATGTAGTTTGTGTTGCTTTGAGACTTGCAAGATTTAATGTTTCAACAGGAGGTGAGCCTTCATGGAGAGATAACTTTTTTGAAGGTATTCCATCACCAGCAGGAGGAGTATTAGTTTTAATGCCATTGATTTATAGTTTTAGTGAGGTTCAGTTTATAACTATTAGTAAAAATATAATTGTTCCATCTTTATTCATTATTATTTCTGTACTTTTGATAAGTAAAATTCCAACATATTCTTTGAAAAGAATCGTTGTTCCAAGAAGTACTTCTATATTTCTTTTATTTGGAATAATTTTATATTTCGGTTTGTTGCTAATATATACCTTTAATACAATAATAATTTCAGGAATTATTTATTTACTAATGATTCCAGCAAGCTCAATCCATTACCTATTTTTGAAAAAACAAAATAAAGAAAAAGATGATAGCATTGATCATCACGAAGATATTTTGTAATGAAAGAGAATGCAATTATTTCTCTAGCAGATTCTAATTACTATGAATTGCTAAATGAATTAATAGATTCCATTAAACAATTCAATCACAGTGAAAAGGTTGCTATTTGTATACTTGATGCAGGTTTAACAGAGGAGCAAACTGCTCTTCTAAAAAATAAAGTAGATGAGATCAAAAAAGCTGAATGGGATATTGAAGTTCCACAATCTAAAGTTAAAGGTAAAGAATGGCTAAAAAGTCAGGTATCTAGAGCGTTTCTTCCAAAATATTTTCCCAACTATAAAAAATATCTGTGGATTGATTGTGATGCTTGGGTTCAAGATTGGAGTTCAATAGACTTATATTTTAAAGCTTGTGATAATGGTAAATTAGGCATTACGCAGACAATGACACCTGGATATAGAATATTAAGTAACGTTAATTGGTTGTTTGGAAAATTAGCCATTATAAAATCTCAAAACTTTAAACATGCTATTAAATCTAAAATTGATATTAATAAAGCAAGAAAGTTAGCATTTGCTCCACATATTAATATTGGTGTTTTCTCATTAGAAAAAGACTCTAATTGTTGGAATGTTTGGCAAAAAAATTTAAAAACTACTCTTAGTCATGGCCAAATATTTGGTTCAGAGCAATTAGCAATAAATATATGTGTATATATTGATAATGTAGATGTTGAATTTCTCCCTCATAATTGTAACTGGTTAGCTAGCAACTTACTTCCAAAGTTTGATGAAAAGAATAAAATTTTCGTGGAACCTTTTTTACCAAATCATAAAATTGGAATTATACATTTGGCTAGTGGTATTAAAGTAAATGATAAAGATATGAGAAACGAGAAAAATCTAGAAATAGAATTAAATACTTTGGATAATAATAAAATCTCAAAATCTTTAAGGTTCAAAATTAATTGAAAAAAAATAAAATCTCAAAAAATTGGATTAATAAGCAGAGAAGAGATATTTATGTTAGACAATCAAAAGTTGAAGGATATAGATCAAGAGCTGTTTATAAATTAAAGGAAATTAACGAAAAATTTAAATTTTTAAAGAATAATATATCAGTAATAGATCTTGGAGCTGCTCCTGGAAGTTGGTCTCAATATATATCAAGTAATTTAAAATGTAATAAGCATTTAGCAATAGATTTAAAAGAAATAGAAGAAATAAAGAATGTAAAAATTTTAAAAGGAGATTTTACGGATACTGAGCAACAAAATAAAATTAATAATTATTTTGGTGGAAAAATTGACCTAATTATTTCAGATATGGCAGTCAATACTACGGGAAACAAAAACCTAGACTCTATGGTAACTGGAGAATTAGTTTTAGAAGCTTTGGATTTCGCTACAAAAATGATGAAGCCAAATGGCTATTTTGTCTCAAAATTATTTATGGGAACTTCATTTAATGAGATAATTGCATTTTCAAAAAAAAATTTTGTAAAATTTAATGTTTATAAGCCTCCAGCAAGTAGAAAAGACTCTAAAGAAAGTTTCTTAATCTGCAAAAATTTAAGATAGATACTTTCATTTTTTTAAGAATCGTTTATATAAGGACATGGATCCTATCAAAGAAGCGCTCACTTTCGATGATGTAACCTTAGCACCAAATTATTCTGAAATTTTACCTTCAGAAGTAAAGACAGAAGTTAAATTATCAAAACACTTAAATATTTCTATACCCCTTCTAACTTCAGCAATGGATACTGTAACAGAGTCTAACATGGCTATTTCAATCGGTAAAAAGGGTGGAATAGGTGTTATTCATAGAAATTTATCAATAAATGATCAGATAAAAGAAATAAGAAAAGTAAAAGCAAAAAAAATGTTAGTTGGTGCAGCTGTTGGTGCAAGTTT
>CACAIK010000031.1 GCA_902532525.1 uncultured Pelagibacteraceae bacterium
AAAATTTCCTAGACATTCTGACTGCTTTTTTTAAATCTTTTGAACTCATATTATCTAATAGAATTCTATCAAATTTCAGACCCAATATCCTCTTTAACTGAGATAAATTATCAACCTCTACTGTTATTTTTTTTCTTCCTTTCTTTTTAATGGCTCTTTGAATTAAATTTTCAAAATTTTTTTCAGAACTTATGTGATTATCTTTTATTAAGTATTCGTCACTTAAATTAAATCTGTGATTTGTTCCACCACCTAATTTAACAGCATATTTTTGAATTACTCTGAGATTAGGTATCGTTTTTCTTGTGCAGCATATTTTAGTTTTTTTTCCTACCTTTTTTACAAACATACTTGTTTTCGTTGCTATTCCAGAAATATGAGAAACAAAGTTTAATGCTACCCTCTCACCAGTTAAAATATTTTTTAGGTCACCATCAATAGTCGCAACTACCTCGCCTTTTTTAATTGGAGATCCATCTTTTTTTATATTTTTAAATTTTATTTTTTTATCAATTAATTTAAAAGTTTCTTTTGCAAATTCTATACCACCCAAAATACCTTTTTGGTTACTTATCATTTTAACTTTCTTTTTAATATTTTTATTAATTAGTTCTGAAGTAATATCGCCTGATGGATATAGGTCCTCATTCAAAGCTAATCTACATGAAGATTTAATAAAATTTTTACTTAATTGAATATTAGACACAGATTTTATCTGCCTATTTCTGCCATTCTCTCTACAGATTTTCTTGCTTTTTCAATTGTTTCACTATCCATTATTAGCTCGTTAGTCTCATTTTCTAAACAATCTAATATTTTAGGTAAAGTTATTCTTTTCATATGAGGACAAAGATTGCATGGTCTAATAAATTCGACTTTTGGATTATCAATTTGTACATTATCACTCATAGAACATTCTGTGACCATCATAACTTTTTCTGGCTGATGATCTCTTACATACTTAATCATTCCACTTGTAGAACCCGCGAAATCAGATGCCTGTATTACATCGGGAGGGCATTCAGGATGTGCTATTATTTTTATACCTGGATTTGCTTTTCTAATATCATTGATTTCTTTATCATTAAATTGTTCATGAACTTCACAAGTTCCTTTCCAAGAAATAATTTCTATATCTGTTTGTGATGCAACATATTTAGCCAAAAAATCATCAGGTAAAAATATTACTTTTTTTACACCTAATGACTCAACAATTTTTACTGCATTTGCTGATGTGCAACAAACATCAGTTTCTGCTTTTACATCTGCTGATGTATTAACATAAGAGACCACTGGAATACCGGGATATTGCTTTTTTAAATTTCTAACATCATTACCAGTTATAGATGAAGATAATGAACAACCTGCTTTCATGTCAGGCAGTAAAACTTTTTTTTCAGGACTCATTAACTTTGCTGTTTCCGCCATAAAATGAACTCCACACATAACTATAATATCAGCTTTTGTTTTTGCAGCTTCAATGGCAAGGGCTAGAGAGTCGGCTGAAAAATCTGAAATGCCATGATATATTTCTGGAGTTTGGTAGTTATGAGCAAGAATTACAGCATTCTTCTCTTTCTTTAATTTGTTAATTTTATAAATATAAGGTGCGTGTGTAGCCCATTCTATTTCTGGAATTTTTTTTGAGACTTTATTGTAAATTGAGCTAGTCGCTTTTTTTATTTCAGTAGTAAATTCCATAAAAAAAACTTATCAACTTGAAATAGAATTGTCATTCATTTAATCTGCCGCATAATGAGCGGTCATGCTGAAATTGGTAGACAGGCACGGTTGAGGGCCGTGTGGGCTTAGCCCATGAGAGTTCGAGTCTCTCTGACCGCACCAAAAATTAATGATTTATAAGGGGCGTTCTGTTGCCAGGTGCCCCAAACCCCGTTACTTAATTAATAAATTAATTAAGCTGCAAGTGCATAACTTTCGTTAGCATTTATAATTTAGCCCTTTACGGCGGAACAATACCGAACGAAAGAATAACTTTTAGTCATCCGTCGATCCTAATTCACCCCCATAAGTTGAAAATGGTGGAGGTGGTGGGTACTGCCCCCACGTCCGTAATGGTTATTACGAAATTCGTTTATCGTCATAGTTGGAAAACCAACTTTATTAATATAAAACAGATCAAATTAGATTCAATAAATTTATCGTGAAATTAACTAAAGAACAAATACAAGAAATCAAAGAACAACAGCTCCAGCAAAATATAACTAAAAGGGTTACAGTTCCTGATTTAGAAAAAATACTATATGAAGTAATTCCAGTTTTAGATCATGGTTTTATTAGAGTAATAGATTATATGGGAGATGATACGTCTATTGTACAAGCAGCTAGAGTTTCATATGGAAAAGGTACTAAAAAAGTTTCTACTGATGCAGGTTTAATTAAGTATTTAATGAGACACTGGCATAGCACACCTTTTGAGATGTGCGAAATCAAATATCATGTTAAACTACCTATTTTTATTGCAAGACAATGGATTAGACATCGAACAGCTAATGTAAATGAATATTCTGCCAGATATTCAATATTGGATAAAGAATTTTATTTACCTAAGCCAGAACATTTAGCCGCTCAATCTCAAAATAATCGGCAGGGTAGAGGACAAATTATAGAGGGAGAAAAAGCAAAAAAAGTTTTAGATTTACTTAAGGGAGATGCTGAGCAAACTTATCAAAACTATGAAACAATGCTTAATGAAAAATATGATGGCTCAACAATAGATAAAAATTCAACAGGATTAGCAAGAGAACTTGCAAGAATGAATTTGACTTTAAATACTTATACACAATGGTATTGGAAAACAGATCTGTTAAATTTGATGAATTTTCTTCGATTGAGAGCAGATACTCATGCACAGTATGAAATAAGAGCTTATGCTGATGAAATGTTAAATACTGTAAAAAAATGGGTACCAATAACACATGAAGCATTTTTAGATTATAGAATAGGTGGTACCGAAATATCATCAAAGGGAAAAATTGTTTTACAAAAAATTATAAACAAACAAGACGTAAATCTTGAAAATTCTGGATTATCAAAAAGAGAATGGAATGAACTTATGCAAGCAATGAATTTAGAAGATAAAAAAATCTAAATCATAATATTTTACTTATAAATAATTCTAAATCACTCGACAAAAATCTACTGGCCTCAATACTCAAGTGATCTTTGTCATTTAACATAAAAAAATCATTTTTTTCATTATAGTTATGACAAATATTGTTAGGACATAGCTTTTCATAAGGATCGTAAATAAATATGTTTGGTTTTGTTAATGATATACTTGTCAAAAATTTTCTTACTAATTTGTTTCTTTCAAAATCTAATTTTTTTTCAAAATGACATTGAGAATAAATTTTTTCGTTTATTTTAGATGTTAAAAATTCGTTGA
>CACAIK010000032.1 GCA_902532525.1 uncultured Pelagibacteraceae bacterium
TCAAATTGGCTAATGTTGTGTGAATTTATAGTTAGGTGCCCAGAATTATGTACTCTTGGTGCAACTTCATTAGCATATAAATTATTATTTTTATCTATAAAGAATTCAACGCACATAGTACCAATATAATCAAGCTCTTCAGCTACTGTTTTTGCCCAGTCCAATGCTTTATTTTTAATTTCATTACTTATATCTGCGGGAATTTTAGAGTATTTTAAAATCTGGTCTTCATGATAATTTTCAATTGGATCATAAATTTCATATTTTTGGTGACCAAATCTTGTAACCACAACTGAAATTTCTTTTTTTAAATTTACTATCTTTTCTAAGATGTAGCCTTTTGAAAAATCGAAATCATTGTTTAAATCATTTGCATTATTTATTTTATATTGGCCCTTTCCATCGTAACCTAGTGTACAAGTTTTCAATAAACCAGGTATAAATTTATCGTTTATTTTTATATCATCTAAATCATTTATACTTACATACTGAGTTGTAGTTATATTATTTTTATTTAAAAATTCTTTTTCAGTTAGTCTATTTTGGATTAATTTATTTATTTCAGGGCTTGGTAATACAGATTTGGTTTCATTAATTTTTTTTAATATATCATATGGGATATTTTCAAACTCATATGTTACAAGATCGACTTTTTCTAAAAAGTTATTGATAATATTTATGTCTTGGTAATCTCCATAAATAAATTCATCAGCAAAATTGATTGCAGGTGCATCTTTATCGTCAGATAAAATAACCGTTTTAATATTAAGTTTTTTTGCTGCGGATGCTAATAGACTTCCTAATTGTCCTCCACCTATTATTCCTAGATCAGGTTTAGACATTAATTACTTTGGTTTTTTTTTTACTTTTGATGTTTGTTTTTTTCGCCAATTTAAAAGTGTTTTTTTTACATTGTTATCATACGTAGCTATAATTGAAGCAGCATATAAACTAGCATTGATTGCACCATCTTCTCCAATAGCAACTGTACCAACAGGAATTCCTTTTGGCATTTGGGCAATTGATAGTAGACTATCTAAACCTTTTAACTTTTTACTTTCAATGGGAACACCTATGACTGGAATTCTAGTTATAGCAGCAATCATACCAGGTAAATGTGCTGATCCTCCGGCTCCAGCAATAATAATAGAAATATTATTATTTTCTGCTTTCTTTGCATAGGCATAAAGTCTATCAGGCGTTCTGTGAGCAGAGACGATACTTGTCTCATAATTAACTTTTAAAATCTTAAGAACTTTTTCACAATTTTTCATTGTTTTGTAATCAGACTGACTGCCCATTACAATTGATACTTTATGTGATTTTTTTTTGTATTTCATGAAACCAATATCAATTTACAGATATTTCCCTTAAATTGCAATTTTTAGCTAAGGACAGTTTAAGTTAGTGACAATCATAATAATAATAATAGTGTATACCAAATATGAATTATCGAATTGATAATCTTCAGTATTGTAAATGGTCTAGAGAAATCTTTGAAATAAATAATAAAGCTGGATTAAATGCGGTTCACGTAACGTTAGTTTATCATGAAGACTATGATGAATTACAACAAAGAATACAAGAGTGGAATAAACATTTCGAAGAAAATAAAGATCTTATATTTCTAGGAAATAACTACAACGATATTACAAAAGCAAAAGAAGAAAACAAAACTGCAATTTTTTTTGGATTTCAAAATTGTTCACCAATTGAAGATGACATAGGCCTTATAGAAAAAGTACACTCACAAGGTTGTCGATTTATGCAATTAACTTATAACAACCAATCATTATTAGCCACTGGATGTTATGAAAAAAATGATAGTGGGGTTACTAATTTTGGAAAAGAGGCTATTAAAGAAATGAACAGAGTAGGTATCGTTGTTGACATGTCTCATTCAGCAGAAAAAAGTACACTTGATGCAATTGAAATTAGTCAAAAACCAATTGCGATCACTCATGCAAATCCAACTTTTTGGTTTGAAGCTAAAAGAAATAAATCTACAGAATTATTAAAAGTTTTATCTGCAAGTGGAGGAATGTTAGGTTTATCATTGTATGCTCACCATTTAAAAGATGGAACGAATTGTAAATTAGAAAGTTTTTGTGAAATGGTTGCAAGAACAGTTGAAATTATGGGTATTGATAATGTTGGAATAGGATCAGACTTATGTTTAAACCAGCCAGACAGCGTAGTTGAGTGGATGAGAAATGGAACATGGTCAAAATCAAAAAATTTTGGTGAAGGCAGTAAAGATAAACCTGGTTTTCCAAAACAACCAGATTGGTTTTTAGATGCAAGAGGATTTAATAATATAAACACAGAACTAAAAAATAAAGGTTTTCACGAAGAAGAGATAAATAAGATACTTGGCAATAACTGGTTTAATTTTTATAAAGGAATTAATTAATGCAAGTTCCACTCAGAGATCCTAAAATTGTAATGAAACTTTCTAGGCTTGGATCGTTTCATCAATCTAAATTATCTTTTCTAAGATCATTTTTAAACGAGTTCAAAGATTGGAAATATAACAGAGATTTGTTCGACTTGAATGATAGGGGATTTGGAGTTGCTATTTATTCATTTTCAAAAGAAAAAAAAACATATTCTCTAGTTTGTTTTGCCAATGAGCTTAAAGATGAGGAAAGATCTGATAGAGTAATAGCAACTAAATGGGATGCTGCATTTGCTTTGTATGATGGTATTCCTTCAAAGATCGATATTGATAGACTTTCACAAAATGTCCCTAAGCAAGAAGTAGGGAGACTTTCTTATAAAGAACTTACTCTTTCAAGAGCAAATAGATCAGTTAGAGCATTTAATTACGTAGTCGAGTGTTTATCAAAAGGTATCCAGCCCAATACTAATGAGCTTTCAAAAGTTGGATATTTGTACAGAACAACCGCAGTATATGGCTCAGGAAAATTTGGATTAGCAGACAGGTTTAGAATTAAAAATAGAGATGAAATAAATGGTCCTTTTAGATTGGAAATGATGTTAGTCTACCTTGTAAGACAATTCACTTTCGATCAAGTCAATCATATTGCAAAACATAAAAATCCTAAAGACGCCGTAGAATTAGACTTGGATATTTGCAGAAATTTAGGAATTGGAAATTCAACTGGATTGGGAATGGCGCCATTTATTGTAAACCACCCTTCATTGTTAAATAATTGGATTCTAGCTAAAGAGACAGCTTTAAAAAAAATCAGAGAAA
>CACAIK010000033.1 GCA_902532525.1 uncultured Pelagibacteraceae bacterium
TCATATTCTCAATTGAAATATTTGCCTCATCTCTAATTTTTTTAACATAATCCCAATCTGAGCTAAGTTCCTCATTATTCCAAGAATTTGGAACTGAGACAAAATTTTGTAAATGGATACTTTGGTTATCTTCTTCTTTTTTAACTAATTGATAAATTTCTTCAGTTGTAAATGATAATATTGGCGCAAACCATTTAAGAAGACATTGTAAAATAATATTTAACAGAATTATACAGTTCTTTCTTTTGTCAGAATTTAAAGCGTCACAATATAAAGTATCTTTTCTGATATCAAAATAAAAGGCAGAAAGCTCAACTGTACAAAAATTCAGCAGCTCTTTATAAAGATTATGAAAATTATAAACCTTAAAATTATTTTTAAAATTCTCATTTATTGTATAAATTCTATGAAGCATAAATTTTTCAAGTGATTCAAAATTTTCAAGTTCAACTTTTTCAAAATCAAGATTTTCATATTGATCCTTAATGTTGCCTAAAAGATATCTAAATGTGTTTCTAATTTTTCTATAGGACTCCGCATGTTGATCTAAAATTGAATAATCTATTCTAAGATCCTCAGCATAATTTGAAGATGCAACCCAAATTCTTAATATATCAGCTCCATATTTTTTAAGTATATCTTGTGGAGCAATTACGTTACCTGTTGATTTTGACATTTTTAGACCTTTTCCATCTACGACAAAGCCATGAGAAAGAATGCTTTCAAATGGAGCAACACCTCTAGTTCCGCATGACTCAAGTAATGAAGAGTGAAACCATCCTCTATGTTGATCTGAACCCTCTAAATACATAGATGCAGGCCATTTAAGGTCATCTCTTTTTTCTAGGACAAAAGAATGAGTGGATCCACTATCAAACCAAACTTCAACTATATCTGAAAGTTTTTCATAATCTTGCGCTTTATACTTGTCTCCAAGAAAGACCTGATAATCCTCATTAAACCAACAATCAGAACCTTCTTTCTCGTAAATTTGTGCAATATTTTCAAAAACTTCATCATCAACTAAAGCCTTACCTGTTTTTTTTGAAATAAAAATTGGTAGAGGCACGCCCCAAACTCTCTGTCTTGATACACACCAATCAGGCCTAGTTTCTATCATTGATTTAATTCTTTCTTTTCCTTTTGAAGGATAAAAATCTGTATTATCAATAGCTTTTAAAGCTTTATCTCTTAAGCCATGACTTTCCATAGAAATAAACCATTGCGGAGTTGCTCTGTGAACTAGTGGAGCTTTTGATCGCCAAGAGTGAGGGTAAGAGTGAGTAAGTTTTCCATTTGTTAACAAATTTTTTTGTTCATCTAATTTTTCTATGATTAAATTATTTGCCTTAAAAATATGCAAACCTTCAAAATGTTTAATTTCATTTGTATATTTTCCATCACCATCAACTGTTTCAATTGCTTTAATATTATTATTCAAACAAAGATTGAAATCATCTGGTCCATGGCTTGGAGCGCAGTGTACAATGCCCGTGCCTTGCTCAGTAGTAACAAAATTAGCCTCAAGCATTGGGATATCATAATCATATCCCATTTTAGAAAATGGATGACTGCAAATTGTTCCTTTCAAATCTTTTCCTAAAAATTCGTTTAAAACTTTTATATTTTCAATAGAGGTATCTTTTTTAAAAGGTTCTAATAAATCTTTTGCAATTACAATTTTTCTATTAACAAAATTTTTTTTATCATTAATTTCAAGTAAAATATATTTAAGGCCAGAATTATAAGCTAAAGCTTTATTAGCAGGAATAGTCCATGGAGTTGTCGTCCAAATTATTACATCAGAATTTTTAATTATATCTAAATTTGAAACTTTCACTTTAAATGCTGCATAAATCGTATCTGAAACATGATCCATGTATTCAACCTCGGCATCAGCTAAAGCTGTTTTTTCAACAGTTGACCAAAGAACTGGCTTATAGCCTCTATAAAGGCTTCCTTCTTTAAGAAATTTTCCAAGTTCTCTAACTATTTGAGCTTCGGCATCAAATGACATTGTTGAATAGTAATTTTCCCAATCACCGATTACCCCGAGTCTTGTAAATTCTCCCTTATGGACGTCTATCCATTTATTTGCAAATTCTCTACATTCTTTTCTGAATTCAATAATTGGAACATCATTTTTATTTTTTTTATTCTTTTTGTACTGTTCTTCAATTTTCCACTCAATGGGCAAACCATGACAATCCCATCCAGGAACATAAACTGAGTCTTTGCCATCCATTTGATGAAATTTTGTAATTATATCTTTTAAAATTTTATTTAAGGCAGTACCCATATGAATATTGCCATTTGCATATGGAGGCCCGTCATGAAGCACAAATTTTTCTTGCCCTTTACTTTTTTGTCTTAACAAATTGTAAAGGTCAATTTTCTTCCAAAATTCAATGTAATTTGGCTCCTTATTTGGCAAGTTTGCCTTCATTGAGAATTTTGTTTTAGGTAGATTTATATGTTCCTTGCTCATGAAATTTTATCTTTTAGCAACTTTGATATCTTTATTTATTTGTTTTTTCAAAGCATCAATATTTTTAAATTTTGTTTCTCCTCTAATAAATTTTGTAAAATTAATAGTTAGATTTTTATTATAAAGATTTCCAGAAAATTTAAATAAATTTACCTCTAATAATAATTTTTTTTGATTAAAAGTAGGCCTGTACCCAATATTTGCTATTCCTTTGATCTTTTTTCTGTTTTTTTCGATATAAACATCAACTGCATAAACTCCTACTTTTGGTATTACATAATTTTTTATATTTATGTTGCATGTAGGAAAGCCAATTTTTCTTCCCATCATTCTACCCTTTTCTACAACACCTTCTATTGACCAATTTTTTGATAAAAGTTGATTTGCAATTTTTAAATTACCATTTTCAATTAATTTTCTAATTAATGTTGAAGAAATGATTTTATTTTTTTTATATAACGGTTTTGGATTAATTAACTTGTAATTATATTTTTTTTGAAATCTTTTTAATAAATTTACGTCCCCCTCTCTCCTATTTCCAAATCTAAAATTATTACTAACAAA
>CACAIK010000034.1 GCA_902532525.1 uncultured Pelagibacteraceae bacterium
TTATCTAAAACACATATTATTATTGGTGAATTATTTTTTACATCGACTTTGTTTAACTGAACTAATGCGTATAGCAAACGATCAAGGCCTATGGAAACACCTGTTGCAGATAAGTCTACTTTTTTAAATCTTGAAACTAAAGAATTATATCTTCCACCTCCACCAACTGAGCCAAACTCCACTTCTTGTTTTTTTTGATTTTTAACTTTAAATGTTAAATTTGCTTCAAATATTGGTCCATCATAATATTCAAGTCCTCTGATAACTTCAGGAGAAAAAATTATTTGATCAAAATTAGATGAATAACTTATTCCATCTAAAACTTTATTTAATTCATCAACACCATCTTCAACTAATTTGTTTGGTATAGCTGACTTAATTTCATCTAAAGATTTCATATTTATAAAACTAGTTATTTCTGCAGCTTGATTATCAGAGAGGTTTGCTCCAATTGTTTTATCACCAGATTTATCTTTACGTCCTGTTGTAAGCAATTCTTTAACACCATCAGTTCCAACTCTATCAAGCTTATCTATAGCTCTCAAAACAGCAAGTTGTTGTTTGCTTTCTGAAATTTTTAAATTTTCAATAAGTCCTTGAATTAATTTTCTATTACTTAATTTGATTTGATATTGATTTTTTTCTAAGCCACAGAAATATAATGTGTCAGCTAAAAGATTGCACATCTCAGCATCTGCTAAAGGATTATTAGATCCAACAATATCACAATCAGCTTGTGTAAACTCTCTAAATCTACCAGGACCAGGTTTCTCATTTCGCCATACATTACCAATCTGATATCTTTTAAAAGGATTTGAGATATTTAAATAATTTTGAGATACGTATCTTGCTAATGGCGCAGTTAAATCATAACGTAATGATATCCAACTATTATTTTCCTCTTGAAAACCAAATACACCAGAGCTTGGCCTATCTTCATCTGGTAAAAATTTTCCTATATTTTCTGATATTTCAAAACTCGGGGTTTCTAGTTTAGAAAAGCCAAATTTTAAAAAATTTTCCTCAATCTTAGCAATTAAATTTTCTTTTAACGCTAATTCTTTACTGTATCTATCAACAAAACCCGAAGGGGTATTTGCAGATAATTTTTTTTCTTTATTCATTTTTTGGTACACGGGGACAGATTCGAACTGTCGACCTTCGGTTCCACAAACCGCTGCTCTAACCAACTGAGCTACCCGTGCTCCTTCTACTGTTTTATACTAAATGTGGATAAAATTAAATTTATAAATAATTAAATAGCTAGCTTGCAGCCAGCATGAGAATGATGTCTGTGAGTTTCTTTATTGTTAGTAACCATTTTATTCATTGCTGTGTATTTAGCATTATTTTTTTTAAATGCAAGTAAGAAAAGGCTTTGCACAGGAATAGCTATGTTATTTAACATATCCTATTCCTATACAAATATTTTTGATGAATTAAATTTTATTAACCTAATTTTTTCAAATTTACAGCGCTTGGACCTTTTTCGCCATCTTGAATTTCGAATTCTATAGCATCGTTTTCATTCAAAAATCTAAGTCCAGCTTCTCTAACTGCACTCGCATGAACGAAACAATCTTTTTCTCCGTCTTCTCTTTCAATAAAACCGTAGCCCTTCTTACCGTTGAACCACTTTACTTTGCCTTTTAATGTACTCATACTTTAGTTACTCTTTCTTTGTTATTATATAATTAGCTATAAATAGCTGCTGGATAGGTATTAGATTTTAATTTTGAATGCAAGCATAATGATGGATATTAATACCACATGGTGTGGTGGCTTCGGCGGGACTCGAACCAGCGACACAAGCCTTTTCAGGGCTCTGCTCTACCAACTGAGCTACGAAGCCATATTAAGATCTAAAAATTATACGACCCTTTGATAAATCGTATGGAGATACTTCCAATTTCACTCTATCACCTTGTAAAACACGAATACGATTTTTTCTAAGTTTTCCTGCCGTGTGAGCTGTAACGTTATGACCATTGTCTAGTTTAACTCTAAACATAGCATTAGGAAGAAGATCTGTTACCACACCTTCAAACTCCAACGTATCCTGTTTACTCAAATTGTTATCTCCTCATTCTAGATTTAATACTTTGAGCATGATTATCTAGTTCTTCATACTCAGCGAGATGTGTAGCGGATTCTCCTAATTTCTCAATACCTTTTTTTGTAAGAGTTATATGGCTAATTTTTTTATAAAATTCACTAAGATTTAGTCCAGATGAAAATTTTGCAGATCCTAAAGTTGGTAATACATGGTTTGAACCAACATTATAATCTGAGACAGCCATTGGAGAATACTTTCCGATCATAATACTTCCTGCATTATGAATTTGATTTAAATACTTTTTATAATTAGACACATTAATTTCTAAGTGCTCTGGAGCAACTTCATTAATTGCTTCTATTATTTGCTTATCACTTTGGGCTAACACAATTAATCCGTTATGTTTTAAACTTTTTAAAACAACTCTTTTCCTTTGAACTTTTTTGATACTTTCTTTTATTTCTATATAAAATTTATTTGCTACTTTTTTATCTTTCGTAATTAAAATACACTGAGAATTTACATCATGTTCTGCTTGTCCAATCATAGAAGTTATAACTTGATTTAGATCAGTTTTGCCATCTGCTAAAACACAAATTTCACTAGGCCCAGCGACCATTCCTTCTGTCCCAACATCACCAAAGACTTCACGTTTGCTTCTAGCAACATAGATATTTCCAGGCCCAACAATTTTATTCACTTTTTGAATATATGCTAAACTTGCTATAGCTTGGGCACCGCCCATTGAGTAAATTTCCTTAATTCCAACTTTTTTAGCCGCATAAAGAACTGCAGGATTTAATTTTCCATTAAGTTTTGGATTAGCCAAAACAATTCTTTTTACACCAGAAATTTTTGCAGGCACTGCATTCATTAATAATGTGGATGGTAAATTAGCTGGTACATAAATACCTACAGACTG
>CACAIK010000035.1 GCA_902532525.1 uncultured Pelagibacteraceae bacterium
GCGCTTTTCTATCAACTCCAACAGGTAGTTTACTCCAAGCCGTTGTAAATGCATTTGGATCACTCGCATTACCTCTTCTTACAGGGAATTTACCTTCTGGTGCGATAGATAAAGTACTAGTGTATCCCTCATCCATTGAATAAAGAATAAACTGCTTAGCTTCATCAGTATCTGCATCTGCAGTTATACCAAAGTATCTAACATCTGCCCAAGCTGCACCTTTTACATTATTTGGTCCACTAAAATTAGTTATAAAACCAGTTTTAGATGCCAATTCAGGTGATGTAGGATCACTATTAATTGTTGGTGGAGCTGAATCTCTTAAACCAGCTAATTCATCCATGATAAATGGTGACCATATTATCATTGGAGTTTTACCAGCAAAATAAAGTTCTCTTGATTGTTTCCAATAAAGTTCTCCTGGAGGGCTAGCTTTAGCTAATTTTTTATAAAACTGTAAAGAATTTTTTAAAGCTCTTCCTTGTTTTTTTGTTCCACCCTTTTTGACAATGTTAACTCCATTTGCAAGTAGAACATGCTCCAAAACCTGACTCATAAAATTTTCATCAGTTTTAGTTGCTGCAACAAATCCGAACATTTCATTGCTAGATAAAGCATCTATAGCTTTTTCAATGTTTGCATAAGTTGTTGGTGGTTCCAATCCAGCTTGTTCAAATAGATCTTTTCTATAAACAACCATTTGTGTCCAACCATCAACTGGCACCGCTGCGATTTTACCACCAGCGCTAGCCATTTTCAAAGCACCTGGTGCAAAGGTTTTCTTTCCCAGTGATTTAACTACATCATTATTTGCATCAACGTCTAAAATTCCGGCTTCAGCCCATGGTAATACATATTGTAGTGTATGATAAATTACATCAGGAAGATCTCCTGCTGCGGCTGCTGCAGTAGCTCTTGTTCCTAAATCTTTTTCATCAATCGGGATAACTTCAACTCCAATTCCAGTTTTAGCTTCAAAGGCTTTAGCCATCTCTTCTTGTTTAGCCATCCTTGCTGGTTGAGTTTCTGTCGTCCAGAATTTGATATCTGCAAATGCAATTGAATTAAAAACAAAAGCTATTGCAGAGATTGTTATTAATATATTTTTAAACATATATTCCCCTCTTTTTTCTTGTTTTGTAAAGTTATTTAAAAATTAATACATAATGAACATTTAAAAGAAGAATAACAAGTATGTAAATTACACAATACTACCTGAGATTGATTTAGGAATTTTTAAAAGAAATACCTTTATTATCAAATAAATGGCAACGAAATGGATCAAAACCTATTTTAACAGTGTCACCTACTTTAATATCAGTGTCCCCATCAGTTTGTACAACAAGAGGATCTCCCTCTTTCTCTAAATATAAATATGTTCCTGATCCTAATTTTTCCACGACGAAAACCTTGCTTTCCCAAAAAGAATCTGAAACTGCGTTTAATATTAAGTGCTCTGGTCTTATCCCAATTTTTATACTATCCCCTTCTTTAGTATTCTCAGAAATTTTTGGTACAATTAACTTTCCAGTCCCCATTATATCTACTTCAGAACTCTTTGAACTTTTACTTAAAATTTTACTATCTATAAAATTCATTTTTGGAGATCCGATAAAACCTCCAACAAATAAATTATCTGGGTTATTATACAAGTTCATTGGTGATCCCTTTTGTGAAACTATACCTTGATCCAATACAACAATATCATTTGCAAGTGTCATGGCTTCAGTCTGATCATGAGTTACATAGATCATAGTAGCATTAAGTTGATCATGTAATTTTGCTAATTCTACTCTCATTTGTACTCTTAACGCAGCGTCTAAGTTAGATAATGGTTCATCAAATAAAAAAACTTTTGGTTTTCTTGTAATTGCTCTACCAATAGCTACTCTTTGACGTTGTCCTCCAGATAATTGTTTGGGTTTTCTCTCAAGATAGTCTTCTATTTGTAAGATTTTAGCAGCTTCCATTACTCTTTGTTCTATCTCTTCTTTTGATTTTTTTTCTATTTTTAAGCCAAAAGCCATATTATCAAATACTGTCATATGAGGATAAAGAGCGTAAGATTGAAATACCATTGCAATATTTCTTTCTTTAGGTGGTAAATCATTTACAACTTTATTATCAATAGATATTGTACCTGAATTAATTTCCTCTAAACCAGCAATCATTCTTAAAATTGTTGATTTACCACAACCACTTGGTCCGACTAGAACTGTGAAAGACTCACTTTTAATATCAAGAGAAACATCTTTGATCACGTGTGTGTTACCAAAAAACTTGTTTACTTTATCTATTTTAATACTCGCCATTTTTAATTTAATGTTAATTTTTTATTATTAATTATAGATTTAATTAATTTTG
Organism: uncultured Pelagibacteraceae bacterium; assembly: GCA_902532525.1. Classification (GTDB taxonomy): domain Bacteria; phylum Pseudomonadota; class Alphaproteobacteria; order Pelagibacterales; family Pelagibacteraceae; genus Pelagibacter. The sequence goes on from CACAIK010000035.1 coordinate 2,365, forward strand.
TCATCAAAGGGATTTTTTTTTGTTGAATTTTTTTTAATACAAATGGAGCAATTTCTCTTGCAAGTTGCTCTCCCTCTACAGTTTCATTAGGCATAAATTTTCTTTTAGCATTGTTGAATGTAAAGCCTTGCCCTAAGTAACTTCCCATTTTACTATTTCTACCTCCAGCAGCACTGACGTATAAATCTCCAACTCCAGCCAATCCAAGAGCAGTCTCAATTTTTCCTTTAAAA
>CACAIK010000036.1 GCA_902532525.1 uncultured Pelagibacteraceae bacterium
GTATCGTAATCAGTAGAAACAGTTTCTGGGTTACAATTTATCATTATTGTCTCAAATCCTGCTTCTTTTAGAGAAAAGCTAGCCTGGCAACAGCAGTAGTCAAACTCTATACCTTGACCAATTCTGTTTGGTCCCCCACCTAAAATTATTACCTTTTTTTTATTACTTGGCTCAGACTCACATTCAGTTTTAATAGAAAAATTTCTTTGATATGTAGAATACATATACGGTGTAAAAGATTTAAATTCAGCAGCACAGGTATCAACTTTCTTGAAAACTGGCATAACTTTTAACCCTTTTCTTCTTAATTTAACAATCGATTGTTTCTGGTCCGTTAATTGCGATATCTTCTTGTCAGAAAAACCTATTGACTTTACTCTGTTAAATTCTTCAAATGTTTTTGGTAGACCTTTTGAAATTAATATTTTTTCTTCATCAACTATTTCCTTAATTTGATTTAAAAACCAAGGGTCTACTTTTGATAATTTGTAAATATCATCTATAGAAATCTTTTTTCTAAAAGCTTCAGCAATTAGAAGTAATTTATTTGGAATATTAATTTTTAAATTCTTTAAAATTTCTTTTTTTGAATAGTGAAAAATATTATCCAATCCCGTCAATCCTATTTCAAGTGAAACCAAAGCTTTTTGAAAAGATTCTTTGAAATTCCTTCCTATTGCCATTGCTTCGCCGACAGACCTCATTGAAGTTCCTAAAATTGACTCTGTGTCTGAAAATTTTTCAAATGTAAACCTTGGAATTTTTGTTACCACATAATCAATAGTTGGCTCAAAAGAAGCCGGCGTTACTTTCGTTATTTCATTTTGTAATTCATCTAGAGTGTAACCAACAGCTAATTTTGCAGCTACCTTTGCAATTGGAAAGCCTGTTGCTTTTGAAGCTAATGCAGATGATCTTGAAACCCTGGGGTTCATTTCGATAATTACCATTCTTCCATTCTTTGGATTTATCGCGAATTGAACATTTGAACCACCTGTCTCAACACCAATTTTTCTTAAACAAGCAATAGATGCATTTCTCATTACCTGATACTCTTTATCTGTCAATGTTAATGCCGGAGCTATTGTAACAGAGTCACCGGTATGAGTTCCCATCGGATCAACGTTTTCTATTGAACATATAATTATACAATTGTCGTTTTTGTCTCTAACAACTTCCATCTCAAATTCTTTCCAACCATCTAAACACTCTTCAACTAAAACCTGATTTTGAGGAGATTCATTCATTCCTTCTTTTATAATCTTAAAAAAATCTTTTTGTGTTCTAGCTATTCCTCCGCCTAATCCACCCAAAGTAAATGAAGGTCTAATAATTGCAGGAAGACCAATCTTGTTTAAACATTTTTTCGCTTTTGAAAATTTATTAAGAACTTCTGATTTTGGTAAGTCAATATCAATATCTGACATATTTTTTCTAAATTTTTTTCTATCTTCAGCATTTGCTATTGCTTTAGAATTTGCTCCTATAAGTTCAATTTTATATTTTTTTAATAAACCATTTTTTTCCGCATTAATTGCAAGATTTAATGCTGTTTGACCACCCATTGTAGGCAGAATTGCATCAGGTCTTTCTTTCTTGATAACCTCCTCCAGCACTTGTAAGGAAATTGGTTCAATATAAGTTTTATCAGCAACACCAGGGTCAGTCATTATAGTTGCTGGATTTGAATTGATTAATATTACTTTATAACCCTCATCTTTTAACGCTTTGCATGCTTGCGTCCCAGAATAATCAAATTCACAAGCTTGGCCAATAATAATTGGACCAGCTCCGATAACTAATATTTTTTTAATGTCTTTTCTTTTTGGCATATTTTTTTACATCTTTAATAAAGTTACTAAATAAATATTTACTATCCTGCGGACCGGGATTAGCTTCTGGATGATATTGAACAGAAAAAACAGGTTTATTTTTTAATCTTATACCTTCAATAGAATCGTCGAATAATGATAAATGGGTTATCTCAGTATTTTTTTTTAAACTTTCCTTAACAACTTCAAATCCATGATTTTGACTTGTAATTTCAACTTTCTTAGTAACTAAATTTTTTACAGGATGATTGGCACCTCTATGTCCTAATTTCATTTTTTTTGTTTTTGCATCCAATGATAAAGCTAATATTTGATGACCTAAACATATTCCAAACAAAGGAATATTTGTTTTTAATAATTTTTTTATTACTTTAATTGCATACTTCCCTGTTGCAGCTGGATCTCCAGGACCGTTTGACAAAAAAATTCCATGAGGTTTAAGATTTAGAATGTTTTCTGCATTTTCTTTGCAGGAAACTACTTTAACTTCACAATTAAAATCAGAAAAATATCTTAATATATTCTTTTTAATTCCATAATCTATTGCAACAACCCTAAATTTTTTGTTTTTATTTTTTTCATAACCCTTATTTTTTTTCCAAGTTTTATATCCTTTCCAAATATATGTTTTGTTAGTTGTCACTTC
>CACAIK010000037.1 GCA_902532525.1 uncultured Pelagibacteraceae bacterium
AAATTGATGTAACAGGATATCTAGAAGTTGTTCAATTAAATAGCATTGTAGATTTAAGTCCTTTTAAAATAGAATTTGTTACATTAACACATTCTATACTAGAACCTAATGGACTAAAAATTGAAACACCTGTTGGAAATATATTACACACTGGTGATTGGAAGTGTGATCCAGATCCATTAACTGGAGACAATATGAATTCAAAAAGATTAAAGGAAATTGGTGAAGAAGGTGTTTTGACAATGATATGTGACTCAACAAACGTATTTAGTGCAGGAAGAGCAGGATCTGAGCTCGATGTAAGAAAAAATATGCTAAAGATAATGGAAAGATTAAAGAAAAGGATAATTATTACTTCTTTCGCTTCAAATGTTGCTAGAATGGAGTCTGCCTTTTATTGTGCTGAAAAAAACAGGTAGGCAAATTGCTTTGGTGGGCCGTTCAATGCACAGAATTTATAAAGCTGCTAGGCAATGTGGTTACTTGCAAAATGTTATTGAACCACTTGATGCAAGAGATGCAAAAAATATTTCAAGAGAAAAAATTGTTTACTTATGTACTGGTAGTCAAGGAGAACCAATGGGTGCGATGAACCGTATTTCAAATTATACACATCCAGATGTTTTTGTTGAGAGAGGGGACGCAGTTATATTTTCTTCAAAAATTATTCCAGGTAACGAAAAAAAATTATACAAACTTCACAATCAATTAGTTAGAGAAGGCATAGAAGTAATTTCTGAAGATAGTGAATTTATTCATGTATCAGGACATCCAAATAGAGAAGATTTAAAGGATATGTATGACTGGATAAAACCAAGATCTGTTATACCTGTTCATGGTGAACATAGACATATGATTGAACACATACATTTTGCTAAAGAAATGCAAGTCCCACACCCTGTTAGAGTAGAAAATGGTGATATAGTTAGAATTTATCCAGGTGATAAACCTGAAGTATATGATAAAGCTCCAAGTGGAAGACTTTTCGTAGATGGTTCTATAAGTGTTGAAGAAGATGCTCAATCTATCAAAGAGAGAAAAAATTTATCTACCAACGGATTAATAGAAGCAACATTAGTGATCACTCCAAATGGTAATATTCATAACAAACCTTTATTAACTTTTAGAGGTTTACCTATATACGAAAAAGATGAATTTACATTTAATCTTGAAGAGGAAATTGAAAAAACAGCAAAAACTTTTTCTTTAAATAATAAAAAGCAAGAATCAAATTTAATTGATGCTCTTAAAATAACTTGTAGAAAATACACAAAAGAAAAATTAGGAAAAAGACCTTACACAAATATAAATTTAGTGAGGATTTAATTGAGTATTACAGGCTCAATAGTTGTATATGTGTGCTTGTGGTGGATAGTTTTTTTTGCCATTCTTCCTATAGATGTTAATCGTGAAAAAAAAGGAAATATAGAGGGAGTTGACCCTGGGGCCCCAGAAAATCCAAAAATAACTAAAAAAATAATTTATTGTACTTTAATTACGTCTGGTATTTTTATAGTTATATATCTATTAGTAATTTATGAAATTTTAAATTTACGTAACTTTTTAAATTAATGTTTTTTTCAAAATCATTTATTCCGATACTAAAAAATAATCCATCTGAGGCTAAAATTAAATCACACCAGTTAATGTTAAGAGTAGGCATGATTAAACAGTCCTCTGCTGGAATTTATTCTTGGTTACCGCTTGGCTTTAAAGTCATGAAAAAAATAGAACAAATAGTTAGAGAAGAACAAGACCATGTTGGTGTTCAAGAAATATTAATGCCCACAATTCAATCATCCGAAATTTGGAAGGAAAGCGGACGATATGAAGATTATGGTGAAGAAATGTTAAGAATTAAGGATCGTCAAAATAGAGAAATGTTATATGGTCCAACTAATGAGGAACTTGTGACAGAAATTTTTAGATCTTCTTTTAAATCATATAAATCTTTACCTCAATTATTATACCATATTCAATGGAAATTTAGAGATGAGTTAAGACCAAGATTTGGAATTATGAGATGTAGAGAATTTTATATGAAGGATGCCTACTCTTTTGATTTAACAGATGATGATGCAATATTTTCGTACAATAAATTTTTTCTTTCATATTTAAAAACTTTTAAGAGACTAAATTTATCCGCAATTCCCATGGCTGCTGATACTGGACCTATAGGAGGAAATTTATCACATGAATTTATTATTCTTGCTGATACTGGTGAAAGTAAAATTTATACAGATAAAAGAATTTTTGATGTAAATAGCTCGAAAACAATTCTTGATAAAGTCTCTTTAAGTTTATTGAGAAAACAATATGAAAAATTTTATTCTGTAACAGACGAAAAATTTAATAAAGATGAATTTGAAAAATCTGTCCCAGAAGAATTTAGAGTAAACACCAAAGGTATTGAAGTTGGTCACATATTTTATTTTGGAGATAAATACTCAAAACC
>CACAIK010000038.1 GCA_902532525.1 uncultured Pelagibacteraceae bacterium
TCCACTAAAGGTAATTGGTCTCTTTTAGCTAACAATACGACTGTATCGTCTTTCTGAAATATATATTTAGATGAAGGAAGCATAAACTTATTATCTCTTAAAATTGCACCCACACGAATTTCATCGGGTAAATCTGCATTTTTTAACTCTTTATTTACTAATTCTGACGACTCTAAAATGTCAGCTTCAATAACTTCGTATTCACCGTTTAAGATTGTGTAAGCATTTTCAATTGTACCTTTATGAACATGTTTCAATATACTAGAAACTGTACTCATTCTAGGATCAATTAAATCATCAATTTTTAAAGATGATTGTAAAAGTGAATAATTGGGTTTATTAACTAAAGCCATAGTTCTTTTATCTTTTGAGAATTTCTCAACAAGAACGCTTACCATAAGATTATCCTCATCGTCATTTGTTAAAGCTAATACAGTTTCGACTTCATCTAAATTAGCTTCATTTAATACATCTTCATCCAAACCATTTCCATTTATAACAATTGTATCATTTAAATAATTTGCAATATATTCAGCTCTATTTTTATCTTTCTCAATAATTTTTACTCTGGCCTCTTCAAAATTGTTTTCAATGTTTGAGGCAAGATTAAATCCAATATTACCACCACCAATAATAAGTATCTTATTTGCAATTTTTTCATTGTGTCCAAAGACTTTAAGGGTCTCTTCCATTTGATTTGAGTTTACAATAACATAAGCTTTATCATTATGTTGAAGTTTATCGTCTTTCTTTAATATTTTAAAACTTTCTTCTCTGATAACACCTAATATATATGCATTTAAATTTGGAAATTTATTTGTTAATTCTTTTAATTTGGTTTCATGAATTGGACATTTTTCATCAATTAGAATTTCTAATAATCTTATTTTATTTTCTGCAAACGGTACGTTATCTAAAGCCCCTGGTGCTTCTAGCTTTCTTTGAAGTGATTTAGCAATTTCTAGCTCTGGAGATATAACATAATCTATTGGTAAATTTTCTTTGTTAAATAATTTTGAAAATTTTGGATCTAAATATTCTTGAGATCTGATTCGGGCAATTTTTTTAGGTACTTTGAACAATGAATATGCTATTTGACAAATAAGCATATTTATTTCGTCATTTCTTGTAACTGCTATTAGCATATCAGCTTCTGCCGTATTAGCCCTGTCTAAAATTTCAGGAGAAGTAGCTTTACCTACAATTGCTTTTACATCAAGAGACTCATTAATTTTTTGAATATCCTCACTTGATTGATCAATAACAGTTATAGAATGATTTTGCTCAGTTAGTTGTTTAGCTATAGTAAAACCTACTCTGCCAGCACCACAAATTATTATATTCATTAATTAAGATCCTTAACGCCTAATAATTTTAACTTTCTATGAAGTGCAGATCTTTCCATACCAACAAATTTTGCAGTTTTTGATATATTTCCGCCAAATTTTTTTATTTGAGATATTAAATATTCTTTTTCGAAATTTTCTCTCGCTTCTCGTAATGGTATAGATAAATTATCAGCAACTGAAAAAGATTCATTTGCAGATTTAGAGAGAGATTCTTTGATAATATTCAAAATTTTTTCCTCATCATTTCCAGGCGATAGAATTGCAATTCTTTCAATAAGATTACGTAATTCTCTTACATTTCCTGGCCAATCATAATTTAATAGATAATTATCATCTTTAATTTTAAATTTTTTGTAATTATACGTTTCGCAAATATTTTCTATGAAATATTCTACTAGCAATGGTATGTCTTCTATTCTCTTGTTTAATGGTTCTATTTCAATATTAAATACATTTAATCTATGAAATAAGTCCTCACGAAAATTTCCGTTTTTTATCTCATAGTTAATATTTTTACTAGAAGCACAAATAATTCTAACATCAACCTTTATGTCATGATTGCTATTAATTCTCTTAAACTTTTGATCTATTACAACTCTTAAAATTTTTGACTGTGTTTCTAGTGGAATTTCAGTCACTTCGTCTATTAATAATACTCCGCCAGATGCTTTTTCTAATGCGCCATAAACGATCGAACCATCTTTTCTTTCTTCACCAAAAAGTTCTAACTCATATTTTTTCGAGTCTAATAATGCACCATTAATGAT